>NZ_JBQXYF010000015.1:0-136895 GCF_052645355.1 Halomonas sp. V046
GCCAGGCGCCGCCGACAGGCTGACCGTCTTCACCTGGGACGGCGACCTGCTGCAGAGCGAAGAGAGCTTTCTCGGAACGCTGCCACCCACGCCCTACTTTTATTCGCCGTCAGAGCACTCAGAGCTCGCCCGCGAGAACCCCGAGCGAAAACACTCGGTCCCCATCGCCCAGCGACAGCACAGCCTGGCCACGACTCCCGGCATCACCCCGGAGCGCCGCGTCAGCTACCTGTTCGAGCCCGGCAGCTTTATCCCCGCGGCCAAGCTGGAGGCGCACTACAAGGCCATCGAGCAGAAAACCGGCAGCGGCACGGTGCTGTACACCGACCACCAACTGGCCAAACAAACGCTCTATTACTTCCAGACCGACCACCTCGGCACGCCCTTGGAGATCGCCGGCAGCGACGGCAACCTCGCCTGGATCGGCCAGTACCGCGCCTGGGGCAAGCTCACCAAGGCCACCGATGGCAACGGCGACCCAAACACCACCGACAACCCCTTCCGCTTCCAGGGCCAATACCACGATGAAGAGACAGGCCTTCACTACAACCGCTTCCGCTACTATGATCCGGAGATAGGGCGCTTCACCACCCAGGACCCGATTGGCCTCGCGGGTGGCGAAAACCTGTATCAGTACGCGCCGAATCCCACCGGATGGGTGGATCCGCTGGGGTTGAGTGGGAGTAGCGGATGTAGATGCCCCAATGCGCTCCTTCCCACTCCTGAGAAAGGCCAAACCGTTTACAGAGTTTATGGTGGTGACGCCGCTGCAGGTGGTGCTTCATGGTCACCACAAAGTCCCTCCAGTGTAGAAAACTACCGCGACGCAGCGGGGCTACCTTCCGGAGGAGCGAGTGGGGCAAAAAATTCTGGACGCTTTGTTATAGAAGGCACACTCCAAGATCCGACCGGAGTAGTTAAAACACGTTCGGCACTTCCTTTAGATGGGACAACTGGCGGCATCCCTGAATACATCATTCCAAACGCCCTTGATAACGGCTCCGTCAAAGTAAATCGAGTTAGCGGCGTAAATCCGGAGTTCTGACATTATGAAACAGAGCGTGTATTACCTATCCTCCCTTGACAGCATTGTTTTTTCAAAAACAAGGAGATGCAACTTCATAAAAAAATTCTTTTTTGACACAGGAAAGGAGTGCGTCTTGGCAAACATTGACCCTCCAGTCATTGGCCAAACCTTTGGATTCAGCGAAGACATCTCTAACATAATACTATCTGGAAGACATGAAGGTGAAAATATTTTTAATATAAAAAACTTCCCTTTCTTTGTTTTTGTAGCCAAACTTAATTGCTCGCCAGAAAAGCTAGTCTCTGGCATTAACAAGGATGATCTCCACATATTGGCATGGGGGGAAATATACCGTACATTCGATGACGCTGAAAACCATGCCTTCGATTGATTTTCCTGATCCTGATTGCACACAAAGTCTCCGATGATCAGTCGTTTACCTGAAACCAGGCGCTTTACTACTTCCAGACCGACCACCTCGGCACGCCCTTGGAGCTCGCCGGCAGCGACGGTAACCTCGCCTGGATCGGCCAGTACCGCGCCTGGGGCAAGCTCACCAAGGCCACCGACGGCAACGGCAACCCAAACACCACCGACAACCCCTTCCGCTTCCAGGGGCAGTACCACGACGAAGAGACAGGCCTTCACTACAACCGCTTCCGCTACTATGATCCGGAGATAGGGCGCTTCACCACCCAGGATCCGATTGGACTCGCGGGTGGCACCAACCTGTATCAATACGCGCCGAATCCCACCGGATGGGTGGATCCGCTGGGGTTGAGTGGGTGTGAGAATAAATGTGGACCAACAGTCGGAGATCTACGTAGGAGCGGGCGAAAGGACGCGCATCACGTCATCCAGGACGCTGCTGTGCGAGACCTGCCCGGCTACAAAACTAATGATGCCCCCGGAATACAACTCGAAGGCCCCGCATCCTCTACCGGGACTCCACACCACACCGCTACTCAGGTACAGCGACAAGCTGCTGGAGGTGGAACTTATGGTGCAGAGCGAAGAATCGGTTATAAAGCGCTTCGCCAGTCAGGGGTAAGTCAAGAAGAATCGAGAAACGCCATCCTGAGGGCTGATGAATATTTCAATGACATTGGTGTTGAAAAAACAACTCCAACACGCACCCCTGGAAACAGGAGATAGATAAACTCATGACAAAAAATGAAATCGAGAGAATTGTGAGGAAAATTGTGGACCAACTGGTTCAGAAGCAATACTCATCATTGGAAAAAGAAACGGACGGCATCCGCCTAACCTCTAAAGAAATTAGCAATGCCGTAGATGGTTACGGAAGAAATCTTATCCAACCACCAAATAGCGCATTTTCTGACATTGATGCTATAAAAGTTGACATAGCTGACGCTGACACATGGTCCATTAGATTTGACCTATGGACAGAGCAAGAAGGAAGATCAGATCTCAGTTTGGAAGCGACCCTGATAAAATCAGCGGATAAGAAAATAAGAATAGAACTTGATGACATACATGTCATGTAAAACCCTACGATGGCCTCGGCCAGTGCATCTACAAGCGGGTCAAAGCGCCAGGCGCCGCCGACAGGCTGACCGTCTTCACCTGGGACGGCGACCTGCTGCAGAGCGAAGAGAGCTTTCGGGGCGAACTTACCGCGCACGCCCTACTGTTATTCACCGCCAGAGCACTCAGAGCTCGCCCGCGAGCCCCCCGAGCGAAAGCACTCGATTCCCATCGCCCAGCGGCAGCACAGCCTGGCCACGACTCCCGGCGTCATCCCGGAGCGCCAACGGTGGGCCTCAATCATCGATGGGGATCACCGCGATAATGTGGTCTTCATAGCACTCCTCGGGGACGCCCTCCTCGGACACGGCGAAAGAGCGCACGCTAATGCCCTTGCGGTGCACGCGCTCAGGGTCGCCGCTGATCAGATGATGCCACCCCGCTAGACGCCGCCCCTCGGACAGGCGGCGATAGGCGCAGGAATGCGGCAGCCACTTGAACTCACCGGCGAGCTCCGGGGTCAAGCGCGTGCAGTCCGGTACCTGCGCGAAACGGTTGTCGTAGTCACTGCAGCGACAGGCCTGGGTATCGAGCAGCCGACAAGACAGGTTGAGCACCGCAAGATCGCCCGTATCGTCGTCCTGAAACTTCAGCAGGCAGCACTGGCCACAGCCGTCGCACAGGGCTTCCCACTCCTGCGGGGTAAGTTCGTCGAGCGCGTAGCGCTCCCAGAAGCGTTCTCTCATGGCGGGTCACGGGTCGGTTAGGGAATCAATCAATCGGAGGCATCGGCCTCTCTGCGCAGGCTCGTTCCCCCCTATGTCAAGCCGAGACAAGTCAGGCAAGACGAGGCGCCGGCCGACGTCCTCGCGTCGCATCTCTGCGCATCTTGCCGCATCTCGTCCTGTCAGTAGCGCGACTCGGTGGGAGTGCGGTACAGGTCCAGCAGATAGTCGTCCTTGGCCGGCGGCATCTGCAGGTAGAAGCCCTTGTCGGCGATGGCGGCCATGACGTCGGCCCCACAGGTGCGGGCCAGGGCCTTCTCGGCGGTCAGGATCATGGTCATGGCCGGCGCCGGCTTGCCGAAACGCTCGAGCAGGGCCTCGGGCACATCCGCCAGGCCACGCTGCTTGTCCACGTACAAATACATCTCCTCCATGCGCGAGCTCTTGAACACCTCGCACAGGAGCTTGCCTTTCATCGTCTCTTGGCTCATCACTCTCTCGACTCATCAAGGCCCGGCTTGACCGGACCGCGGTGGCCGGTGACCGGAGCCACCGACGTTAACGCCCTTCAGCTGACTTCTGCGAATTCCTTGATCGCCGCCTCGAGGCCTTCGTTGAGCCGCTCTCCCCGCCACCCGCTTGGCAGCGGCAGACGCTCGCCCCGCAGGCTCGCGGTCACCAGACCCTCGAGTTCGCGGCGCCGCATCAATACCTCGGGGGCCACTCCAAGCATCTCCGCATCGGCATTCACCACCTTCTTCAGCGCCTTCAGGCGTTTCTTGAACGGCGGCAGCATCGGCGACAGGGGAGCCGCCGGCAAGGACTCGGCATCGCTGTGACGCGCCTTTCTGACCATGCCCAGCAGTGCATCGCCTTCGCGTTTTACCAGCGGCGGCTTGACGCCTTCGACCTCGGCCAGCTCGTAGCGATTCTCCGGCATGCGTTCGGCGATGGCGTAGAGCACCTTGTCGTGAATCAGCCAGCCCCGCGGCAGATCGCGAACTCGGGCTTCGCCTTCGCGCCAGGTGGTCATCAGTCGGTAGGCCTCGATCTGGACCGGCGTTAGCCGCCATAGCTGGCGCTGACGCAGATACCACTGGCCGTCGGAGGCCTCCGAGCGTTCGGACTGCGCCAACACCTCGGCACAGTCTGCCGCGACCCAGTCGAGCCGGCCCAGGCGCGTCAGCGCCTCATGTTGATGCTGCCAGACCTCCAGCAGGTAGACGACATCCAGCGCTGCGTAGCTGAGCTGAGCCTCGGACAAGGGCCTCTCGAGCCAGTTGGAGCGAGTCTCTTCCTTGGGCAGGGTCTCACCGACCCAATGCTCGACCAGGCGTTGGTACCCCATGGCGGCATCGTCACCGAGCAACCCCTGGGCGAGTTGGGTATCGACCAGCGGCTCCGGCATCAGCCCGGCCCAGTGGGCGAAGACCTCGAGATCCTCGCTACTGGCGTGCAACAACTTGGGGGCGGCATTGGTCAGCAATGCGCGAAAGGCATCGGTGCAGGCCAGCGCCTGAGGATCAATCAGGTAAGCCGGGCCACCACCACAGACCTGCACCAGCGCAGGCACCGGATGAAAGGTCTTCTCGCGGAAGAACTCGGTGTCGAGTGCAAGAACAGGGGCATCCGTGAGACTCGCGCAGGCGGCGTCCAGGGCGGCGGCGGTATCGATCCATCGAATATCGGGAGTGACAGGCATTCAAACGTCCAGCAAAAGGGGCTTCATTCGCCCTGAAACGGCAGGCGACCGGAAAAGGCGCGACTCAAGGTGCCGCCGTCGACGTACTCGAGTTCCCCACCCATGGGAACACCATAGGCCAGCCGCGACAGCCGTGCACCGTGGCGCTGAATCTGCGCTGCGATGTAATGGGCTGTCGCCTCGCCTTCGACGGTTGGATTGGTGGCCAGCACGACCTCCTCGATCGACTCGTTTTCCATCAATGTCTCGAGCTGATCGAGGCCGATATCCTCGGGGCCGATGCCATCCAGGGGCGACAGATGGCCGTGGAGCACGAAGTAGCGCCCCATGAAGCCACCGGCTTCCTCGATGGCCAGCATGTCCGCGGGGGACTCGACCACACACAGCAAGGTATCGTCGCGGCGTGGGCTCTGACACAGCCCACACAACTCCTCCTCGGTCAGGGTGCGGCAACGCCGACAATAGCCGACGCGTTCGACGGCCTCGCGCATCACACCGGCCAGTCGTTCACCGCCCTCGCGATTGCGTTCGAGCAAATGCATGGCCATGCGCTGGGCCGTCTTCGGACCAACGCCGGGCAATACCCGCAGCGCGTCCATCAACTGCTCGACCAGGGGGGAAAAACTCATCGATTCTACTCGCTGGCAATGGCGGGAAGTCGCGGAAAACAGCGCCCGCCGCGACGACTGATCGCGGCGGCGGGCGACGGGGCCACGGCCGCCGTGCCGGAGCCCCGGCACGGCGGCCACTCACGCCTTCATCAGAATGGCATCTTGAAGCCGGGCGGCAGGTTCATCCCGGCGGTGGCCTCTTCCATTACCGACTTGGAGCTGGTCTCGACCTTGCGTACGGCGTCATTGACCGCGGCGGCGAGCAGATCCTCGAGCAGTTCCTTGTCCTCGTCCATGACGCTCGGATCGATCTCGACCTTGCTGACGTCATGACGCCCATTCATGGTCACCCTGACCATGCCGGCACCGGCCTCACCCAGCACTTCGGCCTTGGCGACTTCTTCCTGGGCCCGCTGCATCTTTTCCTGCATCTCTTGGGCCTGCTTCATCAGGTTACCCATTCCACCTTTCATCATCGCTGGTTCCTCTTCATGGCGGTACTGCTGTGGCGGTCGTTGCGCGGTCGTGGCTCGATAGCACCGGTTCGCGCCCATCGGCTTGACTCCAACCGCGCCAGGTAGCGGCTCGACACCCGAGCCGCCGTGGGTGTTCTTGGCAGCCTTTCGGGCCTAACGCCGGCCCTTGGCGCGCGTTGCGCCTTCGCCATCGGCCGGCGTCACCGTGGATTCCACCAGCCGAGCGCCGAAGGCCTGCTGCAGTTTCAGTATATGGGGATCACGCTTGAGCGCCTCAACCGCTTCGGCATGACGTTCTGCGCCCAGGCGTTCGGCCATCTGCCGCGGGGTCTCCACGTCGCCGGGCAGTTCGGTGGCCACGATATCGAGCCGCCGTGGGTAGCCGACGGCGTCCAGGGCCTCTCGAATACGCGTGACGTGCACCTCGGCGTTCATTGCCGCCTGAGACGGGTCCAGATGCAGCAGCAGGCGTGATCCGTCGTCTTCGACCACCACACAGTGGGCGGCCAGGTTGCGCGTCAGGCCGGAAACGCCAAGCTCATCGAAGCCGGCGAGCCACAGCGTGTGGGTCAAGTGCCCGGGCGCTCCCGGCGGCGTACTGGCACTGGCCGCCTCGACGCCCGCCGCCATGGCGGGTTCGGCCCCGGTGGTCTCCAGCGGCGCCCCTTGCGCCATCGATGCGGCGTCATCGCCAATCTCCGGCGATGCCATCACGGACGCCACCGCCTCCTGCGCGGGCGATGCGTTGGCAATGACGCCGTCCTCGCCGCCCGCCGCCATGGCCGCCTCCATCTGGCCCGCTTCTACTTGGCCCGCCTCCATCTGGCCCGCTTCTACTTGGCCCGCCTCCATCTGGCCCGCTTCTACCTGGCCAGCGCCCGCGTCACCGGGTGACTCGACGGGCGCAGCGTGCTGCTCGGGCGGCGCCTGCTGTCTCTCAGGGCGAGCCTCAGGCTGTCTCTCAGGGCAAGCTTCAGGCTGTCGCTCAGGGCGCGTCTCGGGCGGTACGTCGGGGCATCTTTCAGCCTGCACTTCGGGCTGCGCTTCAGCCTGCACTTCTGGCTGCACTTCAGCCTGCACTTCGGGCTGCGCCGCTGGCTCCCGAACCAGAGACGCCTGGTCTGAGCCGACTGGCGCGGCGGCTGATGCAGACTGGGGGTCGGGCGCATCAGCGCCCGGCGTAGGGTCCTCGGGAGCGCCGCCCTCCCAGGGCGGCGGCTCGCTATGGGTTGCGACAGGCTCACTGGAAGACGCTGGCTGAGCGCTTGATGCGGACGGGGCCTGAGCCGCCTGAACCGGCGCGTCGGCCGCGGCCTCGCCGATCGGCTGGGCCTGCGGCGGCTGTGCAGCGTGCCCGCCCTGTGGCGCACCAGCGCCTGTGGCGCTGGTGTCTGCGCGCATCGGCAACGGCGTGCGAGCAGGCTTCGGCACCCCCTGGGGACGGAACGCCAGCATCCGCAGCAAGGTCATCTCGAGCGCGGTACGCAGGTCCGGCGCGTGGGCCATATCGGCGCGGCCTTGAATGCCGATCTGGTAGTAAAGCTGCACGTCTTCGGCGGTGAAGCGTCCGGCGAGCTCGAGCAGCGCCTCACGATCGCCATGGCCGTTATCCAGGGCCTGGGGCACCATCTGGCCGATGGCCAGGCGGTGCAGGACCGACGCCATGTCGTCGAGCACCGCCCCGAAGTCCGGCCCCTGCTCGGCGAGCTGCGCCACTTCGCCGAGCAGCTTGGCGGCATCGACGTCCGCCAGGGCCTCGATCAGCGCCAGTACATGACGATGATCCAGGGTGCCGAGCATGGCGGCCACGTCAGCATGCTTGACCTCGCCCTGGCCGAAGGCGATGGCCTGGTCGGTCAGGCTCATGGCGTCGCGCATGGACCCTGCGGCCGCCTTGCCGAGTAGCCACAGCGCCGATTCCTCACACGGCACCTGCTCGGCCTCGAGCACCTTCGACAGATGACCGACGATGCGCTCCGGCGGCATGTGCTTGAGGGTGAACTGCAGACAGCGCGACAGCACCGTGGCCGGCAGCTTCTGCGGATCCGTGGTGGCGAGCAGAAACTTCACGTGGGGCGGCGGCTCCTCCAGGGTCTTCAACAGGGCGTTGAAACTGCTGGTGGAGAGCATGTGCACCTCATCGATGAGGTACACCTTGTAGCGCCCCTGGGTCGGCGCATACTGGACGTTATCCAGAAGCTCCCGGGTGTCCTCGACCTTGGTTCGCGACGCGGCATCGACCTCGATCAGGTCGACGAAGCGGCCCTGATCAATGGACTGACAGCTGTCGCAGGTGCCACATGGGGTCGAGGTCACCCCCTCGTCACCCTCGCCGTTGGCGGTGCAGTTCAGGCACTTGGCGAGAATTCGCGCCAGGGTGGTCTTGCCCACGCCCCGGGTCCCGGTGAACAGGTACGCGTGGTGCAGGCGGCCCTGATCCAGGGCGTTGACCAGCGCTCGCTGGACATGCTCCTGTCCCACCAGTTCGTGGAAGGTACGCGGCCGCCACTTGCGGGCCAGGACCTGATAGCTCATGGGGCGTTAATTTCCTTGCTGCTGGGCTTGGTGACGAATCGAAGAGGCATGCCGCCCGAGTCACGAACCCGGGTCAATCCTGATCTGGGGTGATGTGACGGATCACGACGCCCCCTGTGTACGCTGGTACGATCGTGGCATTCTACCGGGTGGGGGCAACGGCGCAAAGGCCGACCGAACGGGTCGCCGCTGGCGGCGGCTACCCCGCGACTCAATGGCGACCGGCACACCAGGCCGTGCTCGTCAGCCGCCCCCGCCCCCTTCTCCCCACCTGACAGGACTGCCCCATGCCCGACGCCGCGTCTTCGTCGCCACGCCCCCGACGTTCCTGGCGGGTCCGTCTGGCCCGCCTGGACCGCCGCCGGGGGCTGCTGACGCTCCTGGTGGCCGCGATCGTCGCGATGTCCTGGCTCGACGTCATCGATCGCGCCACCCAGAACCAGGTGCAGAGCGCCACTACCCAGGCGCTGCTCGCCTTCGCCGCGGCGCGGGGCCTCAACGCCGGCATCTCGGTGCTACAGTCCACCGAGGTCGGCGTCGGCGTCTCCACCCACCCCTTCGAGGCGCTCGACCCGTTCAATGACCTGGTCGAGGACTATGCCAGCGTCATGAAGCTGGCCATCGGCTCGCTGATCGGCCAGACCGTCCTGCTCGAGATCACCGCCACGGCGCTTTTCAAGATCGCCCTGTCGCTGGCGGGCCTTGCCCTTGTGGCGAGCCTGTGGGCGCGCTCGCGCGCCACGCCCTGGGCCTGGAAGGCCTTCGCCCTGATCGGCCTAGGCCGCTTCCTGCTGCTGCTGACCCTATTGGCCAGCAGCCTGGTCGACCAGGCCTTTCTCGACCAGCGCACGGCGACCAACATGGCCGAGGTCAAGGGCCTGGCCGAAGAGGTGCAGGCCACCAGCAGCACCGAGGCGGGAAGCCACTTGAGCCCCCAGGAGCGCCAGCGACTGGACGCCGAGGCCACGCGGCTCGACGAACAGCGCCAGGTCGTTCGCGAGTCACTGGTCGAGGCCAACCGCGGCGTCGCCATGGCCGAAGACGGCGTCGACCAAACCCGTGGGCGACTCGGCATCATGAAGGCTCGGCTAAGCCTCGCCCAGCGCCTCAACCCCTTCCATGAAGACCCCGAGATCGAACGCCTCGAAGCGGCCTTGGTGGGCAAACGCCGAGTCCTCGAGACCCGCGTGAGCGAGCGAGAGGCCCTGTTGGGACAACTCGGCGCGATCGACCGTCAGCGCGAGACCCTGCGCCGGCGCCTGGCGGGCGAAGACGAGAGCCTGCTCGAGAGCCTCGGCAACCGCCTGGCGAGCCTCACCGACAGCCTGAGCCTCGCGGCCATCCACAGCCGCATCGAAACCGGCACCTCCGCGATTCTGAACCTGATGGCGCTGTTTGTGCTGCGCACTCTAGTACTACCGCTGTTGTTTTTGTGGCTCGGACTGAAGCTATTCAAGGGACTCTATCGCAGCCCGGTGCCTCGGCGCCTGGCGACGCCACAAGGGGTGAACCCGACTCTGCCGACGAGAGAGAGTTCGCCCCCCTGACGCCGGCGGGCCGCTACCAAGGGTAGCGGCCCGCATTTTTTTGCCGTCGCGTTTTCGCTCGTTGCCACCGGCGCCCGGTGCTCGCCCGCTTTTCAGGCGCCGCTTGCCGCCTCGAACCCTTGCAGCACATTGACCGCATTGACGCCGATTTCCGCGACGGCGTAGCCGCCCTCGAGCAGAAACACCGTCGGCAAGCCAAGGCCCGCGAGCCGCCGCCCCATATCGCGAAAATCATCACTCTTGAGGCGAAAGGCGCTGATCGGATCGCCCTCGAAGGTATCGACGCCGAGCGACACGACGAGAAGCTCGGCCTTCTTGTCGCGAATCTCGGCCAGAGCAAGCTCCAGGCGCTCGGCCCAAGTGGCGTAATCGGTCCCCGGCGGCAGCGGATAGTTGACGTTGTACCCGAGTCCCTCCCCCTCGCCGCGCTCGTCGGCGTAGCCGAGATAGTACGGGAAGCACTGGTCGGGATCGCCGTGGATCGACTGGGTCAGCACCTCGGCGCGATCGTAGAAGATCTGCTGGGTGCCGTTTCCATGGTGAAAGTCCACGTCCAGTACCGTGACGCACCCAAGACCCGTATCCAGGGCCTTCTGTGCGACAACGGCGGCATTGTTGAAAAAACAGTAGCCGCCGAACTGATCCTTGGCGGCATGATGCCCCGGCGGTCGGCACAGCCCGAAGCTCGGCTCGCCGGTTTCCAGGGTATGGTCGAGCGCCGAGAGCGCCACGTCCTTGCTGGCCAGCGCCGCCTCGAAGGTACCAGGACAAATGGAGGTGTCACCGCCGAGGGCGTAGAAACCAAGCTGGCCGCCGATATGACCGGGAATCCGGTCGCCGCGCAGGGTGCGCGCCGGCCAATTGGTCGGAATCGCCTCACCGCTGTTGCCCGCCGCCTGCCAGTCCGCCCAGCAGCGCCCCAGAAAGGCGACGTAATCGGCATCATGCACCGCCAGCACCGGCTCGAGTCCATGGTCCTGCGGCGCCACGACCTCGCCGATGGCCGTCTCGCGGACTCGTTTTAGCACGAGATCCACCCGCTCGGGACACTCGAAGGGAGCCATCAACTGGCCATCGTGGAGTTCGGTCTGGGCGCGACGCAGCTTGGTCGCTTCACTTGAATACACGCGCATCCTGGCGAGATTTCCTTAGCTTAAGGGGGAAGGATCGAGCACCGCCGAGCCTTGGGCTCGGACCGGCGCCACCTACGGCGCCACCAACGGCAACAGGCACGCCACAGCGCGCCTGTTGCCCGGCTAGCGGTACTTGTCGTCGAAATGCGGCACGTCACCTGGCGCGTCTCGCCTGCCTAGCCTGCCGGGACAGCTGCCGGGGCAGCCGCCGGCTCGACCGCCCGTTGGTGTGCTGTCGCTGGCGGTCCTTGCCTGGATCTCGTCGCGAACAACAAGCGCAGTCCGTTCAGTCTTGCGGCAACTGGCGCTCCAGCTCCCGACGCACGTTCTCGTCCAGCGACAGCGCCGTACCCAGCTCATCGAGCCAGGCCCGCTCCATGCCGTTCTGGTCATCGACCACGGCGGCACTGGCCAGGTACATCTCCCGGGCGGCCTGGGGCGAATCGGCCTGACTCGCCAGCGCCTGGGCATCCAGTGGCGCCTGGAGCTGACGCTCGACCCAGGCGTGCAACTCGTCGTCGGCGCCCAGCTGTTGAATCTGATCGCCGATCAGCGCACGTTCCTGAGCATCGATATGGCCATCGGCGCGAGCTGCCATGATCACCGCCTGCAGCACACCCAGGCTACGCTGCTCCTGGGCCTGGCCACCGAGCTCCTCCAGCGGCTGGCCCTCCTGGGCGCGGGCAGTCTCGTCCACCGGCGCCTGGCCGCCACCACCGCTCGACGCCTGCGACTTCTGCCAGGCCTTCCACGCCAACATGCCGATCCCGGCGATGGCCCCATACTTGGCCGCCTTGCCGCCCATGCTGCGACCGCGCTTGGAGCCCATCAGCATCCCCAGTGCGCCGCCGCCCAGCAGGCTCTTCATGTCCATGCCGCCGCCGGAGCTCGAGCCGCGGCTACCGGAAAGCTGCGACGTCACGCTATTGAGCAGCCCTTGCACATCGAAGCCACCCTGGCTTCCACTGCCTTGACTGCTACCTTGACCACTGCCGTGGCTGCCGCCTTGGCGAGAGCCTCCTGAACCGGACGCCTGCTTCATGATCTGGTCGAGCAGAAACTTGGCATTCATGGCGCATCTCCTTGATGGATATGATGTCTTGGAACAACGCGAACAGACAGAGTTCCCGCGAGGTCGGGCCTGGCTGCCACCTCCCTGGCCTCGCCCGGGGAGGCGCGGTGCGGAGCGTCCTCACCCAGCGGCCGGCCCCGAACTTGAGCCAAGCGTACCGTCGAGGATAGCCTGGCTTGCCGTCGGGTACGACCGCAGGCGTACACGCCGGGTCGGCCATGGCGACGCGATGCCGTGGGACGCCTCGTCGCCCATTGCGCTCCCGGCCATCGCTCCCGGCGCACCGACTCCACGGGATTGCCGACTCAGCCACCCGGAGGCCCCATGATCAAGCCCCGCCACATCAGCGACGCCGAATGGCAACGACGCAGCGACCTCGCCGCCGCCTACCAGTTATTCGAACTATTCGGCTTCAGCGACCTGGTCTGGACCCACCTGTCGGCCCGCGTACCCGACGAGCCCGGACACTTCCTGCTCAACCGCGAAGGCCTGATGTTCGACGAGGTGACCGCCTCCAACCTGGTCAAGATCGACATCGACGGTCAGGCCGTGGATGGCGGGCGTGCCAACCCCGCGGCCTTCACCATCCACAGCGCCATCTACCGTGCGGACAACGCCTTCGAATGTGCCATGCACCTGCACAGCCGCGCCGTCAATGCCGTGTCGACGCTGGAGGATGGCCTGCTGGCGATACATCAGTTCAGCCTCGAGGTCGGCGAGGTGGCCTACCATGACTACGAAGGGTTCGCGCTAGACCCCGCCGAACGCGAGCGCCTGATCGATGACCTCGGTGACCGGCGCCTGATGCTGCTGCGCAACCACGGCATGCTGACCCTCGGCGATACCGTTGCCGAGGCCTTCAAGAACGCCTATTACCTGGAAAAGGCCTGCCAGACCCAGCTCGATGCCATGGCAACGGGAGCCAGGCTGCGGGTCATTCCCGACGACATTAGCCGCCGCTCTCGCCAGCTGGCGGCGACCTGGGGTGAACCCGGCGCCCTGGAATGGCAAGCGCTGCTACGCCTGCTGGAGCGCCGTGGCATCGACGCCCACCAACGGTGATGACGGCGCTCCGGCCCCCGGCAGTGGCCCTTACCCAAGATGCCCGCCGAGGCAACCTCGGCGGGCATCTTGCTGGCCAGGGGCCAACGCCCCTGGTGACGTCGCTGGCAAGGCGACGGCGATCAGCGCGCCATTTTCACCATCTGGCGGTTGACGAACTCTTCCATGCCATCCTTGCCAAGCTCGCGGCCGAAGCCGGAACGCTTGACCCCGCCGAAGGGCAGTTCGGCTTCGCTGCCGGGCGGCTCGTTGATATGCACCATGCCGACTTCCAGCCGATTGGCGAGTTCGAGTGCGCCTTCTGGATTGCTGGTCTGGATGACCGCACCCAGTCCGTAGGGCGTATCGTTGGCCAGGTCGATGGCCTCGTCCAGATCCGCCGCGCGATAGACCACCGCCACCGGGCCGAACAGCTCCTCCTGGAAGATTCGCATGTCGCGAGTGACGCCGGTCAACAGCGTCGGCGCGTACCAGGCACCGGCACGGTCGAGGCGCTGCCCGCCCGTTACCAGCTTGGCGCCCTGGCTGACGGCATCTTTCACCTGGGTATCGACGTTGACCAGTGCCTGCTCTGAGGACATCGGCCCCATGACGGTATCGGCGGCCTGGGGGTCGCCCACCTGAATCCCCTCCACCGCCTGCCGGAAGGCCTCGAGAAATTCCTCGAAGACCGCATCATCGACGATGATGCGCTTGGCCGCGTTACAGGCCTGACCGCAGTTGCCGAAACGCCCCTGCACGGCTTGCTTCACCGCCTGTTTCAGATCGGCATCGGGCAACACCAGGAACGGATCGGAGCCGCCGAGCTCCAGCACGACCTTCTTCAGTTGACGCCCTGCTTGCTCGGCCACCGCCGCGCCGGCACGCTCGGACCCCGTCAGCGAAATGCCCTGCACCCGCGGGTCGGCGATGATGTCGCCGGCTTGCTCGTTGCTGGCGAACAGGTTGGTGTAGACCCCGGCCGGCGCCCCGGCGGCGGTGAAAATCTCTTCGATGGCCAGCGCCGACTCGGGACACTGGGGCGCATGCTTGAGCAAGATGGTGTTGCCGTTGAGCACGTTAGGGCCGGCGAAGCGAGCGACCTGATAGTAGGGAAAGTTCCACGGCATGATGCCGAGCAAGACACCGAGCCCTTGCTTGCGCACCTCGGCCTTGGCGCCGCCGGTCACGAGCGGTTCTGGCTCGAGCCAGGCGGGACCGTTGTCCGCATAGTAGCGATAGATGTTGACCACCAGCGCCAGCTCGCCAAGGGCCTGGGACTTGGGCTTGCCCATCTCGCGGACAATGATGTCAGCCAGGGCATCGCTGCGCTGCTCATGCAGGTCGGCGACACGGTGCAGCAGTGCCGCACGCTCGCTCGGCGCCACGCCACGCCAGCTCAGGTAGGCCTGGTGAGCGGTCTCAACGGCATGCTGAATGTCGGCATCACTGGCCGTCTCGTACCTCGCCTCCACCTCTCCGGTGGCGGGATTGGTCACTTGATAGCTTGCCATTAGGACGTTACCTCGATTGTGAGTGATCGTTGGGTGGTGGCCGAGCGGTGGCACCGACTGCAGCTTCATGGCTCGGGTCCACAGGCTGAACACCGGCCATCACGACGTGCACATGAGCATAGTCGGCGCGACTGGCCGGTGGACAGGCAAATGGCAGCAGAGTTCGCCGCTTATGCAGTCGATTCCACTTATTTTCTTTGCACAAACGATAGCCCGGCTATTGGCGTACCCGTCGCCTCTTCTATCGTTGTTGGGGCGTGCGCCGACGTATCCAAGGCTCGCCAGCCCAAAAAAACCTCGCCACACCCACGAACAAGAGCGAACCACCGTGCCCCCTATGTTCAACGCACTGGCCCTCACCGCGGCGACTCTGGTCGCCGGCGCCACCCAGGCCCTCGATGTCTCCGCCAGCACCGACGCGCCTGCCACCATCGACACGGCCCTGGAGCAGCGCGTCATCGACTGGCGACGCGACATTCACCAGCACCCGGAACTCGCCAACCAGGAAACCCGTACCGCCGCCGTGGTCGCCGACCACCTGCGTTCACTCGGCATGCAAGTACGCACCGGTGTCGCCGAAACCGGCATCGTCGCCTTTCTCCAGGGCGGCCAGCCCGGCCCGACCATCGCCTTGCGCGCCGACATGGACGCCCTGCCGGTGGTCGAACAGGTCGATCTGCCCTTTGCCTCCCGGACTACCGCCACCTACAACGGCAAGGAAGTGGGCGTGATGCATGCCTGCGGCCACGACAATCACGTGGCCATGCTGATGGGTGCCGCCGAGGCGCTCACCGCCAGAAAGGACGAGCTCAAGGGCAGCATCCTGTTCATCTTCCAACCCGCCGAGGAAGGCGTGTTCGATGCCGAGTCCTGGGGCGCCAAGCAAATGCTGGCCGAGGGCGCCTTCGACGAACACCCGCCGCAAGCGGTGTTCGGCATTCACGTGACGTCTGGCCTGCATACCGGCCAGCTGGGCTATCTCGCGGGGCCAATCCTCGCCTCCAGCGACACCTTCACCATCAGGGTGCACGGCAGCCAGACCCACGGAGCCGTGCCGTGGAACGGCGTCGATCCCATCGTCATCGGCTCGCAGATCGTAACCAATGCCCAGTCCATCATCAGCCGCCAGGTCAATATTACCGAGGCGCCATCGGTGCTGACCTTTGGCATCTTCGATGGCGGCGTACGCGAGAACATCATTCCCGAGGGCGTGACCCTCAAGGGCACCCTGCGCAACTTCGATATGGACGTACGCGATCAGGTATTCGCCAGCCTCAGCCGCATGGCCACCGCCACCGCCGAAGCCAATGGCGGCAGCGCGGAGTCCGAGCTCACCCCAGGCTATCCGGTGACCGTCAACGACCCGCAACTCGTCGAGACCATGCTACCGACGGCGCGCCGCGTGGCAGGAGCAGACAATGTCGTGGAACAAGGACGACGCACGGCCGCGGAGGACTTCGCCTACTACGCCCAGGAGGTCCCGGGCATGTTTGTGTCTCTCGGCATCACGCCCCCGGATCAGGACCTGGCCGAGGGCGCCCCCAACCACTCCCCGCGTTTTCGGGTCGACGAGGATGCGCTGAAGGTCGGCACCGAACTCTTCATCAACCTGGCATTGGACTACGCCGAGACTCGCGAGCAGTGATCAACGCCATCACGAACCGGACCCTGCTACCGCGACCGGCAGCGACGTGGTCAAGGCATCGGGGCCCTTGGCCAGGCGTTCTTGCACGAACCCCATGCACGTTGGGAGCAGACCTCGGGCGAGAGCAAGAGCTAGAGCAAGAGCTACGCGAGCGATGGCGACGAAGACTGCTACGCGCTCGGCGGTACCCTGGGCTCCCTGGCCGTCCCGACCATGCGGGTCAAGCGCTACGCCGAAGGCCCCGAACGCTCCTGGTGGCAGCCCTGTGATTCCCTGACAGTAGCGTTCGATGGCGGCGCCCCTCTAGAGCATCAACTAGCGCCTTTCTGCGATGCGATCAAAGGGCTCACCTTTCCGCTGGCGAGCGTACACGACGGCCTCCAGAATCTTCGCGTCATCGGTACCATCACCCGTGCAGCCCAGAGCGGCCGCCAGGTCCTGGTCGAGGAATTGCCCGCCGGTCCTGAACAGCACACCATCACTCCGGACTGCCGCCTGCCATCTGCCATCTGCCATCGACCTTCGGCGGGCGTACTGGCGGTACGTAGACGGCAACGACCCACGCCAGTCCTGACGCCGTACCGGCGTCGATCACGACCACCATAACGAGGAGACTGTTCATGCCACTGTCCCCCCCGCCTCCAGGAGCCACACTCAGGCATTTGTCGAGCTCCAGATCACGAGGTATCCGCCGCTGGATCACCGCCAGTTGCGTCCCGCTCGTTCTCGCCGCCACCAGCGTCGAAGCGGCTGACTACGTATTTCGCTACGGCCACTCGCATTCCGCCAACCACCCGCGTTCGGAGTCGATGCGCTACTTCGAGAAAGAGCTGGAAACCCGCAGCGATGAACGCATCGATGTCACGCTATTCTTCGACGGCACGCTCGGCCGCGAAGAAGACGTCATCCAGCAAGTGCAGATGGGCATCATCCAGGGTACCCGCAGCGGCCTGTTTGCCCAGGCCAATCCGGCCTATCAGCTATTTCTGATGCCCTTCTTGTTCGACGACACCGACCAGGTGCTCGAAGTCGTGCACAGCGAGATCGGCGACCAGCTCGCCGCGGGCGCCCTCGACAACCAGATCTATATCCCGGCCACGGGCCTGGCCGGGGGCATGCGCCAGTTGACCAACAACGTTCACCCGGTCAGGTCCCTGGACGATATGCACGGGCTGAAGATTCGCACGCCCCCCTTTCCGGTGACCATCCGCGCCTTCGAGGCACTCGGCGCCTCGCCACAGCAGATTCCCTTCACCGAGACCTACATGGCGCTACAGACCGGCGTCGTCGATGGCCAGGAAAATCCACCGTCGAACATCTACGACATGCGCTTTCAGGAGGCCCAGGATTACCTGACCGTGCTCAACTGGCAGATCAATCCAGACCCCTTCTTTATCAGTGCCAAGTGGTATCGCCAGCTACCGGAGGATCTTCAGCAGATCGTCACCGAGGTGGCCGAGGAGACCATGGAACGCTCGACCACCGCCTGGCTCGCCGCCGAGCAGGGCTTCCTGGACCGGCTCGGCGAGACGATGGAAATCGACACTCTCAGTACCGCCGAGCGCAGTGAATTCGTCGAGGCCGTCGCCCCGATCTGGCAGACCTTTGTCGACGATGGCGTCTTTACCCAGCAACAGCTCGATACGGTGCTGGCGTTGACCGGAAAAACGGAGATCCAGCCATGACCATGCGTAACGATCCTGCTGTCTCGCTCACCGATGACAGCCCCACCATGCGCCTGGTGCGCCGTCTGACGGGGGGACTAGAGAACCTCTGCGCGCTGATCCTTTTCGCTATGCTGGCGCTGTCCTTTACCTTGGTGGTGCTGCGCTACGTGTTCGCTATCGGCTTCGCCGGCGCCGAGGAAACCATGCGCTTCTTGTTCGTCTACGCCACCGCGATCGGCGCCTCCATCGCCGTACTCAGAGGCGACCATATTCGTATCAGCGTGCTCGTCGATGCCCTACCGCCAACGCTGGCCGGGTGGATGGATCGCTTGCGTCACCTGCTGGTGATCGCCTGCAACGCCATGGTCGGCTGGCTAAGCATTGACTGGATCAACCAGGTCGGCCACTACCCCACCTCCGCCCTCGGCATCCCCCAGTGGGTGGTGCAGATCAGCGTCACCCTCGGCACCGTGCTGGTGATCCTGATCTCGATCGCTACCCTGGTCGGAGGAGAGCGCCGCATGAGCGTGCGTGATGACCTGCAGGAGGGCCAGCTATGACCCTGCTTCTGGTCAGCCTGTTCGCGATGCTGTTGATCGGCGTGCCTATCGCCTACTCACTGGGCATCTCCGGAATTCTCTACTTCGTCTTTCTCGAGCCTGACCTGATCGGCGTGCTTCCCCAGCGCATGCTGGCGGGCATGGATCTCTACACCATGATCGCGCTGCCCCTGTTTATCCTGATGGGCCTGGTGATGAACGCCTCCGGCATCACCAGCCGGCTGATCGACTTCTGTCTGATGCTGGTCGGCCGTTTTCGCGGCGGGCTCGGTCACGTCAACATCTCCACCTCGATGATCTTCGGCGGTATCTCCGGCTCGTCGGTGGCGGATACCGCCTCGGTCGGCGCATCGATGATTCCTGAGATGGCTCGCAAGGGCTATACGGTCGAGACCGCCAGCGGCATCACCGTGGCGTCCTCGACCATGGGCATGATCATTCCGCCGAGCATTCCAATGGTGATCTACGCGGTGACCGCGCAGCAGTCCATCGGCACCATGTTCCTGGCAAGCTTGGTCCCCGGCGTAATGATAGGGCTCTTCATGATGGGGGTCATCGTGATCATGTCGGGGCGCAACGGCTACCCGAGAGCCAGCGGCAACCTGTCGAGAAAGGAGAAGGTCTCCGTCATTCAGCGGGCGCTGCTGGCCTTTCTGATTCCGGTGTTTGTGGTGGGCTCGGTCGTCGGCGGCATCGCCACGGCCACGGAATCCGCCGCCATCGGGGCCTTCTATGCCATCACGCTAGGTGTCGTGGTGTTCAGGACCCTGCCGCTCTCGGCGCTGCCGGCGTTGTTTCGCTCGGCGATCATTACCAGTGCCACGGTGATGATCATCATCGCCATGAGCCAGCTCTACGTCTGGATCCTGACCATCGAACAGGTGCCCCTGCTGCTCGGCAACTTCCTCACCAGCCTGGAACTTAGCCCCTTCGCCCTATTGCTGGTGGTAGTGCTGGCGGTGCTGTTCATCGGCACTTTCATCGATGTGACGCCCGCCATCCTGCTGGTCACGCCGGTCGTGCTTCCCATTCTGACCCAGGCAGGCATCTCGCCGATCCACTTCGGGGTCCTGCTGGTCAGCACCCTGGCGATCGGACTGGTCACGCCGCCGGTCGGCATGTGTCTGAACGTCTGTTCCTCGATTACCGGGCTTTCCATCGGGCGTATCTTTCGCGGTGCCTTGCCGTTCTTGCTGGCCAACCTGCTGGTAATCCTGGTCGTGATGCTATTCCCCGCCTTGACGCTGTGGCCGACCTGGCTCACCCCGTGATTCAGGCCCCGCATCGGGCGCCCCTAAACGTCATCGAGCTCTAGCGAACCAGGCGTTCCTCTTTGCCCATCCATGGCGACGTCGGTCGCCGGATGGGGCTGTTTTCTGGTTCATCGCCCGTTGCCAGGAACTTGGGACCAGCCACCTAGACGAACTCCTCGGTATCGATATCGGCCTGCTGGGCCGCGCTGTAGCGCGGGCCGCGCACCTGATCCGGCGTCATCATGGCATTCAGCCGTTTCACCGTCGCGTCCTCCAGGGTGATGCCATCGGCACCAAGGTTCTCACGCATGTGGGCGACGGAGCGGGTCCCGGGAATCGGGAAAATGTCCGCGCCTTGTGACCTCAGCCAGGCCAGCGCGAGCTGTCCGGGCGTGCAATCCCACGCTCGGGCCATGGCCACGTACTCGTCGAGAAGCGTCAGGTTGTGGCGGTAGTTGTCGGCGCTGAAGCGCGGCATGCCGAGGCGAATATCGCCCTCCTCGAGGCTCGTCACATCGTCGAGGGTGGCGGTAAGGAAACCCCGCGCCAAAGGGCTGAAGGCCACCAGCGCGGTACCCGCGGCGCGGCAGGTCTCGAGTAGTGCAATCTCGGGGTTGCGGGTCCACAGCGAGTACTCGGACTGCACGGCGGCAATGGGGGCCTCGGCCAGCGCCCGCGTGAGAGTGGCGGCCGATATCTCGGAAAGGCCGATGGCGCGGATCTTGCCGTCTTCCACCAGGCGAGCCAGGGCACCGACGCTCTCCTCAACCGGCACCTCGCGGTCGAGACGGTGCAGGTAGTAGATGTCGAGGTAGTCGGTATCGAGGCGCTTAAGGCTCGCCTCGCACTGGCGGCGCAGGGTCTCGGGGCGACCATCGATGCGCTTGGCGCCGATCTCAGGATCGAACGCCATGCCGCACTTGCTGGCGAGAAACAACTCGGCGCGGTGGGTCCCCAGCGCCTTGCCGACCAGGCGCTCGTTGGCCGTCTTGCCATAGAGCGTGGCGGTATCGAAATGGCGATAGCCCATCTCGAACGCCTCCGACAGCGCCCGAAGTGCCTCGGATTCGGCCAGCGGTTTACCGTAGGCGTGACTCAGGTTCATGCACCCCAGGCCAATGGCGGGGGCGCCAGCAGGCAAAAGGCGGTGAAAAGCGGTCGACATCGGGAGTCCTCTAACATGGCGGAGACGGTGCTTCAGCGTCGAAACACATCGCCGCCATCATGCCGAGCCGAGCCGCTCCCCCGCAAGGCGCCTTGGCCTTGGTTGATGGCCTTGTCAGCCCAGCGCTGTCAGCCCAGCGCGGCTGCGCAAACTCGGCCAGCAGGCCAGGGGTGTGACGCACGACCGGCCCCCAGCCGCGAAGAGGCTCGGCGCCGCGGGTCGTCGACGCTGCTCGCCACCGATGTCGCCTGGTGCCGAAAGCCACGCCGATCACCGGCTGGCATCGCCCTAGAGTTCGCGCACCCAGATATTGCGGTAGCTGACCTTGGCATCGTGATCCTGCAGCAACAGCGGCGCACAACCGTGGGCTTCGGCGTAGCTCGGCGCACCGATCCACTCGGTGGTGCCCTGGATCTCGACGTCGTGCTGGACCAGGACGCCGTTGTGCAGCACGGTCACCGCCGCCGGCCTCGATAATTCACCGTCTTCGAACACCGGCGCAGTATAGAGGATGTCGTAGCTCTGCCACTCGCCCGGCGCCCGGGAGGCGTTGACCAAGGGCGCATACTGCTTGTAGACAGAAGCGGCCTGGCCGTTGGCGTAGGTCGGATTATCGTAGGAGTCCAGCACCTGAACCTCGTAGCGCTGCTGCAGGAAAATGCCGCTGTTGCCGCGATCCTGGCCGTCCATACCACCCGGCTCTGCCGGGGCACGCCACTCGACGTGTAGCTGGACATCGCAGAACGACGCCTTGGTCCGAACGCCGCCACCGCCCGGCACCACCGTCATGGCGCCGTCGGCGATCCGCCAGCCGGCGGCGCCGCCGTTCTCGCCCTCCCAGGCCGCCAGGCTACGGCCATCGAACAGCCGCGTGGCGTCGGACGGCACACCGTCCACGCCGACCGCGACCGTGGGCGGCACCGGCGTCCAGGCCTCGGTCTTGGCCGCCTCCTCGACATCGTTTGCCAAGGCGGAGGCGGACAGGCCAAGCCCGACCACCCCCAACCCCGCCAGGGCTAGTGCGCTGACGCGAACGGCGTAACCGGGCAACGGTAAAACGTGGATCGTCATGGCGATTGCTCCTTGTTTGCGCTGAAATGGGACAGCTGAACCGGTCGTCGGCGCCGATGCGTGGCCGAACGCGTTCGCCTGGCCGGTCAACCCACCGAACCTGTGCCCCGAACCTGTGAACTAAAATGCCGCCCAGGGGGCGCGCCGCGGTAGCAGGCGCCCACCCCGGGGCCGGTCGGTCCGGCCCGCATCAGGTATCAGGTGGTTGCCCAGGCGGGCTGACCCTGCTCATAGGGCGCGCAGCCGTCGTAACGGCCGGGCACCGCCACGTAGCGCAGCACCTCATTGGCACCGACGCGGGAGGTAAAGAAACCAAACAGGGTCAGTTGCTTGATCATGGTGAAGTAATGAGCGGCGAGTTCGCTCTCGCTTGCCGTCGCCACCGCTAGTGCCTCCTTGTTCAGCGCGGCGACCAGCGCCTCTCGCTGGCCGGTTTCCAGCGCCTCGAAGGCCTTGCCGTACACGGCCTCGCTACGCTCGCGAAACTGCACCAGGCCAGCGCTGAATGCGGCTTGCTGCTCGGCGGTGTAGCAGTCACGGACAAAGGTCTGCATGAAGACGCCGACCTCTGCGTCCTTGGCGCCCGGCGTATCGGTGCGAGGCAGGAGGGTCTCGGCGATCTCATCGAGCAGGCGCACATCGTCATCGGAGATTGGCCCCGGGCCTGCCGGGGCCTCGACGGCCATCGCCGACAAGGCGTTGCCGCCGATCATGGCAGTTCCCGTCGTGACGGCGATCATCTTGAGAAGCTCACGGCGATTCATCACAGGTTCCCCCGCTTGAGCTCGGCCACGGCATGGTCGACCGCACGCGCGGTCAGGGCCATGTAGGTAAGCGATGGATTAACGCAGGAGGACGATGTCATGCAGGCGCCGTCGGTGACGAAGACGTTCGGGGCATCCCACACCTGATTGAAGCCGTTGAGGACCGACGTGGCCGCATCACGCCCCATTCGCGCCGCACCCATCTCGTGGATACCCATGCCCGGTGCGTAGTCACCTTCCTCGCCCTTGACGTTGACGGCGCCGCCGGCCTCGAGCAGATCGATGGCGTCCTGCACCATGTCGCGACGCATGGCGCGCTCGTTATCCCCCAGCTCGACGCTCATCGATAGCGCCGGCAGCCCCCACTTGTCCGTGAGAGAACTGTCCAGGGAGATACGGTTAGCGTGATGGGGCAGCATTTCGCCAAATGCCGTCATGCCGATGCTCCAGCCCCCCGGCCGAGCGAGGGAGTGCTTCAGGTCCGCGCCGATGCTGGCCTCGGCGACCTGCCGGTCCCAACGCCCGCGGCTTGCCGAGCCCTGATAGCCAAAACCTCTCAGGTAGTCCCGCGACTCGCCGTCGATGTTGCGAAAGCGTGGAATGTAGAAACCCGCCGGGCGCCGCCCAAAGTAGTAGGCGTCCTGATACCCCTCTATTTCGCCGCTGGCACCGGCGCGGAAATGGTGGTCCATGACGTTGTGACCGAGCTCGCCGCTGCTGCTGCCAAGGCCCCCGGGCCACACATCGGTCGCCGAATTCATCAATATCCAGGTGGAGTTGAAGGTGGAAGCATTGAGAAACACCAGATCCGCGGTGTACGCGTAGGTCTGATTGGTCTCGGCATCGAGCACCTCTACCCCGCGGGCCCGCTTGCGATCACGGTCATAAAGCACCTGCGTCACGATCGAAAACGGCCGCAAGGTCAGGTTGCCGGTCTGCACCGCCGCGGGCAGCGTCGCCGCCTGGGTACTGAAGTAGCCACCAAAGGGGCAGCCCAGCCAGCACTTGTTGCGGTACTGACAATTGACCCGGTTCTGCTCTGGCTTGGGCTCGGTGATGTTGGCCACGCGGCTATTGATCAGATGACGCCTGCCTCCGAAGGCGCCCTGGATCCGCTCGGCAACGTCCTTCTCCACGCAATTGAGCGGGATCGGCGGCAGGAACTGTCCATCCGGCAGCACGGCGAGTCCGTCACGGTTACCGGAGATACCCGCGAAGCGCTCCACGTAGTCATACCAGGGGGCGATGTCGTCGTAGCGAACCGGCCAATCGATCGCGACGCCTTCACGCTGGTTGGCCTCGAAGTCCATCGGTGACCAGCGATAGCTGTGGCGGCCCCAAAGCAACGACCGTCCTCCGACGTGGTAGCCACGAAACCAGTCGAAGCGCTTCTCTTCCACATAGGGGTTCTCACGCTCGTCGGCCCACATGCCCAGGGTCGCCTCATTCAACGCATAGTCACGCTTCAAGACCGGAAAGTCCTCCTTCATCTGCTGGGTGGGCTCATTGCGATGAGGGTAGTCCCAGGCTTCCTTGTGGGCGTTGTGATAGTCCTTGATGTGCTCGATGTTGCGACCTCTCTCGAGCATCAATACCTTGAGTCCTTTCTCGGTGAGCTCCTTGGCGGCCCAGCCACCGCTGATGCCGGAGCCAACCACGATGGCATCGTAATGGGTATCTGCCACAATCAATCTCCTTGCCGTTCGGGCGCGGCGCCCGCCTCATGCTCGCCGAACAGAACCGTCGAGCCTGCCGTCAGGCGGGCGCGTTCTGGATCAGTTGGCGAGTTGGGTGGGGAGCCGCTGGCTCAGGAAGCGTTTGCCCTCCACCATCACGGCTTCGGCGTCGTGCGGCAGATCATGCTCGAGGATGTACCACTGGACCCCATCGGCCTGGGCGGCTGGCAGGATAGCGTCCCAGTCGAGCACGCCCTGGCCAAGAATGGCGAAGCCCCGCTGGTCTTCGGCGGTGCCTTCGGGGGCGTTATCCTTGGCATGTACCGCAAACAGACGATCATCGAAGTGGGCCAGGTACTCGGCCGGGTCTTGTCCACCACGCTGCACCCAGGCCAGATCGATCTCGGCCATCAGCTCAGGCCCTGCCGCCTCGAACAGGATTTCAAGTGCCGTGCGGCCATCGAAGGTCTGCATTTCGAAGTCGTGGTTGTGATAGGCAAGCCGGATATCGGCGGCAGCCAGGCGACGTCCGATGGCACCGACCTCCTCACCGAATGCCCGCCAGCCCTCGGCATCGTCGGGTCGCAGCTCTTCATCGAGGTACGGAATCACGACGGTGTCGTTGCCGATCGCAGTTTGAAACGCCACTACGTCATCGAAGTGGTGGCGCAACAGGTCCAATGGCACGTGGGAAGAGGCTACGTCCAGGTTGAAACGCTCCAGCAGCTCTTCCAGAGCGTCGGCACTGAGCCCCTGGTCATTGACGAGCTCCACGGCGGGGATACCGGCGCGCTCAACCGCGGCAAACTGCTCTTCTATCGTGCCGAAATCGCGCAAGGTATACATCTGCACCGCGACGGGCAGGACGTTGTGTGACGGCTCAGCGGCGGCGACCGGTGTTGCCACAACCGCACAAGCCACCATCAGCGCGGACAAACCGCCAGTGACGATAGATCCTTTGGCATCAAACATGGTGTTTCTCCCTCTCTGAGACATGGTCCAGCTCGCCGCTATGTGGATGACAGACACATCGACCGCCGAGCACTCGGTGTTGGTCTCTCTGGTTACCCCTGCCCGCGGCGCCCCAGGGCCCGTTCAGATCCCGTGACAGGCCCCAGTGGTGACCTCGCTCGCACAGGTGCTGAGCCACATCGCGGGGCGAATCGAAATCGAGTGTAACCGGTTACATCCTACGAGAAACCACCATCATGCCTACAAGGGCATATTTCCTACACCCGTGTAATCCCGCTGTCTTAGCGAGGCCATACATTCTTTTAAGACTCTGTTTTTATTAGTCATAAAGTTACGCACTCAGCGAACCAGACATTGGTCGCATAGACGTTTGGAGGCGACGACCGCGCTGGGCAGGGCCCTGCGATACGGGAAGCCATCCGCCTTCGAGCATGCCGTGACCCGCGCCCCCTGCCCTGCTTTCGCTGCCCCGGGCCCCAGCCGCGCGGCTACCCTGAGACCAGACGCCAGGGTGGCCCTCAGCAGGATCTGATCGGCGACCCTCAGCAACGAGAAACGCAGAAGAAGGTGTGGCCTCCGGCTTCCGGACTTGTGCGATCATCGACTCAATGCTATTTATGGACCGGTGTTTTATTTTTTTAGAATTATAGGTTCTGGAGGATGCATGGAGATTCGTCAAGCCATACACAGCGAGCACGCCAAGACACTGGACACGCAGGGCCTGCGTGATCAGTTCCTGGTCGAAGACGTATTCGTCGCCGATCAACTACGTCTGGTCTACAGCCATATCGACCGCATCATCATTGGCGGCGCCATGCCGGTGCAGGAGCCCGTCAGCGTGCCGGCGTCGCTCGGCCAGCAGACCGGCACCGAGTACTTTCTCGAGCGTCGTGAGCTCGGCATGATCAACATCGGAGGACCCGGCGAGGTCATCGTCGATGGCACCCGGTTCGAGGTGGATACGCGCGAAGCGCTCTACGTCGCCAAAGGCAGCCGCGACGTTCAGTTCGAAAGCCGCGATGCCTCGAACCCGGCGGCGTTCTATCTCAGCTGCGCTCCCGCCCACCACGCGCACCCGACACGCAAGATCACCCTCGCCGAGGCATCCCCTCAGACCCTAGGTGACGCGGCCAACAGCAATCGCCGCACCATCTACAAGTTTCTGGTGCCGGACGTACTGCCTACCTGCCAGCTGCTGATGGGCATGACCCAGCTCGAAGAAGGCAGCCTATGGAACACCATGCCGTGCCACACCCACGAGCGGCGCATGGAAGCCTACTTCTACTTCGACATGGCGGCCTCCAACGTGGTTTTCCACATGATGGGCGAGCCGACAGAAACCCGGCACCTGGTGGTGCGTGACCGCCAAGCGGTGCTATCGCCGAGCTGGTCCTTGCACTCCGGCGTCGGCACGGGCAGCTATACCTTCATCTGGGCCATGGTCGGGGAAAATCAGGCCTTCGCGGACATGGACCACGTCGACATGACGACGCTGCGCTGAGCCAGGAGATGCTGCAATGCCTGAGTCACCCTTCGATCTCTCCGGCAAGACCGCCATCGTTACCGGTGGCAACACAGGGCTCGGCCAAGGCATGGCCCTGGGGCTGGCCAGGGCCGGTTGCCAGATCGTCACGGTCAGCCGGCGCCCGGCCGAGGACACCCGCCAACGGATCGAGGCTCTGGGACGCCGATGTCTGACGCTCAAGGCCGACCTGTCATCGGCGGCGCCCATCGAGTCGATACTGGCGCGAACCCAGGAAGCCTTTGGCTACGCGGACATCCTGGTCAACAACGCCGGCACCATTCGCCGGGCCGATGCGCTGGACTTCAGTGAGAAGGACTGGGATGACGTGATGAACCTCAACCTGAAAGCGTTGTTCTTCCTTTCCCAAGCCTTCGCCAGGCACGTCATCGAGCATGAACGCCGCGGCAAGATCATCAATGTCGCCTCGATGCTATCGTTTCAAGGCGGCATCCGCGTGCCCTCCTACACCGCCTCCAAGAGCGGTGTTCTGGGACTCACCAGATTGATGGCCAATGAATGGGCGTGCCGAAAGATCAACGTCAACGCCATCGCGCCCGGCTACATGGCCACCGACAATACCGAGGCACTGCGTAACGACCCAGCCCGCAGCCAGGAAATCCTCAATCGAATTCCCGCCGGTCACTGGGGTGACCCCGAGGACATCGCCGGCGCCACCGTGTTTCTGGCATCAAGGGCCTCCGATTACGTCCACGGGCATACGCTAGCGGTGGACGGCGGCTGGCTGGCGCGCTGAGCCAACTCGACCCCGCCAGAACAGCGGCATGAAAAATCAGGTGCTATGACGAAGTGCTGTAACGAAGTGCTATGACGAGGCGCTGTAACGAAGCGCTATGACGCGGCTCTGTAACGAAGTGCTATGACGAAGTGCCATGACGAGGCGCTGTAACGAAGTGCCATGACGAGGCGCTGAAACGAGGCGCTGTAACGAGGTGCTATGACGAAGTGCTATGACGAGGCGCTATGACTAGGCGCTGTAACGAAGTGCTATGACGAAGCGCTATAACGAAGTGCTGTAACGAGGCGCTATAACGAAGAGCTACGACGAGGCGCTATGACGAGGCGCCATCCAGAAACCGTTGTCGTGGATGGTGCCTGTCTCGCGGTCCTGGTGTCTTTCTGACCGACGGCTGCGCGCTCCAATGGGTGCTGCGTCTCGGACCCAAGCGCTGCTACCGTGTTGCCCCGACATCGTAATCGTGGTGCCCGAGCCCTCGAGAGATGCGTCGCCCGGCCTCGTGCAACAGCGCGATATAGCGCTCGCGATTGCTCTGGTCGAAGCGTACCACCGGGAACGACAGACTGATGGCCGCCACCGCTACGCCAAAACGGTCGAACACCGGTACCGCCACGCAACGCACACCAAGCTCGGCCTCCTCTCTGTCCTCCGCGACGCCCTCTCGCCGAATGACCGGCAGCTCCGCCAGCAGCGCTTCGGCACTCGCGAGTGTATGCGGGGTACGCGCCACGTAGTCGAAAGAACGCGCCAGTTCCTCGGCACGCTCGGGATCCATCCACGCCATCATGGCCTTGCCCATCGCCGTGGAATAGATGGGATTGCGTCTGCCTACGCGCGTTTGCATGCACAGATTGAACTGGGAGTCGTACTTGTGCACGTAAAGCACATGACGATGGTCCTCGTCGAGAACGCCGAGGTGGATGGCCTCGTGGGTCTGCTCAGAAAGTTTGCGCATCTGGGCATCGGCCAGGCGCGGCAGGTCGACATCGGAGAGTGCCGCTGCGCCCACCTCGAAGGTCTTCAACGTCAACGCATAACGCTCCGAGTCCTGGTCC
Organism: Halomonas sp. V046; assembly: GCF_052645355.1. Lineage (NCBI taxonomy): Bacteria > Pseudomonadati > Pseudomonadota > Gammaproteobacteria > Oceanospirillales > Halomonadaceae > Halomonas > Halomonas sp. V046. The sequence goes on from NZ_JBQXYF010000015.1 coordinate 28,982, forward strand.
TGACTCACATAGCCCAGCTGCTTCATGGTCTGAAGGAATCGATAGGCCGTGCTCTTGGACATAAGCGTGCGCTGGGCCAACTCCGTGAGCCCCAGGCCACCATCTTCGGCCAATCCTTCGAGAATCGAGAAGACCTTCATTACCGAGGCGACATTGTCCGGCTTCTGCGACGACGTCATGGAATATTTCCCCTATTTCAGAAATTCCGGAAAGCTGACCCGAATTTTACAGCGATCTCTTACGTGGCACCACGCAATTGTCTCAACGCCTCCCAAAGATGCGCAAAATTCGTCGACGAAAGTATATGTGAACCATTGTTTCATTTTTTTAAGACCGGTGTTAGTTTTAATTAGGGTCGCGATTCGTAGAACCGAATTCAGCGCTAGACCTGCTCGGACACTGGCTTGGAACGAGGGCATGAGATGCACGGCCACTTCCCCGGCGGGATACCAGCGAAGCAATCCATAGAGGAGCTTTGTTTCAGCCATGTTTTCTTATATTCGCTATCTCTCTTTTATTGGCTTAACCGTTGCGGCAACACAGACGTCAACGGCATTGGCGGCGGACACTATCCTTGTCACGAAACTCGAGCGTACGACCAATACACACAGCCTGACGCTACCCAAGGTCTCTCTGACTCGAGTCTTCGATGACGGCTCATCATTTCTGTTTGAGAAATCCTGGTACTGGCAGGAAGGCTTCAATGACAGCGGATGGCCCAGCCATGACGAAGCCTACATTAACTATGCCTTACCAAGCTTCAAATTCGGTGATGCGGAAAATTGGTCATTGGCTCCCCAGATCGGCGCCAAATTTCGCTCCAATGTGACACGCGCCCTGTTGGCGATGAAGGTTAACTATGCCGGCGACGGTTGGAACCTCGGGGCCCGCTACCGCTATGAACAAGACACACAGAACGATGTGACGGAAAAGAGCACGGCTGGCCGTATCGATATCTACGCAAGCTACGCGCTTAACGACACATGGACGCTGCTTTACAACCCGCACTATCACTTCAAACAAGAAGACGACTCGCCAGACTACTCAACAGGCGACAGGGCCTACCTGGAACAGGAATTTATTGCTTTCTATAACATTGACTCCGACAACATGCTCTTTGGCGGTTATATCATGAGAGCCAAAAATGCCGAGGACATGGCGGTAGACCCTGGCCAGAGATACAGCTCCATCCTGTTCGGATACCAACACAAGTTCTAAACCAAATACTCAAAAAAATCATTCATTTACATAAAGTTAAATCACCTAGATAAGGCAAGGTCACGAAAAGCTCGTCCAACACCAACAAGACATTGAGCAAGGGGCATTCCATGGAAAAACTTCGCTACCACCTTGACCGGATCATGCAGGCACTCTGTTGCTCGCTCTTTGCCCTCATGGTTCTCGTCGCGACCTGGCAGGTCATTACTCGCTATCTTCTCGGCAGCCCCAGCACCATGTCGGAGGCCTTTCTTCGGGTCGCCTTGATCTGGCTGGCGCTGCTGTCGATTGCCCTAGTCGCGGGTCGCCGCGAGCATGTCTGCCTCTCCGCCGTGACCGACAAACTGCCCGATGGCATGAAACGTATCGTCAACTTCTGCATCGAAGGCATCTTCATCGTCTTTGCCATCTTCGCCATGATCTACGGCGGCGGCACCGCCACCTTCAACACCATGGACCAGATCTATCCGATGCTGCAGATCCCCAAGGGCCTCATCTACATGTCCCTACCGGCGACCGGCACCATCATTCTTGTCTATTGCATACTCAATTGCATCGATCTCTATCGGTCCAGCACCAGCACCAGTGAGGCCCTGTCATGAATGCCGGCATCGTCCTGCTCGCCAGTTTCATGGCGCTCTTGTTTACCGGTGTCCCGATCGGTATCTGTATCGCGATCTCATCACTCGCCACCATCGTGCTCACGCTGCCGCTGGATATCGCCATCATCACCACGGCCCAGAAGATGGTATCGAGTCTCGATAGCTTCACGCTGCTAGCGGTACCCTTCTTCATTCTGTCCGGTGTGCTGATGAATAGCGGCGGCATCGCCCTGCGCCTGGTGAACTTCGCCAAGCTGTTCAGCGGACGCATCCCCGGCTCGCTGGCCCATACCAACATCGTTGGCAACATGATGTTCGGTGCCATCTCGGGCTCAGCCATCGCCGCATCGACCTCGATTGGTGGCGTCATGGTGCCGATGAGCGTCCAGGAAGGCTACAGCCGGCCATTTTCCGCCGCGGCCAACATCGCCTCGGCGCCCACCGGCATGCTGATTCCACCCACCACCTCGTTCATTCTCTATGCACTGGCCAGTGGCGGCACCTCGATCTCGGCGCTGTTCGCCGGAGGCCTGGTGGCCGGCCTGCTCTGGGGTATCGGCTGCATCGGCGTGGCCTTCGTCATCGCCAAGTCCCACGGTTACACGACGCTGCCGGACCTGAACAACTCGTCGATCGGCAGAGTGATCGGTGATGCCATGCCCAGCCTGATGCTGATCGTCATCATCATCGGTGGCATCGTGCTCGGCATTTTCACCGCGGTCGAGGCCTCCGCCATCGCCGTCATCTACACCGTTTTTCTGACCATGGTGGTCTATCGCAGCATCGACATGCATGGCTTCTACCAATCATTGATCAAGGCGACCCAGACCACCGGCATCATCATGTTCCTGCTCGCCGCGTCCTCGGCGATGTCATTCGCCATGTCGATCACCGGTCTTCCGGCAGCACTGAGCCAGGCCATTCTTGGTGTATCTGAAAACCCCGTCTTCGTCCTGCTGATCATTACCGGCATGCTGCTGGTGGTCGGCTGTTTCATGGATATCGGTCCCGCCATCCTGATCTTCACACCGATTCTGCTCCCCATTACCAGCAGCATCGGCATCGACCCCGTGCACTTCGGCATCATCATGGTGTTCAACCTGTGCATAGGCACTATCACTCCGCCCGTCGGAACGGGGCTTTTCATCGGAGCCGGTATCGCCAAAGAAAAGGTCGAGAATCTGCTGTTACCGATGATGCCCTTCTATCTGGTCATCCTGATCACCCTAGTGCTGATCACCTACGTTCCCCAGGTCACCCTGTTCCTGCCAAGACTCATGGGCCTGTAAGGCACTCGTTCAACGTGCTTACGCCAAGATTCTCACCTGCCACGAGAGACACTGCATGACCGTATACCCTGTCAAGCACAGTCCACTTCTGCGCCAGAAAGAACGTTTTTCCTCGCGCAACGAAATCGTCGGACTGATCGACAAGATCATCGACAACCTTATCCATATCGAGGACACGAGCGGTGAATTCCTGATCCACCTCGACGATGGGCGCTCTATCGACACCAAGGGTTGGACGGGCTGGGAGTGGACCCATGGCGTCGGTCTGTACGGGATCTATCGCTTCTACGAACTGACGGGAGAAACCCAGCACGCCAACATCATCGATGACTGGTTCACCGCCCATTTTGCCCAGCCACTCGCCACCAAGAACGTCAATACGGTTGCGCCTTTTCTGACCCTGGCCTACCGCGTCGAGGAGACCGGCAATCTCGCCTGGCGGCCCTATCTGGAGGCCTGGGCCGACTGGGTGATGAACGACATGCCACGCACCGATCGCGGCGGCATGCAGCACGTCACCTACCACAGCGAGAACCATCAGCAACTGTGGGATGACACCCTGATGATGTGCGTGCTGCCGCTACTCAAGATCGGCAAGCTGCTCGGGCGTGAAGACTACGTGGACGAGGCCAAGTTCCAATGCCTCACCCACGTTCAATACCTGATGGATAGGGAGACCGGAGCTTGGTTCCACGGCTGGACCTTCGACGGCCATCACAACTACGCCAAGGCACGCTGGGCGCGCGGCAACAGCTGGCTGACCATCGCCATACCGGACCTGCTGGAGCTGCTGGATCTACCCGAGCGAGACCCTTTCCGCCGCTACATGGTTGAGGTCCTCACCGCCCAGGTCGAAGCGCTTGCCGAGTGGCAGGACGAATCGGGGCTATGGCACACGCTGCTCGACGATGACGGTTCCTACCCGGAGGCCTCCGCCACGGCGGGATTCGCCTACGGCATCCTCAAGGCGGTACGCCTGCGCTATCTCGACCCGAGCCACTACGCCATGGGAGAAAAAGCCGTTCAGGGTGTCGTCCGCCACATCGGCACCGATGGTGAACTCCAGCAGGTGTCGTTCGGCACCGCCATGGGTGACACCCTGGACTTCTACCGCGAGATCCCCCTGACGTCCATGCCCTACGGTCAGGCCATGGCAATCCTGTGCCTGACCGAGTACCTACGCACCTACCTGTAGTCGTCACCCGGCGGTAGGCCCGCACCGGGCTAGGCTCTACGCCGCCTGCCACCTTAGCTTGTCAACCAGGAGCGTCGGGCGGTGCCGAACATGGCCGCTCCCGGCGCTCCCTTGAGGACTTCTTCATGGCACGATACATCGCACCTCCCGCCCTGCTCGCCGCCGTGCTTGCCAGTGCGGCGACCCTGCCGACGATCGCCCTGGCTCAGGAACCCCTTGAACTGAGACTGGGCTACGCCCAGAACTCTCAGCCGGTCAAGGATGCCCTGGCGCTGTTTGGCAAGCTAGTGGAGGAAAAGTCAGACGGCTCACTTCGTATCACCTACTTTCCCGACAGTCAGCTTGGCGGCGAAGGCGAACTGGTAGAGCTCATGCAGACCGGCGCCATCGACATCACCAAGGTCTCCGGTGGCCTGATGGAGAGTTTCTCGCCGCTGTACAGTGTGTTTTCGATGCCTTACCTATTCGACAACCAAGAGCACTTCTTCACCGTCATGAACGACCCCGACATCATGGACGAGGTCTACCAGTCGACCGCGAACCAGGGCTTCGTCGGCTTCGGCTGGTACGACTCGGGCCAACGCAACTTCTATACCAAGGACACCCCCATCCAGACCGTCGACGACCTGGCTGGCATGAAGATTCGGGTGATGCAAAGCCAGACCGCCGTCGATGCCATGAAACTGCTCGGCGCATCCCCGGTGGTCATGGCCCAGGAAGAGGTCTACACCGCCCTGCAGCAAGGTATCCTGGATGGCGCGGAAAACAACGAATTTGCCCTGACCTTCGCCCGCCACGGCGAGGTGGTGGACTACTTCGCCCTCGACGGCCACACCCGAGTGCCCGATATCCTGCTGATCAACCGGCGCACCTATGAGCGCCTGAGCGACGATCAGCGCACCCTGCTGCGCGAGGCCGCCAGGGAGTCCACCGACTTTCAGATCGGCGCCTGGGCCGCCGCCATCGCCGAGGCCAGAGTCCGCATCCAGGGCGAGTTCGGCGTCACCATCACCGACGTCGACAAGGCCTCGTTCCAGGCCGCCGTACAGCCCATGTACGAAGCGCTGAAGGATCGGCCGCCTCTTTACGGGCTGTATCAAAAAATCGCCGCCGACAGGGAGGTAGCCTCCCCCGTCCAGGCCGCTGCCACCAAGGCCAGTCCCGCTGCTGTGGACAACGACACTCGCCAGTGACCCTTTGCCTGCCCTGATGCACCGGCAATGTCCACGCGGGGCTGCTTCTCGCTAAAGTAGCCCCGCTGGTCATCGCCCCCGAGGCAAGCTCAGGCGCCGTGCGCTAGCCAACCCCACACCAGGCCAGGCCTCTCGTGCCTGCCGCCGGACGCACGCAGCGGCCGATGGAATTTTCCCTCAGACGGTGGGGCCGACTCGGACACGACGCCCTTCACGAGATGGTCGGCGCGTGCACGTGACGAAGAGCGTGACAGTATGGTGCTTGGCAGGAACCTGACAGAGCAGCCGGCCGCACCTGCCCGAGCCCCGACGTCTACGCCTACGCCTACGCCTACGCCTACGCCTACGCCTACGCCTACGCCCCACCGATCATCGCCACCCCGTGACCCAACCGAAAACGCTATGGCAGCCGAGGACGGCCAGGCGGACTGCTCGCGTGCCGGGGCACGTTTCTACTGCCGGCACTTGGCGCGTCACAGCTAGGACGGGCGGGGCCGGAGGCTCGGTTCACGAGCGCCGCCGCTGATATCGATACGATCGGCGAGTGCCCAAACCGCATCCTTGTGGACCTGGGAGTCACGAGCACGCGGCCATTGAGGCGACTTGCCTTGGCATGGGGCCCGTCGTCTCAGTACACCCTCTTGACACGGTATCCACGGTTGCTGAGCAAGATCAGGCCTCCCTTCCCTGCTATCATCTCGGCATCCATCGATGGAGTGACCGCCATGAAGGCAGTATGGCTGTGTGGGCTGGTAGTCGTGTCCATGGCCGCGAATGCCGGTGAAGCGACCTTCGAGGCGTCAGACTCCCCCTACGGCTTCGCTCTCGAATACTGTGACGACAAGGGAGGGCTGGCACGGTTCACCTACAGCAACGGGGTCTACACGTTCTCATGTGCGGACGACGTGACGAGCCTGATTCGGATTACTCATTGAGAAGGCATCGAGCCGGGGAAATCGCTCGATGAACCACTGAATCTCCGAGGATCGTCTCGATACCCGTCGGGCTCCGGTGGAACGCCGTCCGTGTTCCATGGTCGGCAAGGCATTGATCTTACCCAGCAATCGTGGACACCGGTCTAAGCGATCATTCGGGCCTCGAAGGCCTCTGGGCTGATCATCCCGATTGCACTGTGCCGGCGCTGCCGGTTGTAGTCCAACTCAATGTACTCGAACACCTTCCGCCGCATGGCCGCTCTGGTCTCGAACCGCTCGCCGTGGATCGCCTCGACTTTGAGACTGTGGAAGAAGCTCTCGGCACAGGCGTTGTCATAGCAATTGCCTTTGGCGCTCATGCTGCACAGGAGGTCGTGTCGAATCAGCAGCGATTGGTACAAGGCCGAGCAATACTGGCTGCCTCGGTCGCTATGCACGATGACTCCCCTGGGCATCTTTCGGCTCCACAGCGCCATCTGGAGAGCGTCGCCGACCAAGTCGGCGGTCATCCGTTCGCTCATCGCCCAGCCGATCACCTTGCGCGAATACAGGTCGATCAGCACCGCCAGATAGAGCCAGCCTTCACCGGTCGCCAAGTAGGTGATGTCGCCCGCCCACTTCTGGTTCGGCACGTCGGCGGTGAAGTCCTGTTCCAGCAAGTTTGGCGCCACCGGCAGCGAGTGCCGAGAATTCGTCGTGGCTTTGAACTTGCGGGCCGCCTTGGCTCGTAGCCCTTGTCGCTGCAGGCTGGCAGCGACGGTCTTGCGGTTCACCGGCAGGCCCTTGTCACGCAAGTCCAAGGCCAGCCTGGGGGCGCCTGAGCGCCCCTTGCGATGATGGTAGGCCTCAGCCACATGCCGGTCGAGAGCAGCCTGCTGGCGGCATCTGGGCGGCGGTACACCATCGCGCTGCCGCCAAGCGTAGTAGCCGCTGCGCGCGACGCCGAGAACCGCGCACATGCGCTGGATGCTGAAAGTCTGACGATGCTGGTGGATGAAGGCGTACTTCACTTCAGGCTCTTGGCAAAGTACACCGCGGCTTTTTTCGCGATTTCAAGCTCTTCCGACTTCTCGGCCAACTGTCGCTTGAGCCGGGCATTCTCGTCGGCCAGGTCGTGTTCGCGCGCTGAGGCGCTTTGTAGCTGCTGGGCCTTGCTCCGCCACTGGTAGAGCTGGCTGGGCTGGAGGCCAAGCTCTCGCGCGGCAGCACTGATGCCGACACGGTCGGCGAGCGCCAAGGCCTCAGCCTTGTAGTCCTGGGAGTAGCGGGTACGGATCTTCTTCATCGAAGCTGCTTGCCTTGCCATGGGTCACCTCGTTTCAGTGTATTGCTTAACGACGTGTTCATTGCTGCTGGGCAAGATCAGACAGCCCTGATGCCGTTAGTATTCGGCTTGGCGGTATCCATGACACTAGGGGCGATACAGTTCTCTGCGAACGGCGTATCTCATATTTTCCAATCGCCCCCTCGCCCTTTCCGGCACACCAATACGGAAGTACCAGAGACCGTGACGGGACCTGAACAGATAAGGAGCGCTGGAACGCCTGAGGCTGGAACGCTTGGAGGGCTTGCCGGTCTTGCTCGAGGGGAGGGTCTTGCGAGGCGTGGGACGCATCGATGCAGGCATGTTTGTACCGCCTCTTTGTACCACTGAGGGTCAACGAGGAAGAGCATTCAGCGACATGAAAGTCTTGGCCTGAAATGGAGGCGGCCCCGACAGGGTCTTCCCGATCTAATGCACAGAGTCTTACCGAGGGGGACTTCCGAGGCACTAGAAATTGATTTTAAAGGGGTTTCACCAAGGCATCTTTTATAGGTGCCTGCTAAGGGTTCTAGCAAGGATCGTGGCGAATTTGTATCACTAAATGGTGTACCGGCAAGAATAACACCAGACAGGGGTAGCAGGAATGGCGTCTATCTGCTAAAAATTAGCGTTGTATTTATAAAAAAAGGGAAGAAATGATTAGGAAATATAGTTCAATTGCGATCACTAGCCTAAGCCTACTACTTAGCAGTACAGCATACTCAGATGACCAGCTACCAGAAGATTTTTCAAAATACGAATGGCTTTTAGATGGCGCCAGAGAAGTAATCAGGAGAGAAACTGACTTCGCACCTGTCACCAGCTGCATCGATTTAAACAGGAAATTTGCAGGTGAAGCCACAAGCAGTATCCAGAAGGAAAGAGCATGGGAGGATTACGAAGGAAAGCTTATCCCTTTAACAGGAATCGTTGAAGAGGTCAAAAGAATACCATTAACACACGACTATCTAGCCTTTTTCAAATGCCCCAACTCAGAATCCTTCATGGTAGATTTCACTGTTGAAATTCCACAGGAAATGGAAGAATATGCTTTCGAATTAACTCCAGGCGAAAGAGAAGATATATATGTAAGACTTACGGATTACGGCGACATGATGGGAGTATCAACTGAGATAGATGCCTTTGAACTTGAAACGAGCAACGGGGAATCCTGCTTTTCTTATTTAAGCACAATGTCCAGATCACCAGACGAATACAAATACAGTTGCTATGAAAACGAAGAAAACACAAGATTTGAAAATTACACCAAAGAAGCTAAAACCTCACAAATTTTAAGCAGTTTAAAAACAGACGATGAAATCGTTATTTTTTCCACTTCACCGGAGGATGTAGACACCTACTTAGCATTTATAAAAAACGGAGAGGAAAGCAAGTTCTATTCCTCAGACAGCGAGAATAAATGCGTAATCACAGCAAGCTACCTCAAAGAAAACAGAGAGTGGGCTACAAACATTCTGAAAGAAATAAAACCTGACCTGTTCGCGGAAGATAACCAAGGGAATATTAACGATTGGCATATCGCCCTTGATCAACACATAACCAGCTCAAACAATCAATCCTACACCTGCGAACAGATACAGGTGCTGAGAGGAGTGATTTTTACAGCATATATATCGGGTCCCGCGTGATTAATGACTCGTTTGTGAAAAAGCTCAGGGCGCTTTTTTTGCCAGCTTTTCATCGCCGCTATCGGGGGCTGGTGGTGTAGCGCTTTCTGCTGGATGCAGTGATTGTAGAGCCAACAGTAACGCTTGAGCGTTTGCTCCAGGTCCTCCCTTGATTCGTACCGCCGAGTGGCCAGCACATCGCTGATGCGGCCATTGAAACGCTCGACCATCCCATTGGTCTGGGGGTGTCCCGGGCGGATAAGTCGGTGTTCCACATGATGCTGTTCACAGGCCTTGTCGAAGATATGCTGCCCTGTTGGCTTGCGTTCACCGCCCGAGGTGAAGCGATCAGTAAAGCACTTGCCGTTGTCTGTCAGTACCTTCTGGACCTTGAACGGGGCCTTGTCGAGAACGCGATGGAAGAACGCTTCGGCATCCTTCGCTGACTGATTGGAGCGCACTTCAAGATAGACCCAACGGGTCGCTCGGTCGATGGCGACAAACAGGTAGCGTCGTTGGGCCTCATCGGGCATCTGTGGAAGATACTTGGTGTCGATGTGCAGGTAGCCTGGCTCGTAGTCCCGAAAGGCCTTGGGAGCCTGCTTGTTGTCTTCTCTGTCCTGGCGTGCCAATTCAGCAAGCGTTGGCACCTGACGCCTTTTGAGCATCCGATGCAAGGCGGCACGGGAAAGGGCCGGATGAAGAAACTCACGGGCTACCACGAGGAGATCATCCAGCCCCAGGCGAAGGAACGTTCTGGCGGCGATGAGAACTTCTTCCTGTTCCCTGTTGAGGGTCGCCAGAAGGTTATGACGCGTGTGAGGACGATCATGGACGTCGTCTCGATGTCGCCACCGGCGGATGGTCATATCGCTAACGCCAAAGCGCTCCGCCAGTGCCGTGTCCGGGATGTGAGCAGGGGCGGCCTGGATCTCAGCACGAATCTTGGGTGTTGTCGTCGCTTGCTTATGCAGCTTGCATGTCCATCTCGATGCTCCTGGACGAACTGACGAAGAAGGCTTCTGGCAGCAATCAAAGGATAGCCCCTCTTCGTCAATTGAACATCCGAGACCCTACAACTAGAAAGAAGGGGGATTGTATGACATCAGTCATCCCCCAACTTAAAGTAACTTCATAATCTTCTAACCTATCGTGTCAAGACTTTTGGCTGTCGCCAGTGTCTTTAAAAGCACCTTTCTTAAAACTTGCTCTTCAAGAACTCATAAGTATTAGAATAAAACTCAAAATAAATATCAACAACCCAATTTGACCATGTGGCTACTATGTCTGGAAAATCCACACTTGGTTCAAGTAGCAAGAGACCATAGCCAACTATTAATGGGATATTGAGGAAGAACAGGATGTACAAAACAAATATCAGCCATACAATAGACTCCACTATTGGCAACGGCAGATACTTCCCTCCATGCTCAGCAACAGACATAGTTAACTTCTCAAGCATCCTAATTGAAAAGCTGTTCCTATATTCCTTAGCACCACAATGAGGACAAGACTTAGCAGTAGTACTAACTTTACCTTCACACTCATTACATTCAACTATAGCCATTTTAATCTTCCATGATGGTTTTTTTGATGCTATACCCTAATCTAAATAGTGTCAATCAGTAACGAGAAGATTTCCCCTTCTATCATTATTTTAAGCATGTAAACATGCCTCAATGGTGACTAAACATCACTTCAAAAGGGCTTTTCCTAGGCATTTTAAGGCCTACAAACGCCTTAAAGGGCATACCCTATGCCTAACTTAGGCACACCCTAAAGCGCCTTAGAGGGGCTTAAAAAGCCTATTGAATATCTATAGCTTCAACCACACCAAATATGCTTTCAGTCTTATACTGCTTTCCATACCTGTTATTGGTGATACCACCTGCTGTATGCCCAAGAAGACCGCCTATCAGATTCTCTGAAAACCCCTTTTGCTTCAGATAGTCTGCAACAGTGTGGCGATAGCTGTGGTAATCCTTTCTCTCATCTTCCTTTTTGATACCTATAGACTCTCTCAACCTTCCAAACCACTTAGAGGGCTGTGCTGAATAACCATGATGCTTATGCCATGTAAGCTCAGAGAATACCCTTCCACCGTCTCCTAGTGCTTCTACATACTCCATAAAACCAAGATCAACCAACGTATGGTGTATTGGTATCAGCCTTTCTGAAGATAGGGATTTAACGTTCTGATCAGGATGGATAGCTTGAACATGGATACAGGGGATACCATTAACCGTCTTAATATCTTCTTTGTAAAGCTGACACGCCTCATTCAACCTGAGAGCGCCATACAGCCCTAGGTACGGCAACCAATATCTATGTGGCCTAGAGCTATTTCTAAAGGGTTTTACTGCTTCAAAAACCTTTTCAATATCCTCTGTTGTGAACACACTCCGGTATGAGGAAACCTTCACTCTCTGCTTTATTTTCATTGATAAGAAGGGATTTCTATCCGTGTACCCTTCCCTCTCAGCGAATGCAAAGACTGAAATAAGGTTCTTGATATAGTTGTTGTAGGTGGTGACAGAGATCGTGCTAGTAGCTTCAGCAATGATCTTTGTAAGGGGTCTTGCTAGGGTACTTCTTCAAGGTACGTGTAGCTAAAGGAGGGAGCTTTAGAGCTGTATCGCGGAAGGTCTTGGCATCGCCCACCGTGTAATAAGAAATATTCTTATCTCCAGCGACGCGGATCAAGAGCTTTGTAACAGAATCCTTATCATCGAGTGTCTTTATTGAAACACCCTCTAGCAATTGATATTTCCTATATGAGGATATTAGGTCAGACAGCTTAGGCAAGGTCTTGCTAATGGGGGTGTGGATAGATTTGCTTGGGGATTTACTGGGACAGGATTGGAGGCTTGAACCACTACCAGCATTGTCGAGCATCTGGCGTGCTTCTATCAGAGCCTGTGCAGCCCCTAGGAAGGCTTCGCGCTTGTTTCTGGTGCCTAGGGAACGTCTGATTTCCCGCTTGCCTACAGAAGTCCTGAGAGGTTCAGGAACTACCAAGCGAAAATACCAAAGGCCGTGGCGAGATCGGATCAGGTAGGGAGGGTTTGAGGGCATTGGATCACCATATTGGATCACTGAACGGATCGAATGGCGAAAAACCCTTCAAAAACAATATTTTTTTACAGAAAGGAGGCGGCCCCGACAGCCACATCCCGGCACACGCATCCACCGCTACCGTTGCTCCCTTCCGGGCCTGGCGGGGTTCGCAGTTTCGCGTTGCGGGAGGACCGACGGGGCCACCACAGCGGGGCAGTTCGACTGACCAGCGAAGAGGCGCTTGTGTTGCGAGCGCTCAGCTTGGACATTGCCCGATATTCGACTTGTAAAATCAGCGATTTGTCTAAGTCGGCGGGCACTATACCAACGTCGCAGCCGGACCACAAGCCTGTGTCGACTATGCTTTGCTGGAACACTCAGAAAAGGGTCGCAATGTGCGAAATGGCCCCCAAATGTGTAAGGTGGATGCACTATCGCCTGGCAGCTTACGCTCGCCAGGCGCTGTTTTCAGAGGAACTGCCAACGCACGATCACACCGCCAGAAGCCAACACGAGGAGACGTCATATGAAGAAGGATCCGAACAAGGGCTACATCGCACTGCTGGGCTGGAGCCTGAACGCCATCGAGGCGGCCGAGAACTTCGATCGACGCTATGTCGTGGTGGCGCCTGACTGGGCGGAGGACTACTGCAAGCAGCATGACATCCCCTATGTCTCCTGGAACTTCGAACGCCTGAACGACCGCTCCATGGAAATCGCCGTGACCCTGAAGGAAATGGGCGTCAGCGTGGCGATTCCGCTGTTCGAGGAAACCGTCGAGTGGGCCGGTGCGATCAACTCCGTGCTGCTCGACAACCCGCGCCTCTACGGCCAGTCGCTGTTGCTGCGCGACAAGGCACTGATGAAGCGTCGTGCCCAACTCGGCGGCATTCGTGTCGGCATCTTCGAGGAAGCCCACGACAAGGAGGACGTCGTACGCTTTCTGAAGCGGGTCAACCAGACGCTGTTGAAGCTCGACGGTGACCCCAATGACCCGATTCACCTGAAGGCCTTCGACAAGGCCGGCTGCCTCGGCCACCGCGTCATCCGCACCCCCGATGAGGTCGATACCATCCCGGACGAGGAGTTCCCGGTGCTGATGGAGTCGCACCTGGATGGCTGGGAGTTCGCGGTGGAAGCCTGGATTCACGACGGCAAGATCGCCTTTTTGAACATCTCGGAGTACGTGACGCTCGGCTACTCGGTGTTCGTACCGGCATCGCCGGAGCTCGAGAAATACCGAGACCAGATCAAGAACCAGATCGAGAAGCTGATCAAGACCTTCGACATCGAGTTCGGCCTGATCCACCCGGAGTACTTCGTCACCAGCGATGGCGAGATGTACTTCGGCGAAGTGGCCTATCGTCCGCCTGGCTTCAAGGTCTTCGAGCTGCTCGAGCGGGTCTACGGCTTCAACGCCTATCAGGCCAGCATGCTAGTCTTCGATCCCAACACCAGCGCAGAGGAAGTCGCCGACTTCTTCCCCCGCGAAGTGGTCGATGCCAATGGCTTCGCCGGCTGCTTCGGCGTCTATCCGCGTCGTCGCGTGGTCAGCCGCCTGGAAATTCCCGAAGAGGTGGAAGACCACGCCTATTTCGAGTCCCACGAGTTGACATCGCCGATGGAAGAAACCGTGACCAAGCGCACCGCCTTTGGTACCCATTGGGGCCTGGTCTACTTCAAGGGCGAGGATGCCCATACCCTTCGCGACCTGCTCAAGGCCCAGGAAGACCTCGACTACTACGTCTAAGTCCGCGCCTGAGGCGTTCCTGTCGTTGACACGCCAGGGCTCCCGAACAAGGCCCGCGATGAGCCCTGATCGATGAGCCCTGATCATGACGGCCGCTCGCCAGCCGGCGCAGGAGGCAAGCGCAGTCACGGCGTATACGCCGTGCCAGCTACCCCGACCGGAGCGCCATGCCTTGGCCCCCCGGTCGCGGCCTAGTCAACGTTTGTGCGACGAGCCACCCCCCTAGCGTCGAGCCCCTGCGTTCGTCATATCGCGCGCGAGGCTACCCAACTCCCGACTCATGGGTATACTGCCCTGTCAGGTTTGATCAATGGCATCCGCGCGATGCCATGTCGGGTCAACCCACTACCATCCGGGAAACAAGGAGCCGGTGTGACGACCCAAGACCCCCAGACCCCTGCCGTCAGCGACAAGCTCGCAGGCTTGCTGGTCAAGCTCGACGACGCCATCGCGTTGCTCGCCGAGGCCAAGGACTTCGTCAAGCCCGCCAAGCTGTCTCGCGTGATCGATACCGCTCGGCGAGTGCTGTTGCAGGACGGTGGCTGTGGCGCCATCGAAGAGCGCGCCGAACGCCTGGAAGCCGCCGGAGTCTTCTCCGGCTCCGACTGGGCCAGCCCTCAGATTCTGATTCCTTCGCTGACGTCCCATGCGCTGAAAAGTCCCGACGCCAACATGGTGGTGATCGAGGCGCTGAGCGAACTACGCATGCTGGCCGTGGCCAAGCAACGCTATCGTCATGAACTGATCACCGATGAGGCGGCTCACCACTACCTGACCCAGGTAATGGCCATCAACCTGTGGCTGTTGTTTTCTCCCCCTTCCGAGGCGGAGCGGGAAACCCAGGGCCGGCTCGCCCTGATCACCCGCTCGCTGTTCCAGTATCTGGCCGACCGCATCGGCTACGAACATGTCATCGACGAGTTGATCACGGAGATCTGGCGCATTCTTCAGCAGCGCCCCATCCAGGTCGATGCGGTCAAGCAGATGATCACTCAGATCGCCATCTGCCAGGCCAACCCGGCCATCGACCTGGGCTCCAGCGGCCAAGGCGCGGACCGCCTGGTCAGCTCGCTGTTCGGCCCCACCCAGGCCTGCCGTGAAGATCCCGGTGTCGAGACCTACCGCGAACGCCTGTCGAGCATGGATGCCGGAGCACTGCAGTACGAAGCCTCAGGCTTTGCTAGGGCCATGCACGATACCGGCCTGGTCTCGCCCTACCATCCGGTGCTGCTGCGGCACCTGCTGGACTTCGGCGATCACCTGGTCGCCGAGGCGCTCGGTCTGTCATCCACCGGCCGCGACTGCATGCTGTGCTATCGCGACCTGGTCCACGCCATGATCCGCGGCGCGATCTACCCGACGACCCCCCAAGGCGTCTATGGGCTGGCGCTGACCCTCGAGCGCGGGATCCTCTACCAGGCACCGGTGGCGCCGGCCCTGTGGCGCCAGTTGGGGCTGAAGCTCTCGGATTGGTCCGAGGCCCGCCTGCATGCTGCCTACGGCGACAGCGTCTCCTATCGCGCGCGGCTGATGGAGGGGGTGCTGTGCATGCTCGGCTTGCCCCTAGGCGTCGGCCAGGGCAACAACCCCACCTGCCAGTCGGCACGGGCGCTGTCCATGTGGGCCTACAACGACCCGGACTATCTGCTCCAGATGGTGGCCTGGGCCGCCCGCGATGACGAGATCATCATGCACTTCGAAGGCCAACCGATCTCGTCCCAGGAGAGCGAGTCCGGCGTGGCGACGACCCTGCCGCTCGACCTCGATCCGGTGTCGCTGCTGGTCGTCCCCCATCTGGACCGCATCTACGCCGAGATGGGACGACGCTGCATCGGCCGTGAGGGCGACCCACACCGCTGGGTCAACCCGGAGTTTCATGGCTGGTGGGCGGGTCGTGGCTTTCGCATCAATGTCGACGTGGCCTCCGGCAAGCTGGCCAACATGGACAGCTTCCTGCGCCATTTCTACGCAAGCTATCATCCCTACTACAACGGCAACCAGCCACTGATCCATCCTCAACCCGCCGGCATCGCCGTGACCGACAGCGCCGCGCGCTTCATCGGCTGGCACGCCATCACCATCCTGCGCGGGTCGCTGGATCCCCAGGACGTGATGCGGATCTACTTCTTCAACCCCAACAACGACAGTGGCCAGGATTGGGGCAATGGCATCAAGGTCAGCACCGCCGGCCACGGCGAACGCTTCGGGGAAGCCTCGTTACCGTTCGAGGAGTTCGCTTCACGGCTCTATATCTACCACCATGACCCGCTGGAGCACGGCGAGATCGCCCAGGTCAAACAGGCCGAGCTCGATCGCGTCACGGCCATGGTGCATGGCAGCTGGGGAGCCGACCGCATTCCGCCCACCGACCTGCAGGCCGACGAGGGCGTCTAACCCGCCCACGGGTGTCGCCAACCCTGCGCCGCCGTCCCGAAGGACGGCGGCGTTTTCGTGTCAGCCCTTGCCGGGTGGCGTCACCGCGGACTGGCTAGCCGTCGCGGTCTCGACCACGTTCGGGACGTGGCACGGCGCCGCTCCGCGCACGACGCTGCCACCAGCGAGCCATCAGCGGTGCTGCGAACATCAAGGCGATCATGCGCAGCAGGTGATGGAAGGCCACAAACACCGGATCAAGATCGAGGGCCACGGCGAGAATTGCCATTTCGCCGATTCCCCCCGGCGCCAGGGCCAGCAGCGCGACATCACGAGGCACGCCGACCAGTCGATGGATGGCCTCGGCAAATAGCGCCAGCACGGCCAGGGCTATCAGCGTCGCCACCGTGGCATCGAACACATAACGCGTGAAGATGGCCCCGGACAGGCCGCGGAAACGCGATCCGATGGCGCTACCCAGCACCCACAGGACCAGGTTCATCGCCTCCGGCGGCAGGGAGAAATGCGCCACACCAAAGCCCGACAGCAGCGCGGCCAACAGCAGCGGTGCCAGCAACGACGGGGTCGGTATCCTCAAGCGCTGGCCGAGCCAGATGACCGGCCCTACCGCGAGCACGAGCCAGGCATCCTGCCACGCGGACGCCACGCCCGCGGTACCCGTGGCTGGCTCCTCGAGGGCCCAGAACAGCGGCGGCAACAGCAACACCACCAACACCACCCTCAGCGACTGGGCAATCGCGATCCGCGCCGGATCCCCCCCGCTTTGCTCCCCCATGATGATCATCGCTGTCATCGCCCCCGGCGCCGAGGCGAACAGCGCACTAGTGGCATCGAAACCGCGGCGACGATACCAGGCCGCCGCCGCCGCGGTGGACGCGGCCACCCCGACCATCAGCAGCAACGCCGACAACGCCCAGTCCTCAACTCGGCTGGCGAGCTGAGGCGTCACCTGACTGCCCAGCACCAGCCCCATCACACCGAGAAAGGCGCCGCGCACCCGCTCGGGCACCTCGACACGGACGCCACGGCTCGACAACAGCAGATTGGCCACCAGGGGGCCCAGCATCCAGGCCAGCGGCAGGCCGGTCAGGGCGAACAAGGCCCCGCCCAGGGCGCCAAACACGAGTGACCGGACCAGCGCCAGCCATCGTCCACGATCCATGCGTGCCTCTTTAATTACCCGACTAATCAACCCAGTATGGCATACTACCGACGTCCGCCACCGCTCGCCAAAGGTCCAACCCCTGCGCAGGAAGACCATTCGTGCCCCGGACACATGACCTACCGGCCCCGTCCTTCGATGTGGACGTCCGCTCTCCTCAGGAAGTCATCATGCCCCGCCTCGACCAACTGCTCGTCAGCCAAGGACTCGCCCGTTCTCGTACCCGCGCTCAGCGCCTGATTCGCCACGGTCGGGTCAGCCGACTCGCGGATGGCAAGGTGCTCACGCGCCCCGGAGAGAAGTGCCCGACGGACCTTGCCCTGCAGGTGGAAGACGATCCCGAGGAGCGCTATGTGTCCCGTGCCGGCCTCAAGCTCGAAGCGGTCATCGAGACCCTGGGACTGTCCCTCGACGGTCTGACGACGCTGGATGTGGGGCAATCGACCGGCGGCTTTACCGACTGCGCGCTACGCTCTAACGCGGCTCACGTGATCGGCGTCGAGGTCGGTCACGACCAGCTCGACGCCAGCCTGCGCAGCGATCCGCGCGTGACCTGCCTCGAAGGCCTCAACGCTCGAGCCATGGCCCGCGAGCCGCGCCTGCTTGGTGCCATCGCCGACCACGGGCCGATCGCACTCGCGGTGATGGACGTGTCGTTCATCTCGCAGACCCTGATCCTGCCGGAGATCGCCGCCCTGCTGGCCCCGGGGACGCGCCTGGTGTCCTTGGTCAAGCCGCAGTTCGAGCTCGGTCCCGGTGGCGTCGACGCCCGTGGCCTGGTCATCGACCCTGCGCGCTACGCCGAGGTCGAAGCCCGCATTCGCGACGCCTGCTCGGCCTGTGGCTTTATCATCGAAAACTGGCAAGACAGCCCCATCCTGGGCGGCGATGGCAATCGTGAATTCCTGCTCCTGGCCCGGCGGGCGTGACGCGCCCCACCTCGAGGCGCGAGTGGTTGCCGGCGAGGACGACACGGCTCCCCGGACGGACGGCGCTTGAGCGGTGGCCTCGACACCGCAAACGACCCCGAGCACGCGAAGCGCTCGGGGTCGTGTCTGGGTCTCAGCGCCCGCTATCGGCCGCCGCCGTCCCCTCCCCCGCCATCGCCGATACCCACGTCACCGGGATCGCCACGGGCCCCCGGCGGCGGATGATCGGCCTCGGCTGGCGTCGGTGAACTGGCGCGATTTCCCCAGCTCTCGCGGCCCGCGCGCTGGATGTGGACATCGAGCTTGTCGAACGCGATGCGAATGCCGTTCTCGGCGAACAGGTCCCCCACTCGGCCATTGATCTCGTCGGTCGCCAGCAAGCGATCTCCGAGGGCATTGACGTAGATACGCACCTCATACTCCATGGTGCTGGAGGTATAGGCCATGAAGAATATCTCCGGGGGCGGATCGGGCAACACCCTGGCATTCTCGCCGGCGGCCTGTTCCAGCAGGCGATGCACCAGGCGCCGATCGGCGTCGTGGCTGACACCGTAGCGCAGCGTGACCCGAGTAATGCTGTCCGACAGTGACCAGTTGATCAGCTGATCGGTGACGAAGGTCTTGTTGGGAATGATGATTTCCTTGCGATCGAAATCGGTCACCGTGGTCGCACGAATACGAATCCGGCTGACGGTGCCGGTCAAGTTGCCGATGGTGATGGTGTCGCCGATGCGCACCGGGCGCTCGAACAGGATGATCAGGCCGGAAATGAAGTTGGCAAAGATCTCCTGTAGACCAAAACCGAGACCGACACCGAGCGCGGCCACCAGCCACTGAAGCTTCGACCAGGACACCCCTAGGGTGCCCAGCGTCATCACGGTGCCCACGCCCACAATCACATAGGACAACAGCGAGCTGATGGCATAGGCACTGCCCTGCTTGAGTTCGAGCCGCGACAGCACCATCACCTCGAGAAGCCCCGGTAGGTTGCGCGCCAGCATGACCGTGAGGCCGGCGATCGCCAACGCCACCACGACATCGGCCACACTCAAGGCGTCTTCCAGGGCCTCGCCGCCCTCACCGGTGGCGCCATCCACCAGGTTGACGTGGTCGAGGTAGGCGAAGACCGCCAGGAAATCTGCCCACACCACGTACAGCAGCACGGCGAAGCCGATCGTCAGAATCAACTTCGACAGGCGCAGGGACTGCTGATTGACCTGCTCCATGTCCAGCGGCGGCTCCTCGACGATATCGAGACCACGATCGCTGTCGTCCTTGGCCAGGGCACGTCGGCGCGCCAGGGCGCGGCGATAGGCCAGGCGTCGTGCCGCCACGGCCAGGCCGCGCACCACGGCCGCCTCGACCAGGATCCAGACCCCAAGCAGGTAAAGCGTCAGCACGAACCGGCTAACCAGGCTAAGCGCCGAATAGACGTAGCCGTAGAGCACGGCGCCGCCCAGCACCAGCGGCACCATCGACATCGCCAGCCCAAGGCTCAAGCGAAACAGCTTGACCCCGAAAAAGGGCGTATGAGCCAGGATCAGCTTGGCCATCGCCACGGTCATGCTGATCAGCCCCGCCAGCAGCAACCCCAGCCCCAGCGGGCGCTGGTTGAAGGTCAGGGCCGCGTCACGCGCCAGAGGGGCGATCAGCAGCACCGGTATCATGCTCACGCCGAGCCACATCATCCACCAGCGCAACTTGCGCACATAGCCCACCGGCCAATGGAAGTGACGCGTGGCAACGCCATCGCTGACCAGCAGGCGCCGAGCCCAGGCCACCACACCCCAGGCCAGCGACAGCTGCAGCACAGAGCTGCCGATATCCACTGCAGGCCCACTGCCTCCCAGCACCAGCACCAGGCCGAACGCCACCAGACACAAGGGGCCGGGCGCCGCCACCAGAGCATTCAACGCGACCGCCCGGGGCGTGTGCAGCTGGGTGTCATAGCGCAGGTGGCCGATCTGCTCATGGGTCTTGAGCAGGCGCCGTTTTATCCGCCGACGCAGCAGGATCAGTATCACCGCCAGCAGCAGCACCGGCAGCGCCAGCCAGGCTGCCGGGCCAGGCGTCGTCCAGTGCGCCGGCAACGCACTGCGCCATTCCCCTTCGCGCCACTCCTTGGCCAGGTTGGAGGGCAGCTTGGTCAACCAGGCCAGGTCGATGGGCCGAGCGTTAGCGACCCAGAACAACTGCTCGTCGATGGTCGCCCGCAGCTCCTTGGAAATGGTCAGCAGCTGCTGTTGGTTGAGCTGCAGGTCGATGGCCGATGTCAGGATCTCGCCGTACGTCGGCTCGAGTTGGTCGATCAAGTCCCGCCGTGAACGATAAAGCTGCTCCAGGGGCGCTACCAGGCCTTCCACATTGTCGACGCCGGCCTCTTTCAAGGTCTCGCGCGCCATGCGCTCAGGAGAGCGCAGCGCCTCGCGCTGGGAGTCCAGCTCGAATTGCTCGAGGCGCACGTCGGCGATTTCATCACGCAGGTCCTTCCTGGCTTCCACCTCGGGCAATGCCTCGCGCTGCTCGCGCAGAATGCGAGACAGCAGCACGCTGCCGCGCACGGCTTCGATATTCTGCGCCAGCCCCTGCTGCAGGCGCCTCACCCGGTCGAGTTGACGACGCACTTCGAGACCGTCACGCACCAGGTCGTTGGCTCGCGAGGTCGATGCCAGCAGGTCCTTGGACAGCTCACGGTTGGTATCCTGAGCGCTCTGGATGATCGGGTGCTCGACGATCGCATCCGGCTCGTCGCGCACCGCCTCGGCGATCGCCTGCTCGGACTTCTCGCGTCTGAGGCGGTCGAGCTGGCCCTGCAGTGCCGAAACCCAGGCTTCTTCGCTGGCCGCCTCCAACTCCAGCAGCTCCGAGCGCTGCTGCAGCAGCTCGCGCAGCCGCGTGTTGGTATTGAGCTGGCGCTGGTTGAGGCGCAACTGGACCTCGGCCAGGGCGCGCTCGGCCCTGACCTCGAGACGCTGAGGGGCGTCGTCGGGCACATCGCGACGATCCAGATCTTCAAGCGTCACACGACTATCGTCGATGCGCCGCATGGCCTCGGCGATGGCCTGCTGGGCACGCTCCGGCAGCGTCTGCGCGCCCAGCAACTGGCTCTGCAACTGGGTCAACTCGTTCTGCGTCCCTTGCAGCGTTCGGTTGGCGTCTGCCAGGCGACTTTCCAGCTCCTCGACCGACAGCCCCTCGATCTGATCGAGACTCACCGATTCCGACTCTTGACGCGTCTTCAGCGTCTCTTCCAGGGCCTCGAGCTGCTGCGGCGCCTCTTCGATACGCTGGTTCAAGTCGTTGAGCTGCTTGCGCGCCTCGGCAAGCTTCTCGACGGCATCGATCGCCTCACTCAGCGCGTCGATGTCGTGCTGGGCGGCTTCGCTTGGGGGGTCGCTGGCATTGGCCTGACGATCGTTCAGCCGTTGCTGCAGCTCGGCCTTCTCCGGCAGCGGCGACTCGATGTCCTCCATCGCCTGAGCCCTGACATCGAGCGCCATCATCAACAGCAGCACAAGGCCGAGCAGCGGCAACACCAGACGCAGACACGCAGTCACTAAACGGGGGCACGGCATCGGCTCTGGTTTCCTGTCACAACGGGGTTAAGGCGCGATTCTCGACCCAGTGTGTCAGTATGGCAATCCGGTGCAAGATTGTTTCACGAAGTTGACTTACCGCTCGGCCATGGTAGAACCGTTTCAACTTCCTCAATTAGGTAAGCGATAGATGACACGCCCAGCCGCCCTTTTCCTACTGGCGCCTACTCTTGTGGCGCTGAGCGTCACCGGGCAGGCCATCGCTCAACCCCAGCTGAGCGAGGCCGAGCGCCGCGCGATGGAAAGCCGCGTCGATGCCCTCAAGGCCGAGCTCGACAGCCTCCAGCGCCAGCTGGCCGCCGACGGCGCCTCGAGTGATCGCGTCGCTCTGCCCGGTGGCACCGATGCGCCGGTCAGCGAGGAAATCGTCGCCGCGGCGACCGGCGAGCCGATCGAGGATACCGTCGAAGAGCGCCGCGCTCTCGAGAAGGAGTCCGAGAGCAACCCGCTGGCCATCACCACCCATCGACGCAACTACCTCTTGCCGATCACCTACAACAGCAGTCCGAACGACAGCGCCTTTCGCAGCGATGACGACGACAAGGAAATGGACAATACCGAGGTCAAGTTCCAGTTCAGCGCCAAGTTCAACATCGCCGACGACCTGATCTTCGACAATGGCGATCTTTACTTCGCCTATACCCAAAAAAGCTGGTGGCAGGCCTATAACGGCGACGAGTCGTCGCCGTTTCGCGAAACCAACTATGAGCCCGAGGTCTTTCTCGATTTCCAGAACGACACCACGCTGTGGGGCTGGACGAACATCAACAACCGGATCTCGCTCAACCACCAGTCCAACGGACGCTCGAGCCCACTGTCACGCAGCTGGAATCGCGTCATCGCCACCAGTGCCTGGGTCAACGACGACTGGGCGTTGGCGGTATCGCCTCACTGGCGGATTCCGGAGGACGACAACGACGATGACAATCCGGATATCGACGACTACGTCGGCTACGGCGACATCACCGTCGCCCACCAGATGTTCGACACCCATGAGGCCAGCCTCATGCTGCGCGGCAACCCTGGCAAGGAGAACTACGGCTCGCAGCTCGACTACTCCTGGCCACTGTTCGGCAAGGTCCGCGGCCACATCCAGTACTACTATGGCTACGGCGAAAGCCTGATCGACTACGACGAGCGCACCAACCGGCTCGGCATCGGCTTCAGCATGAACCCGCTGTTCTCTACCGGGACCTTCAATCCCTGACGCCGTCGACCACCGGCAAAAGTATCGCCAAGGCCGGCGCCGGGGTGCCATGATGCGGGGGAGAGGCAGGATTGCTCTCACCCGCATCTTTGTTAAGCTACCCTTGACTACGCTTGATTGAGTACATCGTTCGACATTCACTCGTCACAGGAAGACACCATGGCCACTACCCGCGCCTCACAGAAGTCGAGCAGCACCGCCGCCAATGCAGCGTCCAACGAGACGACAAGCAGCGCCTCCACCGACCAGCTCAAGGACGACCTGCGGCAGTTGTCTCACACCGTGGAAGAGCTGATCAGCGCGACTGCGGACGACTCACGCAACAACATCAAGGAACTTCGCGACAAGGCCGAGGCCCGTCTGAAGGAAACACGTGCCAGGCTGGAAGAACGCGGCGAGCGAGCCTACCGCCAGACCCGCGACAGCGTCACCCAGCAGGCCGACGCCTGCGATCAGTACGTCCATGAGAACCCCTGGAAGAGCATCGGCATCGCATCCGCCGTGGGCGTCATTGTCGGCCTGCTTATCGGGCGCCGCTGATGTCGTCAAGCCAAGGACCGGCACAGCGACTGTTTGCCTCCGGCAAGCGCGTCATTGCCACCCTCGTTGCCACGGCCGAGACGCGCTTGCGTCTGGCCGTGGTCGAGCTCGAGGAAGAGCGTGCGCGCCTGGCCACCCTCTTGCTGATACTCGGCTTGAGCTTGGTATTGCTGATGCTCGGCATCGCCACCCTCACCGTGCTGGTGATCGTCGTGTTCTGGGAGTCCTACCGACTGACGGCCATTGTGGTCAGCGCAGCGGTCCTTCTCGGTGCCGGCATCGCCCTGGCGCTGTGGGCCATGCGCATGGCACGACGTCCGACGCTACTGGCCGACACACTCAAGCATCTGGCGCTGGATCGAGAACTGGCCCAATCTCCGGGTGATGAACATGGTCCGAGGTAACGACACGCCACGCTCCGAGCGCAAGTCCAGCCAAGCCGAGCGCAAGCCCAGCCGCGCCGAGCGCAAGGCGGAGCTGGAGGCGACCATCGAGCAGCAGCGTCTCGATCTGCTGGTGGCGTCGCGCCGCTGGCAAAGCGCCTCGCTCAAGATCGACGCCGGTTGGCAGACATTGGCTCCGTACCGCAAGCCAGCATTGATCGCCGCGGGGCTCGCCGCCCTGCCGCTATTGCGCCATCCCGGCAGACTGACCCGCTGGGGGCGCAAGCTGGTGGTCACCGCACTGGCCGCTCAACGCGTGCGTCGACTACTGACGCGCTGAACGTCCGCCCCGGGGGCACGGCGGGCCCGTCACGTCACACCCCGCCCCACAGCCCACGGTCTCACGCTGACATGCAACAGCTCGTCTTGCTCTCACGAGGTGTCCCTTGAGTGATCCTTCCCTCGATGCCGATGCACAGGACTTCGCCGCCCGTGTGTTCGACGCCGCCCGCCAAGGCGATGCCGACCAGTTGGCAGGTTGGCTCGACCAGGGCCTTCCGGTCGATCTGACCAACCACCGTGGCGATACCCTGGTGATGCTGGCGAGCTACCACGGACACCTCGAGGCTACCCGCGTGCTTCTCGCGCATGACGCCGACGTCGAGCGTCACAACGACGATGGCCACAGCCCCTTGGCCGGGGCGGCGTTCAAGGGCCACCTGGCCATGCTCGAGTTGCTGCTCGAACACGGCGCCAACGCCGAGTCGCGCTCCCCCGATGGCAAGACGCCCCTCATGTTCGCCGCCATGTTCGACCGGCTGGACGCCGTGAAAGCCCTGTTGATCGCCGGTGCCGACGCCGAGGCCGAAGATGCCAAGGGCAACACCGCCTTGAGCCTGGCCACCACCATGGGCGCTCAGAAGACATCCGCCCACCTGAACGGCCCCTGAATCGCTGCGACCCGTGCCTGCGCGGCGAGGCGAATCGCACTGTGTTAGATTTGCCCTACCCCAAGCGAACAACGATCCAACAAGGACACATTGCGATGCGTATGCTGTCGCTCTACAGCATCAAGGGTGGCGTGGGCAAGACGGCGTCGGCGGTCAACCTCGCCGCGGAGGCCGCCTTCCAAGGCTACCGGACGCTGCTCTGGGACCTGGACCCCCAGGCCGCGACCACCTTCTATCTGCAGATCAAGCCGCGCATCCGCGGCGGCGTGGAAAAGCTGGTCAAGGGTAAGTCGTCCTTCGACAAGGTCATTCGCGCCACCCAGATTCCCCATCTCGACGTGCTGCCCGCTTCGCTTGCCTCCCGCGATATGGACCAGCTACTCGAAAAACGCGGCAACAGCCACCTGCGCCAGATCCTCAAGGACGTTCGCGACGACTACGACCTGGTGATCCTCGATTGCCCGCCGACCCTGTCCCACTTGTCGGAAAACATGTTCACCAGCGTCGACGCGATCCTCGTCCCGTTGGTGCCGACCACCCTGTCGCTGCGCACCCTCCGGCAACTGCAGCAGTTTCTCGACGACGACAACCTGGCCTGCCCGGTATGGCCCTTCATCACCCTGGCCGATCGTCGTCGCAAGCTTCACCGCGAGGTCATGGCGGGGCTCGGTCGTGAATGGCCCCTGCGCCTGTCGACGGATATCCCCGCGGCAAGCGTGGTCGAAAGAATGGGAGTAGAGCGTGCACCGGTGGCGTCTTTTGCCCCCTCAAGCCCCGCCGCCAAGGCCTATCGGGGGCTATGGAACGAGATCCAGCAGCGGCTAGGCTAAACCCGACAAAGCCCGGCGCCCGAGCGGTCAGCGAGCCGCGCCCGGCACCCCGGAGCCCCCGCTCGTATCCCCGCCTAAGTGGACTTCGCCGCCAACGCCTTCATGCGCTCGGCCGCACGAGCCAATTGCTGTTCCAGTTGACGCACCCGCTGGCCCGTCGCCAGTGCCATCGCCGCCGCGAAGTCGTGCGCCAACTGCTGCTCATGGGTGACCGACAGCGCCATGAACCCCTTGAGGTGAACAGGCGCCGTGGCCCGAGCCGACTCATCTTGCACGGCGCAAGCGAGGCGCTCATCCATGGACTCCTGGGCGTGCCGCCTGGCCGCCTCGCCCAGCGCAGTGGCTCGCACCAAGTCGTCGTGGAGCCGCCCGAACACGTCCTGAAAGCGCTTCATCTGGACTTCGGCCTCCTTCAGCAGGTCGTCTTCATCACGCCAGGGGCGCAGCAAGTATCGGATGCGCTTTGCGGTGATGCGCGGCCGGTGCAGCGCCTTCTCATCGACGCGCCCGGCGATCTCAGCAAGCTCGGCGAAGAGGCGCTCGGACAGCACGACCAGGCGCAATGACGCGGCCTCGCCGAAGCGCGGCGAGCCCTTGGCAAACCTTGGCGAACCGAGCAAGCGACGAAGCTCCGCATCCAGCAGCGGAAATCTCGCCACCTCCGTGCCCAAGGCCTGGTAGTGGCCGTGCACCTCCTGCCGCAAGCGCTCCCGCCACCAGTCGATCGCCCCTTGTTCGGCGCGACTGGCGCCGTCACGACCCGCCTCGAGCCACGCCAGCATCACCTCCGCGTCGCGCGCCGGGTTGGTCCGCCGCGCCAGGTCACGCACCTGTCGCCGCAGCCGTTTTGGCAGCGCCACGCCGGCCGCATTCGTCGTCTCGCTCAGGCTCGCTCTGGCATAATCCTTCAGGCACGAACGCAGGCGCCTCAGCGCCACCCGAAAGTCGTGCAATGCCTCGATATCGGCCGGATCCTGAAGGCGCGCGAAGGCCGTGCGCGCCTCATCGAGTCGCTCAATAACGATCTCCTCAACGACGGCGCCGAGCCGGCGCCTGGCTAAGGGCTTTGCCATCATCGCTCCTCACTAAGACGGGTTGAATCGAGCCTTCGCACTCGATTAAAGCATAGCCGCTAATGAAGAGATCCATGGCAACGGCACCACCACGGCGCCGACGCCGAACACGGCCACGCCGTCGTCACGGCGACAAGCCTGCGGCGAGCCTCATCAGACGTATCGCCTCGGCGCGATAGCCAAACGCGTCGTCCCCCTGGGACGCCTTGGCCAAGGCAATGGCATCGTCCAGGTCCCAGTCGGACAGGTAGGTCGCGCCCGATAGCCACTGACCGAATCCCGCGATGGCGACCGCAAACTCGGCGTCGCCCGACTCCCTGGCCGGCGCCTCCCCCCGTGGCACAGGCGCTGACGCGACCGACGTTGCCAGGATAGGCGCTTCGATCAGCCGGCTGGTCGACTCACCGGGGAGCTTGTAGCGCAGCTTCAGATAGCCGAACTCGTTGCCGTGGGACGCCAAACGGCCGTCGTCCCCGGCCGCCTGCGGGTCGGGTGTCGTTGGCTCGGCGGAGCGGGAGGGTCCATAGCGACTCGGAGCCACCAACGCCGACTCCCCCCCCACCGGCGTGATCTCATAGATCGCCGTGACCTGATGGCCGGCGCCGATATCGCCCGCATCCACCTTGTCATTGCGAAAGTCCTCGCGACGCAGGGCGCGGGTCTCGTAGCCGATCAGGCGATACTCCTGGACCGTGGCGGGGTTGAACTCGACCTGAATCTTGACGTCGTTGGCGATCGGCATCAGCGCTCCCGCCAACTGGTCCACCAGCACTTTCTGAGCCTCGGCCAGGGTGTCGATGTAGGCCGCCTGGCCGTTACCGTTCTGGGCCAGCGCCTGCATCGTCGCATCGTCGAGATTGCCGCGACCGAAGCCCAGCACCGATAGATAGACGCCGCTGGCGCGCTCACGCGCAATGGTGTCCTTAAGCTCGTCTGGATCGCTGATGCCGACGTTGAAGTCGCCGTCGGTGGCCAGCAGCACTCGAGAAACCTCGCCGTCGTTGCCCATCTCACCGGCGATGCGATACGCCTGCGCAAGGCCCGCCTCCCCGGCGGTACCTCCGCCGGCCTGCAAGGCATCCAGGGCGGCAAGGATCGTGCCACGCTGTGACGCCGGCGTCGGCGCCAGCACCTGTCCGGCGGAGCCCGCGTAGGCAACGATGGCGACTTCATCATCGTCGCGCAGCTCACCGAGCATCAGCCGGATCGACTGCTTGAGCAGCGGCAGCTTGTTGGGTGCCTGCATCGAGCCCGAGGTATCGATCAGCAGCACCAGGTTCAGCGGCGGGCATTCGTCGACGGCCGGCAGCGCGCCCTGAATGGCAATATGCACCAGACGCTTCTGCTCGTCCCAGGGCGCTACCAGGGTGTTGATCGTTGGCCTGAAGGGCGCCTCACCCGCCTCGGGCGCGGGATAATCGTAGGGGAAGTAGTTGATCATCTCTTCCACCCGCACCGCCTCCCTGGGCGGCAAGTGCCCGGCCAGCAGCGACGAGCGCACGATGGCATAGCTTGCCGTGTCCACATCCACCGAGAACGTCGACACCGGCTCCTCGGCCGTCAAGATGACGCCACTCTCGTCAACGTCGGGGAAAGCTTCGCTATCAGGGTCGGCGGTCAGCCGCCGCGGGCTGACATCCACCTGGGGACTCGCCGGCGCCACCTGCCTGGCTCTTGGCGGCGCAGCAGACTCTCGGGCTGGCTGCGGCGCCGGCTCGACGGTGACGGACCTGGACGTGAGGCTATAGGCGTCTGCCTTGTCGGAAGCGCCGGTCACCACCTTGCCAGAGACAATCAGACGGCTTTGTACCTCTGCGGGTATCGCGTCCACCAGGGCCGCCCCTTCACTCGACGATAGCGCTCCTTCACTCGGTGACGGCGCCTCCACGTCCGACGCAGCCGACGACACTAACGCCTCGGTCTCGGCCGATGACACTAACGCCTCGGGCTCGGCCGGTGACGGCGCCTCGGGTGCAGGCAGATGAGGCGCCGGCAGACGCGACGAATCCCACTGCGGCGCGACAATTAGTGCAACCCCAAGACCCGCCACCACGGCCCCGGCCGCAAACATCGGCAGTTTCTTGACTCGACTCGACATGGCGTTCACTCCTGTTTGTATCCACGTCCACCGCGGACGATCAGGAGTAGGACGCCGCTCGGCGTCGGATTCTTGGGACGTCGCGCGATGACGATCGAAGGCCTGGGCCGCCGCGCGTAGATGGCGGGCCCTGACGTCGTCATCGGGCTTGCGTGCTTGCGCTGCCAGCTCGGCCTTGAGCCGATCGAGTTCGTCGCTCATCGTCCTTCCTCCATCGCGGCCCATTCCCGCAATCGCCGTTTCACCTCACTCATGCGCCAGGCGATGGTGCCGGGGGAGGTGCCAAGAATCTCGGCGACCTGGGCCTGGGGTAGGCCCTCGCCGAGGGTCAGCGCGACGGTATCGCGCAGCTCATCGGGCAAAGCGCGCATCGCCCGGGCCAGCCAGTCGCTCGCCGCCAGGCGATCATCGTTCTCGTCCTGGCGAGCAAGCTCGCTCTCGCCCCAGCCCAGGGCGGCACGCCGATGCGCGGCCTGACGTCGGCGGCGATCATGAGCGGCATTCACCGCGACACGGTACAACCAGGTCACCAGCTGCGCGCGGCCATCATAGCGGCGAAGCTTCTCGGGCAGTGCCACGCAGATGTCCTGGGTCAGGTCCTCGGCTTCATGACGCGAGCCGGTGTGACGCCAGGCGAAGGCGAACAGGCGCTCGTAATGGCGCTCGAGCAACGCCGTAAACGCGGCCTTGTCGCCCGACGCGGCGGCGGCGGCAAGAGCCTCATCGGTGGGTTCGGAAGGTGACGGCACCAGGGTTCCTCGAGCTTGCGCAAGCTTGGCGCTAGTTGCAGTACTACGGCGACTGGTGCCCAGTGCCGGTATCATGGCGCTTGCCCCGACGCTGCCGACATCGCGCCTCAAGCGCTACCGCATACCAAAACAAGACTCGCTCGGGGTCAAGCGGAACCAGCGCCTTGAGCTTGGAATCAGCGCCTTGAGTTTGGAATCAGCGCCTTGAGCTCCTCATGCAACTGCCGGGGAATCTTGACCCCATCGGCCAGGCTGCGCTGTCTTGCCGCAAACCGTCGCTGAGAAGGCAGCCGAGCCCCCTGCCCGGCGATTTCCTCGAACAGCGTCTCGGCGTGGGCCAGATGCTCGTCCGCGGCCTCGCCGAGAAACGCCCGCGGCGAGATCGCGACGACGAATTCGCCGTGATACGGCCGCTTCTCGCCGCTCTCGGCCGCAGCCGCGGTCTCGTGACCGAGCACATCGCCGATCAGTGGCCCCGCCAGCAGTTCGATCATCGTCGACAGCGCCGATCCCTTGTGGCCACCAAATGCCAGCATGGCGCCCTTCAGGGCGGTGTCAGGGTCCGTCGTCGGGTTGCCCTGTGCGTCCAGCGCCCAGCCCTCGGGAATGGCCTCGCCAGCGCGCCGATGCAGCTCGATCTCACCACGGGCGATGACGCTCGTGGCGAAATCGAAGGTATAAGGGGCCTTGCCCGGACGCGGCCAGGAGAAGGCAAAGGGATTGGTGCCGAGCAAGGCCTTCGTGCCACCGGCCGGCGCCACGAATGGGTGAGTGGGGGTCATCGCCAGCGCCACCAACCCTTCGTCCGACAGCGCCTCGACCTCCTGCCACAGCGCCGAAAAATGAAAGCTTTCGGTGATCGCCAGCACCGCGATGCCCGTGGCATTGGCCTTTTCCACCAGCAGCGGCTTGCCGCGCTCGAAGGCAGAAAGCGATGAGCCCCGGTTGGCCTTCACTTTGACTATCGAAGGCGCGTGATCAACGACCTCGGGCCGTGCGTTGCCATCGATACCGCCAAGTCGGGCGGTATCGACACAACCGATCAGGCGGTAGAGCCCATGCGAGTGGCACTCATCACGTTGGGCGCTAACCACGCTGCGGGTGATCGCTGTGGCATGCTCATGATTGAAACCGTTGCCCAGCAACACCTCGAGCCCGAGCGCTTGAGCCTGTTCAATGGAGAGAGTGACCTGCTGTTGCA
Organism: Halomonas sp. V046; assembly: GCF_052645355.1. NCBI lineage: Bacteria > Pseudomonadati > Pseudomonadota > Gammaproteobacteria > Oceanospirillales > Halomonadaceae > Halomonas > Halomonas sp. V046. The sequence goes on from NZ_JBQXYF010000015.1 coordinate 60,264, forward strand.
TAACGCTTGCTCCTCGATCGCGTCGTAGATTCGTGAAAGGGCTGACCTTCCGATGCCTGATCCTCTCGGCCGACAGCCAAAAGTCATACATCAGATGTTTAGACCTCTATCATTATCAGTTCAGCGTCCTCTTGGCCATGCTCGTCTCGGGCTGACCGGCCAGACCCTCCGCCTCCCCCTTGGACGCACGCGTCGAGTCGATTCTTGGCGTGGGGTACAAATACACGTTTCTCCACGGTGGCAGAGGCAATGCATCGTGGTCCTGTAGCGCCCACCAGGGCAAGGTCCCCCTTCCTTCTCGCACCATTTGGGCCTCCCGTGAGCTTGCCGCAACGGGACGCCTCCTATCGATATCTCCAGACGTCGGCAGGATTACGACATATCCCCGCCATCGCCGCCATCACTGGGCCTGGGGACGTCTATGGTGAATAGCAGGGCTTCTCGACGCAGGCCTGAGTTCCACGAAAGCGACCGTTACCAGCACGGAAAAGGCGACATTGCCGCTCGATACTGCGCCTGGCTCAAGGCCAAAGAGTCAACTTCGGACGCCGAACCTGCCCGATTGGTCAATTAGCAAGCTACGCAGTACCATGACAGCCAAACAGTCAGACAACCGTGTCCAGCCAACAAAGAGGGCAGACCATGCAGTCTCCTCGTGTCACTCGGCGCGCCTTCCTCAAAGGCAGCGCCGCCGGTATCGGCATTACCGTCGCGCCGCTGGGGAGCAAGGCCTTCGCCGCCCTGTTCGAATCGCGCGTCACCGCCCCCCAGGAGCAGTGGGCGTCACATTCGGGCGCACGCTTTCGCATCGACGCCATCAGCAAGGTCAGTGGAGCCAAGGTCTTCGCCCGGGATATTCGGGCCCGGGACATGCCGGGCTGGCCCGAGCGGCAAAGCCACGCGATGCTGCTGAAGGCCACTCGTGCCGACCGGCGCTATCGAGGCTTTGACCTGTCGGTTCTGGACGCATCGCTGCAGCCTGACAGGATCGTTACCGCCAACGATCTTCAACGCGACGGCCTCGGCTTCCCGCAGAGCCACGGACCGGACCCGCTGCTGCCCGAGGGGCAGACACCACTGTTTCTCGGCCACCCGGTCGCCGTGCTCATCTGGCACGACTTCGCTCACTATCGTGCCGCCAAGAACGCCCTGCAGTTCCGCGACGACCTCATCCTCTATGGCGAGCACACCGGTGAGGTCAAACGTCCGCCCTACGGCAGCTTTCGCTATGTCCGGGTGGGAGGCGATACGCCCTATGCCCCAGACGTCTTCTCCAGCCTGAAGGACACCGACCTGTTTCCGGCGATCAAGAACCGACGCCCCGTCTGGCCCGATAGTCCGAGCCTGAACGGCGATATCGGCGAGCAGGGGGTCTACCACGCCCAGCGTATGCAAGAGGCACTAGACGCCCCGCAAGAGGACTGGGAAGTCTTCAGCGCCACCTACACCACACCCTATATCGAACCCGCGGCCCTGGAACCCGACAACGGCAACGGCTGGTTCGACGCCGAGACAGGCACCTTGCACTTCGTGGTCGCGACCCAGTGCCCCTTCGAAGCTGCCCATGAAGCGGCACAGATGGTGGAGGGGTCACGCTTCGGGGTCACCCAGCTCAATGTCCATCCGGGCTACACCGTGGGCTACGGGTCGAAGGACCACAACATCTTCGTCTATTACGCCGTGATTGCCGCGCTCTACGGCGAAGGCCACCCGGTGCGCCTGGCCAATGACCGCTACGAACAGTTCCAGAGTGGCATCAAGCGCCATCCTTTCGACATGGACTACCAGTTGGCGGTCGACCGTAACAACCTGAAGTTCCAGATATTTCGTGCCCACATGGACGTCAACGGCGGTGGCCGTGCCAACTACAGTGCTTCCGTCGCCGCCGTCGGCGCTACCGCGGCGCAGTCGGTGTATTACCTGCCGCAAAGTGATCTGGCGACCACGGCCTATCCCTCTCGCGCCGTCGAAGCGGGGTCGATGCGTGGCTACGGCACGCTACAGACCATGGCCGCCACGGAAATGATGGTGGACGAACTCGCCGAGCGTCTTGGCGTCGATGCCATGACATTGCGCCGAGCCAACCTGCTCGAAGCCGGCATGAAGAACACCCAGGGCGCGATTCCCGGGGGGGCCATCCGCGTCGGCGAGATGCTCGACAAGGCCGAGCAGCATCCCCTGTGGAAGGATCGCGACGCGCGCCGTGACCGGCGCCAGGCCGATGACCTCGACCACCTCTACGGGACCGGTTTCGCGATCACCCAAAAAGACTTCGGCACCGGGGCAGAAGCCCCGATGGCCAGCATCGAATTCGATGCTGACGGACACATCACGCTGCGCCAGATCAGCATCGACATGGGTACCGGTGCCGCGACATCTCAGGCCATCATCGTCGCCGATTATCTCGGCCGAGCGGCCGACGAGATCAAGACCGGTGAAACCGACTGGCCTGAGCTGGAGCTGCAGACCAGTGGCAACCCCTATACCATCAAGCAACAAGAGCAAGACCAATCGAGTCAGAACCCTCGCTGGACACCGAAACTGGCCTCGGCCTCTTCAGCCTCCAACTCGGCCTACTACGCGAGCCACGCGACCCGCGAAGCGGCACGCCTGATCTTCCGTCATGGCTTGTGGCCGGCGGCGCTATCGCTCTGGCGCCAGGGCATCTATGGCGGCCAGGCCAACCCGTATGTCCTGCGCATCGAAGACGCCCGCTGGATAGAGGGGCATCTCACGGCCAATGGCATGACGCCATTGCCCATGGCAAAGCTGGCCGCCAAGGCGCATGACCTTGGCCTGATCACCGGCGCCAGCGTCCACGGCTTCAACCGCTGGAGCTGGGCCAGCGCCGAATTCCCCCTTGGCGATGAGCCCTCCCGAGTACCACTCGACGCCGTCGCCGTGAAGTACGGCGATGGAGCCGACGATGCCAAACGCGGCCTGATGGCCGCCCACGGCTACCATCTACTCGATCGCGCGAACGTCCAGTATCCCGATACCCAGCTCAACAACGCTCACGTCACCTACTACAGTCCCGTTGCCACCCTGGTGGATCTGCGCGTCAACAAGGGCAGTGGCGACGTCGAGATACTGGAACATTACTCCTGGGTCGAGTGCGGCAAGCCGATCGTCCCTGAGCTGGTCAAGGGGCAGCTGGAAGGCGGTATCGCCATGGGCATCGGACACGCCTTGCTCGAGAACATGCCGCTGTACGAAGACGGCCCCGGCAACGGCAGCTGGAACTTCAACCGCTACCAACTGCCACTGGCGCGCCACTGTGCGGTGTGGAATCAAGGCAGCGAGATTCTCCCTCCGCTCTCCGAGACCGACCCCGCCAAGGGCATGGGCGAGGTGGTGATGATCCCCATCGTCGGCGCCATTGTGAACGCCCTGGCCCACGCCACCGGGCAACGCTTTCGTGACCTGCCCGTCACGCCCGAACGGATCAAGGAGGCCCTGCATGGCTGAGCTTGCGACACGCCCATTGACGCTGACCATCAACGGAGAATCGGTCGGCCCGATCGAGGTGCCCGACGACCTGATGATGATCGACTTTCTGCACGAGTACCTGGGCCTCACCGGCTCTCGGCTCGGCTGCGGCCAGGGCATCTGCCGCGCCTGTGTAGTGATCCTGGACCATGACGACGGGACCAGCGAAGAAATGCGTATCTGCATCACCGGCGCGCATTTCTTCAGCGCCAAGCGCATCCGCACGATCGAGGGCCATGCCTCCCGAGACGCCGCCGGCAACGTCACCGCTCTCACCCCCGTGCAGCAGAAGTTCGTCGACCACTTCGCCTTTCAGTGCAGCTATTGCGCTCCGGGCTTCGTCAATGCCGCCACCGTGCTCGTCGAGCGCCTGGAGCGCGACCCCGTGCCCCGTGACCGGCTCGAGGACGCGATCGATGAGGCCCTGGGGCACCATATCTGCCGGTGTACCGGATACGTGCGCTACTACGCGGCCGCCCGAGCGGCCATCGACGACCTCGGCCTGGTCAGGGAGGGCTAGATGAAACGACTGATGATCGGAACCCTCGTGCTGTTGCCGAGCCTCACCGCCGAGGCAGCGGACAGCGCCAGCGCGACCAACGACGCCGCGCTTGTCGAGCAGGGCCGCTACCTGGCGCGCACCGCCGACTGTGCCGCCTGCCACACCACAGACGATGGTGCGCCGTTCGCCGGCGGTGTGCCCATCGCCTCGCCGTTCGGCACCATTTATGGCACCAATATCACCCCCGACCCGGACTACGGCATCGGCAACTACAGTGCCGATGAGTTCTACCATGCCATCACCCGGGGCGAGGTGCCGGATGGGCGCCAGCTGTATCCCGCCATGCCGTACACCTCCTATCACCTGATGCGCCGCGAGGACTCGGACGCGATCTATGCCTTTCTCATGAGCCGCGAGCCGATTGCTCGTGCCGCGCCGCCAACCGACCTGGGGTTTCCCTTCAATCAACGATGGGGGCTGACGCTGTGGAACATCGTCTACGCCGATGATCTTGCGCCGACGCCGGCGGAGGACCGCAGCCCTGCGTGGCGGCGCGGGCAATATCTGGTCGAGGTGATGGGACACTGTGGCGAGTGCCATACCCCCCGCGGCTGGACCGGTGCCATGGATCTCGACCGGCACCTGGAAGGCGGCATGCTCGAGGGCTATCTGGCGCCAAGCCTGCGCGCCGAGGCCCTGGCCGAGCGCGGCTGGAACCCGCACGACTTGGCGCAGTTTCTGCAGCAGGGCATGAGCCCACAAGGCTCGGCATTCAACGAGATGTATCCGGTGATGCACCATAGCACCCAGTACCTGCAAGACGACGATCTTGCCGCCATGGCCACCTACCTGCTCGGCGACGCGGCTCCCGAGCCGCGGACGATCGAGGTCAAGGCGCTGGACGCGGTCGGCGAATCGGCCGCACGCGGACGTCAGCGGTATCTGGAGACTTGTGCCGGCTGCCATGGCGGTGACGGCAAGGGCAAGCCGGAGGTTGCCGTGGCGATGGCCAGCAACACCACGCTGCGCCTTAAGGATCCCACCAATCTGTTGCGCGTGACGCTGGATGGCATCGAGGAGCGTGACTTCCCGGGGTTCTCACGCCTGCAGCAGATGCCGGGCTTCGGCGATGACTTGAGCGATGCAGAGATCGCCGATCTGAGCAACTATCTACGAGAAACCTGGGGCGGCCAGCCGGGTAACGTCAGCCCGCAAGATGTCGCCGACGCCCGCGTCAGCGGCACCCATGACGACCCGTGACCTCATCACCCAGACGCCTACCCTTTCCCCGCCAGCGGCGGGGAGGAGCGAACGCGGCCCATGACGCCGACCACAGCCACCACCCGCGCTGGTGTCCACGGCAGGCATCACCGGGAAAATGCCTCCGGGCAGCGGCTCACCTTGCCAAGACTCGCACCTGACTACACCGAAAGCCCACAAGCGACCCCCGAGGCCCAGGCCCACTGGAAGTTATAGCCGCCGAGTTCGCCTGTCACATCCAGCACCTCGCCGATGAACCTGAGCTGGGGCAGGCCCTGGACCTCGAAGGTCTTCGACGAGATTGCGCTGGTGTCGACGCCGCCCATGGTCACTTCGGCGGTGCGCCAGCCCTCGGTGCCGGAAGGCTTGATGCGCCAGCGGTTGAGCTGGGTGGCCCAGCCCTCGAGGCTCGCGTTGGAGCGCTCGGCCAGCAGGCCGTCGTCGCCGTGCCATTCGACCAGTGCCTGGGCGAGACGCTTGGGCAAGCGCTCGCCGAGCCAGGTCGAGAGCTGGCGCTTGGGCGTCTCGCGACGCGCCTGAATCAAGGCGTCGAAGGCATCGTGGCCGGGCAGCAAGTCGATCTCGAGTTCGTCACCGGGTTGCCAGTAGCTCGATATCTGCAGCATCGCCGGCCCCGACAGGCCACGATGGGTAAACAGCATCGGCTCCCGGTACGCTCCACCGCGACAGCGCACCGCCACGTCGCTGGAGAGCCCGGACAGCGCCTCGGCGCGATCCTTCCACTGAGAACTCAAGGTGAAGGGCACCAGCGCTGCCCGGGTCTCGCCGACCGCGAGGCCAAATTGGCGAGCGATGTCGTAACCAAACCCCGTGGCCCCCATGGTCGGAATCGACAGGCCGCCGCTGGCGATGACCACGGCGCCGGCATCGATACGCCCTCTCGAGGTAACAAGGCGCATGCCCTGCCCTTGCACCTCGAGGCGCTCTACCCGTGTCTTGAGGCTAAGCGCGACGCCCGCCCATTCGCACTCGGTCAGCAGAACATTCAACAGATCCTTGGCCGAGTCCGCGCAGAACAACTGCCCCGGCGCCTTCTCGACGTGCTCGAGCCCATGGCGCTCCACCAGCTCGACGAAATGCTCCGGTCGATAGCGCTTGAGCGCCGAGATGCAAAAATGCGGATTGGCCGAGAAGAAATTGGCCGGCGTCGTCGCCAGGTTGGTGAAGTTACAGCGCCCGCCACCGGACATCAGAATCTTCTTGCCGGCCTTGTTGGCGTGATCGATCACCAGCACCGAGCGTCCGGCGTAGCCCGCCGTCAGGCCACACATCAGCCCTGCGGCACCCGCGCCGATGATCACCACGTCATAGTTCATGCCACACCCTCATGGAAGACCCGAAGCGCGCCAGGCGCGTCGCGGGGAAAAATCGCCGGCCATGGTAGCAAAGCCCGGGCCGCGATTCCCCTCCCGGACAACGCGATCACGCAACGTCATCCGAGCGGTGCAACGCGCGGGCCACGACTCCCCTCCCCGACGACAACGCGCAACGCCCGGTTGTTACTTGGCGAACGACATGCGAAAAGAATGTGCAACCGCCACGAGTCGAGCCCCGTGGACACCGGGTTGAGGCATTCTGTCGCTATCCTCGGACACTCGTGCTACTCAAGGTGACCGACTCGCCGACTCTTCGACGCTGGACTCTCGACAATGAACAATGCCTTCACCTTGCGCCTCGTCCGACGCCAGCCCTTCGCATGGCGGCGTTGCGCGGCACTCGCGAGCCTGGTGACCGCCTTGCTGGCCCCGGCTACGGCGCTCGCCCAACAAGGCGGCACCATGCCCCCGACGCCGGTGATCGGCGCCGAGGTCACCCGCGAGGCCTGGTCGGATCCCCTCGAGGCACTCGGCACCCTCGCGGCCAACGAAAGTGTGATCCTGTCGGCCACGGTCACCGACACCGTCTCGGTACTCAACTTCGAAGGCGGGGAAACGGTCAGCAAGGGTGATGTGCTGGTCGAACTTTCCGACACCGAGGAACAGGCCGACCTGCGTTCGGCCCAGGCGCTGCGCCAGGAGCGCCAGAATGCGGTCAACCGCTTCACCCAGCTGCAGGCTCGCAACATGGCACCGAGGGCCGATGTGGAAGACAGCCGGGCCCAGCTGCAACAAGTCGACGCCGACATTCAAGCGCTGCAGGCCCGGCTCGACAACTATCGCGTGCGCGCGCCCTTCGACGGCGTGGTCGGGGTACGCCAGATCAGCGCCGGCACCCTGGTGACCCCCGGTACCGAGCTCGCCACCCTCGATGACGTCTCGCGCATGAAACTCGACTTCGAAGTCCCCGAGGTACGCCTTGGCACACTCTCGCGCGGGCTGACGCTCACGGCCACCACGGCGGCCTATCCCGAGCGCGTGTTCGAAGGCGAGGTCGCCACCATCGACTCCCGAGTCGACCCGATCAGTCGCAGCATCAACGTGCGCGCCATTCTCGACAACGGCGACGGCCTGCTGCGTCCGGGGATGCTGATGCGCGTCACCATCGCACGCTCCCCGCGCCAGGCGCTGGTGATACCCGAAGGGGCCCTGGTGCCGGAAGGCAGCCTGCAGCGCGTCTGGGTGATCACCTCGGCCGAACAAGGCAGCGTCGAACGTCGCGAGGTCGAGATCGGCGCCCGCCGCGAGGGCGACGTCGAAATCATCGATGGTCTGGACGAAGGCGAACTGGTGGTCAGCCACGGCGGCGATCGCCTGCATACCGCCGCCAGCATCAACCTGATCGGCGTCGAGGATGATCAGACCAGCATCACCGACATCCTCCAGGCGCAGCGCGAAGAGAGTGCCCGCTGATGCGCCTGTCCGATGTGTCCGTGCAGCGTCCCGTGCTGGCGATGGTCATCGCCGCGCTTATCGTCGCCTTCGGCCTGCTCGCCCTGACCCGCTTGCCGCTGCAGGAATACCCGACCATCGATCCGCCCATCGTCAGCATCCAGACGTCGTACCCCGGCGCCAGCGCCGACGTGGTCGAGACGCGCATCACCCAGGTGCTGGAGGATCGCATCGCCGGCATCGCCGGCATCGAGGTGATCACCTCGACCAGCAGCGACGGTAACTCCAACATCACCATCGAATTTGGCCTGTCCAGTGATATCGACGCCGCCGCCAATGACGTGCGTGACCGCATCTCCGGCGCCGCCGATAACCTCCCGGACGAGGCCGATCCCCCCGAGGTACGCAAGGAAGACACCAGCTCCGAAGTCGTGATGTGGCTGATGCTGTCCGGCGAGGGCTACACCACCAGTGAACTGACCGACTACGCCGAGCGCTACCTGGTCGACAGCTTCTCGGTCCAGGACGGCGTGTCCAGCGTGCGCGTCGGCGGGGCCAAGGAATACGCCATGCGCGTGTGGCTCGACAGTGACGCCTTGGCCGCCCGCGGCCTGACGGTCAGCGATGTCGAGGACGCCCTGCGCGCCGAGAATGTCGAGCTGCCGGGCGGTGCCGTGGAGTCCGAGGACCGTCAGTTTATCGTGCGCCTGCCGCGTAGCTTTACCGACCCCGACGACTTTCGCTCGTTGGTGCTCGACCGCGGCCAGGGCGGCTACCTGGTCCGCCTTGGCGATGTCGCCCGGGTAGAGCTCGGCACCGTGGAGGAGCGCTCGCTGTTTCGTGGCAACGGCGAAAGCGTCGTGGGCCTTGGCATGAACAAGCAGTCGACGGCCAACGTCATGGCCCTGTCTGCCGGGGTTCAAGCCGAAATGGAGCGCCTGGCGCCGCGCCTGCCCGACGGCATGAGCCTGTCGTTGAACTACGACGCCTCGACCTTCGTCTCCGGCGCCATCCGCGAGGTGATCACCACCCTACTGGTGGCCATCGGCCTGGTCGTGATCGCGATCTTCGTCTTTCTCGGCAACCTGCGCACCACGCTGATCCCGGCCGTGACCGTCCCCATTACCCTGATCGGCACCTTCGCCGCGCTGGCCGCCCTCGGCTTTACCATCAACCTGCTGACGCTGCTGGCCCTGGTGCTGGCCATCGGCCTGGTGGTCGATGACGCCATCGTGGTGCTCGAGAACATCCATCGGCGCATGCAACTGTATGGCGAAACGCCGCTGGTGGCGGCCTATCGCGGCGCCCGCCAGCTAGCCTTTGCGGTCATCGCCACCAGTCTGGTGTTGATCGCCGTGTTCCTGCCGCTGAGCTTTATCCAGGGCGATGTCGGCAAGCTGTTCACCGAATTTGCCCTGACCCTGTCGGCGGCGGTAGCCATCTCGACACTGCTGGCGCTGTCGCTAACGCCGATGATGGCCTCCAAGATTCTCTCGCCGAGCCTGCATGAAGGGCGCCTGGCGCACTGGGTCGAAAGCGGCCTGCACGCGGCTCAACGCGTCTATCGCCGGCTCCTGGAAGGCGTGCTGCGCCTGCGCTGGCTGGTGGTGGTCGGCTTTATCGGGCTGGTCGCCGCGGTGGCCTGGGTCTATACCCTGCTGCCCGCCGAGTACACGCCGCGGGAAGACCGCGGCACCTTCTTCGTCATCATCAACGGCCCGCCGGGGGCGACCTTCGACTACATGGAAGACTACATGAACGAGGTCGAGGCGCGTCTGCTACCGCTGCGCGAGGACGGGGAAGTCGAGCGGGTGTTGATTCTGGCGCCGGGGGGACGGGGCAACACCGAGAACTTCAACTCCGGCTTCGCCATCGTCGGCTTGAGCGACTGGGCCGAGCGACGTCCGGCCTGGCCGATCATGAACGAGGTCCGCGAGACCCTCGGCGCGCTGCCGGGCATCCGCGCCTTCCCGGTGATGCGCCAGGGCTTCGGTGGCGGCACCGAACAGGGCGTGCAATTCGTGCTCGGTGGCGGCAGCTACGAGCAACTGGTGGCCTGGCGCGACGCCCTGATGGACCATATTCGCCAGGACAACCCTCGGCTGCTCAACCTCGAGAGCGACTACGAAGAAAGCCAACCGCAGCTATCGGTCAACATCGACTACACCCGGGCGGCGGATCTTGGCGTCACGGTCAGCGAGATCGGCCGCACCCTCGAGACCCTGCTCGGCGGCCGCACCGTGACCCAGTTCACCGACCAGGGCGAGGAGTACGACGTCATCCTCGAGGCCGAACGCGGCGACAACCCGACCCCGAGCGCCCTGGACAGCGTGCGGGTACGCTCGAATCGCAGCGGCGAGCTGATCCCGCTATCGAGCCTGGTGGATATCGAATCCTTCGCCGGCCCCAGCACCCTCAATCGCTACAACCGCCTGCGCGCCATCACCCTGCAGGCCGACCTGGCCGATGGCTACTCGATCGGCGAGGCGCTGGACTATCTTGAGAACGCGGTGAACGAGGTGCTGCCCGCCGGCGTGCAGACCGACGTCAAGGGTGCCGCCCGGGACTACCGTGAATCCAGCGGTGCCACCACCTTCCTGCTGGTGCTCGGGACCCTGGTGGTCTTTCTGGTGCTCGCCGCGCAGTTCGAGAGTTTCGTTCACCCCCTGGTGATCATGCTCACCGTGCCGCTCGCCATCGGCGGCGCCCTGCTCGGACTATTGCTCACCGGACAGTCGCTCAATATCTACAGCCAGGTGGGACTGGTCATGCTGGTGGGACTCGCGGCCAAGAACGGTATCCTGATCGTCGAGTTCGCCAATCAGCTGCGCGACGAGGGACACGAGTTCCGTGAAGCGCTGATTCAGGCCTCGCTGACCCGTCTGCGCCCCATCGTGATGACCTCGGTGACCACCATCGCCGGCTCGGTTCCGCTGATCCTCTCAAGCGGCGCCGGCGCCGAAACGCGCCTGGTCATCGGCACCGTCATCTTCTTCGGCGTCGCCGCGGCGACCCTGTTCACGCTGTTCGTGGTACCGGTGGCCTACGACCTGATGGCCAGACGCACCGGCTCCCCCGGCGATGTCACCCGGCGCCTGGAAAAGGAACTGGAAGGCTCGCCCCACGCCCACTAAGGACGGCGCCTGTCAGCTTTCGACAACACCTCGACACGCCAAGGGCCGGCTCCCAAGAGCCGGCCCTTGGCGTGTCGAGCTGATACTCAACCCACCACGCCCGGCGCCGCCGAGCGAGCCTGCGTCGACCTAGCCGTCGACCACCAGCCGGTAGTCCAGGGTCGGATTGAGCGGACAGGAGTAGAGGTACTCGCCCGGCACCAGCGTCACCGCGAAGTCCTCGCTATCGCCATCGGCAAGGCCCCCGCCGGAGACGCTCGGCAGCCGCGCCCGGCTGATCAGACCATCGCCACGCAGCCAGAAGCCAAGCTCGTAGGGAACGCCTTGATTGGCCACCCGAAACACATAGTCCCCGGCGGATACCCGCAGCACCTTGGCCTCGGCCAGGCGGTCGTCGCCGGTGGCCTCGTTGAAGGTTTCGCATTCGGCCTTTGAGCTCGGGTGGATGCCGTGATTGGCGCCGTTCTCGCTCTCCAGAAACTGGCAACCGACCTGGGTGAGTTCGATAACGGTGGGCTCGTCGGCTTGCGCGCCAGCGACCAGCGTCAAGCCGCCAGCGGCGACGATCAGCGCCGCCGCCAGGCGCGTTGTCATGGGTATCATGGGGTTTCTCCTCGTTGTCAGGCACGCCGCGGCCAGGGGCGCAGGCCGGTGGGCAAGGAAAGAGTCGACGCCCAGGAACGTCTCCTTACACAACACTGTCAACACCAGAAGGAAGGAAGAGACCGACCGACATCACGGGTGCGACTGCCGACGCCGGCCCCGATGGGCACAGTCGGCATCGGCAACGGCTATGCTGACAGCAGGTCATGTGGCGACGAACCCGCGCGACGTCGGCCACCCGCGACTCCCGGCATCTATTGCCGGCTACCGACAGGCCAAGGAGAGACCCCATGCTCGAACTGACGCATCCCCCCGCCAGCCACGTGGTGGCCATGAAGGCCAGCGGCACCATCACCGCCAACGAGCTGCAGAAGGCTATCGATGCCATCGAAGCCCACAAGAACAAGCACCCGCGTATCAACATGGTGGCGGAGCTCGACGATCTGCGCTGGATGACCTTCACCGCCCTGCTGCGGGACATTGGCTACGGCCTCACCCAGATCGGCGATATCAAGCGCTATCATCGCGCCGCGGTGATCACCGACAAGGAGTGGATCAAGCACATCGCCCACCTCGAGGACCGGCTATTCAAGGCGCTGGAGATTCGCACCTTCGCCAGCAAGGAGCGTGCGGCGGCAATGGCCTGGGTAGCCGAAGTGCCGCCGGGTAGCGAAGACGGCGAACCGGAACAGGACGGCTACCACGGCGCCTGAACGAAGATGACGATCCGGCCCCCGCCTTGATCGCACCCGCATCCTCTCCACAAGATCCACTCAACAAGAGCCCTCAATATGAGGGCTTCTCAAAGGGCCCTCTCAAGGGGGCCCGCTATCGTCTCCATCGACACCCGGCAACACCGATGCCGCCCGCAGCAGGCCTTGGGCCCTATGCAGTTTGGTCCGGCGCTGCGTCGCCTGCTCATCGCCGCTGTTCACGGCGTAATCCGCCAGCGGCAGCGCCAGACTGACCAGCGTGTCGGCTTCGCGAAAGATCAGGCCCTCTTGCGCCAAGCGCGCCAGGGCCGATGCGATATCGGCCGCTGGTGCGCTAAGGGCCTCACGCGATCGCGACGTCCAGAGAGTGTCACCGCCGCGCAGCAACGCAGCAGACGTCTCGTCCAGACGAATCGTTCGAGCTGGCTCACCGCGTCCGTCCAGCACCACGACACCGTCGTCATCCTCGGCCCAGAACAGAAACGCCCGCTCGAAACGATCACGCCAGGCCGCGACGCCGGCACGCAACCGGCCTTCGTCAAGCGGCGTTCTCGCCGTCTTCGCCACGTCATAGCAAAAGTAGTACGCCAGCCGCCGCACCCGCTCGGGGTCAAACGGATAGATGTAGCGATAGGCCGGGTAAGGCCGAATGTTCTCGAGGTGAAACCGATCCGGGGCGTTAAAGTGGGGCGAAAAGCGATTGAGCACGATGCGGTTTGCCGCCCCCGGCGGCGCCAGATGATAAAGCGATGGCATCTGCTCGACGAGCCGCCGATAGGCCGCGGCGGGCTCCTCGGGAAATCCGTAGAGCAGGTTCCAGTAGACGGCGACTCCGTGCAGCTCGCAGGAGCGTAACATCAGCACATTTTGCGGTCCCGACACGCCCTTGCGCATCAGCGTCAGAATCTCGCTGTCCAGCGACTCGATGCCCGGCTGCACGGCGGTGACGCCCGCCGCCCGAAGTACCCGGACATCGGTGTCACGCAGGTTGGACTTGACCTCGTAGAACAGCGACCGATCGATCGGATGCTTCGCCAGCTCAGGCAACACCGTCTTCAAGTAGGCGTGGGGAAGAATATTGTCGACCGCCAACATCCGAGACGACGGGTAGCGCCTGGCAAGATCGCGGATCTCCGCCAGCGCACGCGCTGGCGACTTGTAGCGTGATGCCATCGCCGTCGGGTTGATGCCACAGAACACGCAGTGGCTCTTTGCCCCCCACCAGCACCCACGAGAAGTTTCAAACGGCAGCAACACATCATGCGTCGAGCGCCCCACCGCCGCCAGCGAGGCAAAATAGTCGTCGTAATTCGGCGGCGGGCTGTCATCCAGCGTCGCCACCCGCAACTCCCGCGCCGTGCGCGACGAAGGTGTCACCACGCCAGGCAGATCGTCGATCGTACGCCGCTCGCACAGGCGCTCGACCAGTTCGACGATAATCGTCTCGGCCTCGCCCATGACCACCGCCGACAAGAAGGGAAAGCTGCGCTGAGTCTCGCGCCCCGTTTCATCATCGCAGTTGGGGCCTCCCAGGAGAATCGGTAGCGTCGGCTCGGCGAGTCGCAAACGCTTGGCCAGGGCAAGGCAGGCGCAGTGCTGCTGAAACAGGCTCGTCAGACCGACCACCTCCGGGTGCAGGCGCCGCACCAGCGCCGCTGCATCACTCAGAAATGGCGCGATCAGCGCCACTGTGTTCTGAACATGCGACACCACCTCGCCATCGACGCGGCCAGGCTGGTCGCTCAGCCCCCCCATCAGAATATCCTGAAGGTAACGGGCCGGATTGCGCCCCGGGAACAGATCTAGTGAAAACAGCCACTCTCCGGCGAAAGGCCCGATACTGGCGGTTTCCTCGATGGCTCGGTAGGCCCTGGCCCCAATCAGTCGCTCGAAGTCGAGCTGAAGATCCAGCACCGCGACCTTATGACCGGCCCGCTGCAACGACGTCGCCAACAGGCCCAGCCCTATCGAGGGTGTCGCCGGCGATGCGAAGGGAAGGTTCACCAGCACGACCCGCCGAGCGAGCGTCATGGCGCACCCTCGGCGTCATAAACCTGCTCGATCACGGCACGCAGCAAGGCCGGACTCGGCGTGACGCCGCGGCGCCGGCGCACCGCATCGAGGGCTTGAATGAGCCTTGGGTCCGGCGGGCTGGCCCACCAACTACCGATCGATCCCGGGTGCATGCCACGTGCCTGTGCATAGAGTGTCGGCACCGCCGCCAACAGCTCGGCCTCATGGAGCGTCGCACGCAGCGGGTCGGTTGCGTTCAGCCGCGCGATACGCGCAATACTGCGTAGCGCCCATACCCGATCCCTGAGGCGCTCATCGCACCGCCAAGGGTCTGGCGTCGCCAGACGCCAGCGTGCGATGCTCTCCAGCCACGTCTCAAGCGCGGGCGGCGCGTCGTCGTACAAGACTCGCCCGCCGTAAAGATGACTCCAATGATCGACAGGGGCCTCGAGACAGCGCCGACGAGGATGCAGATGAGCGTCGACCAGGACATCCCCCGAGTCCCCCCACAGCCCTCCTTGCACCAGCTCGGCGCTCAGAATCAGCAGATCAATATCGGACGCACTGGAGAGCGACACCAGCGCCGAACCGTACACGACGAGACCATCGATCGCGCACCCAATCAGCCCCTCGAGCTGGTCTCGGAGCGCCGCTCCCTCACCGCGGGTGATCGCACCGGTCAGCCGCTCCCCCAGCTCCTTCGGCAACACCGGTCCAAGGGCAACGCAGCGATTTTCAGTCATCGTCATGATCTCCCACGGTAGAGAGCCTTGCACCGCTGAACAATACAGCGCCACGCCCGGCGCTCCACCTCGCTGAGCCCGGGGTGCCAGACATCGACCAGAAACACGATGCGATCATGGGCGGCCGGATTGACGGCGCTATGCTCGAAGGAGTCATCGAAGACCAGCGGCTGTCCCAGGCGCCATTCGCGCGAGCTTCCGGCGACCGTCAGCGCCGCGCCACGCGGTGCCACCAGCGGCAGGTGGATCGTCAAACAGAGGTTGTCGAGTCCGTGATGGGGCGGAATTGCAGTGGACGCCCGCAGCACCGAGTACATCGCGTCACCCGGGTACCAGGGCAGACGATCCAGCAGCGCCAGCCCCTGAGCGGCCCGGCGCGCCATGGCGTAACTCCAGACGCCGTCTTCAATCAGCGCCAGCACCCGCCAGCCCTGGGCCAGCGGCGTCGGGTAGTCGCTGGGCGGGGGCGATGTCGACCGCTCATAGGGACGAGTTGCCACCCCGGCCCGCACCAGCAGCATCGCCTCTTTCATCAGGCGAAGACAGAGTCCTCCCTGCCAGCCGCCGAGTCCGACCCTCACCGGATCCCACCAGGGGCGAGCGTCCAGCCCCGGCATCCAGATCCGCGTGACCCGTTGCCGCCCATGGCGCCCCTCATCCCCGTCGATGGGATTCGCGGCCGTGAGATTGCGCAGTGCCGTCCGCACTCGGCTCGGCAAGCCCCCCAGGTCATCCTCGAGGCTCGCCATCTGACGACGACTGAGCCTCAGCACCCAGGCACCGCATGGGTGTTGAGGCTATCGGCGCTGCGGACCAGTATGGCCTTGCCCCGCGCGGTAAGGCATTGAGACTGTGCCGTGATTGAGGCCAAGCAGTCGCCGGCACTCTCTTGCAGTGCTCGGCTGCTCGGATGAATGCCCGACTGATCCACCATGGCGCCCAGCGCTACCCGCAGGTCACGACGCAGCGCCAGCGGTTCCACGGCGACCAGAAGGCTGTCGAAGGCACACACCAGCGGGCGCTGTGTGTGACGAATACTCGAACACGCCATGGCTCCATTGGCCTCTGGGCGGACATGTGGACCGGCAACCAGGGTATCGAGAAAGGTCCAATGATGGGTCGCCTCGTGAACCAGCAACTCCGCGACCTCGAACACCGCCATCGGTAAAGGAAGGTTGATCCACACCACCCCGATCCGTGATGCCGTCGACCCGCCCAGCGAGTTCGGCACCTGGGCGCAAAAGATCCGTGCCAGCACGATGTCATTGAGCAGCGCCTGCACCGGTAGCAAACGCCACAGAAGATCCCGAGCCTCCACCACCTGGGCGTACTGCGCGGCGATATGCCAGGGATCTCGCTGGGCGATGGCCTCATCGACCCCTTGCGGGGTCAGCGGGGCCAACAGCTCATCCGCGCGACTCTCGCTATCGCTCTCGATGAACCCGGACAAGAGCTCGCGCTCGGCCGCCGGGTCACAGACAAACTCCGTCACCAGATCTGACCCGGTCGTGACCGCCCCTTGACGCATCGCCAGCCAGCGGCGGTAGGCAAACGCCGTCAGGCACAGATCGCCAGCTTGGCCTGCGACGAGCACACCGGCCCGGATCGTTAGATGACGCAGCAGCGAGATGAGAGCGTCAGCACCCAGGTGTGCACGCATGGCTAGCCTCCTCTCGCCCTCAGCATGATGTCCTGGCAGGCTAGGGTGATCTCCAGCCCCCGCTCACCGAGGACGCTATCGCGATGCTCATGGTCCAGCAGGCTTTGCGCGCAGCGCAGCGCCCCGGCGATCAGATCAGGCGTCAAGGGGTGAACCGAAGGCCCCTTCGGGTGCCCGATACACGCCTCTCGATGCAGGAATATCTCACTGGCAACGGCGAGACTGTGGAGCACCTTGTCGAGGGGCCGGCGCAGTCCGGAAATCGCACCGACGGCAAAGTTCTCCTGCCGCGCAAGCAGCCGTTCGTTGGCGTAATGAGGTGCCCCCAGTTCATCGACGAACATGGCAGTATGGGTAAACTCGTGTACCAGCAGCTCATACAGGTCTCGGTTGGCATACTGACGAGGCCGGCTGACGAAGATGCTGCCGATGGCCGCCGAGTCGGTGCCACCGAGCGCAAAGCGTGTCGACGGAAACATCAGATAGGTCACGAGAAACTGGAAGGCCTCCCAGAAACCGGCCTCAAAATGACCGAAAAATTCAAGGCGTGACCACACGTAAGCGATGTCCTGCTCGACGACATCACGATCGCGCGGGGTATTGTCGAAGTACTCCGAATCTCGATACCAAGGCATATCGTCGAGCACGGAAGGCGCATAGAACGCCCGAATCAGCGCGTCTTCAATGGACGGATTGTCGACAAAAGTGACGCCACTCGATGGCGCAGCCGGCAGCGCCGGGTTGACCGCCCCCAACAATCGCACGTACGCCTGCCACCAGTCGTCCTCACCGGGGTCGTGCGCGACCAATAGCCAAGGTGCCAATACCGAGTGCAGGTTGCTGGCAAAGGCTTCGGGTCCCAGTAATCGGTACATGACGCCTCCCCTGCGCTAGGCTTCATCGCCACCGGCACCGTCGGGCGCATCATTGGGGTCATCACTGTCTTGGGAAGATCGAGACATGGAAGGGTTCAGCGCCATTCGGCGATTCGCGAGCCCAGAGCCCGCCATCGCCATGCGTCGATTCGGCAGGCCAACACCATCGCCCGCCACCGCCATACGCCGGTTGGCCGCGCCGCCACCCACGCCAACGCCCGCCATCGCCATGCGCCGGTTGGGCAGCGCCACGCCGATATCACCGCCCGCCACCGCCATGCGCCGGTTGGCCACGCCGCCACCCATGCCAACGCCCGCCATCGCCATGCGCCGATTGGGCAGCGCCACGCCGATATCACCGCCCGCCACCGCCATGCGCCGGTTGGCCACGCCGCCACCCACGTCAACGCCTGCCATCGCCATGCGCCGATTGGGCAGCGCCACGCCGATATCACCGCCCGCCGCTGCCATACGCCGGTTGGCCACGCCGCCACCCACGTCAACGCCTGCCATCGCCATGCGCCGATTGGGCAGTGCCACGCCGATATCAACGCCCGCCATCGCCATGCGCCGATTGGGCAGCGCCACGCCAATATCAACGCCTGCCATCGCCATACGCCGGTTAGCGACAATGACCGGCGAAATGCCGCCGAGTGTCGATGAGGGATAACCGCCCTGAAAGATGGTGCCGGGTGAGACCGCCATACGCCGGCTGCGAAACGCGGCCATATCCTCGCCACCCAGCATCTCAACGGGCGCAGCGGCCCCGCCGGCGACACTCTCCTCGTCAGGAGTAGGCGCAAGTGGAGTCGACCGTTCGTGAAGTGCAACGAGTTGCGGATCCTGGGCCAGGTCCACAGGGAGGCCGACCGACTGCGCAAAGGCGCGGAACTCGGTAGCGAAAGCGATGCCGGTCATCAACTCATCGAACAGGATCGCCTCGAGGGCATCACCCGCCGCCTCGACATCGAGCTGCGTCACCAGCCCGATACGCATGCCACCCACCAGGCCAAAGCACCAGCCCGTCGCCGGCTGTGTTGCCATGTAGAGTAAATCTGCTGCGCGCCCGGCCAACTCCTCATCGGATACCATGGCGGTCATGGGCAGCTCCATGACAATCGATACCCCCGTGTCCAGGTGCTCTTCGTAGGTCACTGTCACCACACATTCGCCGTTATCCAGTATCAAGGAGGCGCTCATCAGCCCTCCAGAGTGCTGGAATTCATGAGACTCCTGCTCCGACTCTTCAATTTCGCTTACCGCACCAAACGCCAGCAGACTACGACATAGCACTTCGAATGGAGTGTCCATCGGATCATCTCACCCGTAGCGAGACGAGAATCTCTATCTCGCGGTACATACAGAGACAACGTTCCAGTCCATTGGCCACCGGGACGGTGTCAAACAAAATGACACACTGTCACCCTTTTTTACGCTGACTCGTCGCATCGGCGGGATCGCCATCTGCCCCCAACTCGTCACCGGTTCCCTGGGGCGTGTCTCGATACAGATACCGCCGCAAACCTCGATTCTAAAAAAACCAATAAAACCGTCCAGAGTGCCATTTCTGTGGGCAACGAAGCGCGCCCGAATTCTCCTCATATTGGGCTCGCGATCACGAGAATCCCACCTCCAGACATTCCGCGGTCGCGCTAAAAACCCATTTTCATTATTCAAAAACACTACCGTCGGGACCTCGACCCATGGCCTTTGCGTGGCGACATTTTCCAGCGAACTGAAATCGAACCCCTCGTGCTTCTCGCTCCAGAACAGGCGATCGATTTCACCATCGGCAGAAAAAGGAGCAATATAGAGCGACACGACAGAAGGAATAAACTGCGTCGAATTATCGGCAATATTCTTACGCACGTAATCGAGAATCTCGATAAAATTCTCGTCCCACAAAAAACCACCGATCAGCTCATGAACCACCACATCGGGAGGCCGGCCAACGACCAGATTCCTGATATCCTCGCAGATCACATTGACGACGTCCCCGTAGCCATTTCTTCTCGCCGACTCATCGATGCGCTCGGCAAGAGAGGACCACTCGACGGCCACCACTTCTCGGGCCCCAGATCGGGCGCTGACGAGTGAGAATATTCCGCTGCCAGCACCGACATCAAGAACCGTTGACTCGGCATCAACGGCATTCTCTATTGCGCGCGTGAATGCGTCATTTCGAACGCCATCCGACAAATAAAAACGATGCTGAACCAAATCAGACCATTTCTTCCGCTGATACTCATCGCTTAAGGCGATCACGATGCTGGCCTCCCAGAAACCACCCGAAAAACTGAGCGACTCTCATCAACACTAGCCAGCAATGACATCCTGGTATGTAGGAAAAAACACATTATAAATGTGCGCAATCACCCCATAATCTAACTCGGGCGGCGTCACACGGCTCCCAGCTCAAGATATCTGAACCAGGGAGCGATGGCGCCTCGGCCACCGCGTGCGGACATGAAATACAGGGACTGTCTGGCTGCCGCAACGAGACGGTCATCCATGCCATGTCACGATCTGAGGGCTTTCTTGACCACCTTTGGGAGAACGCGATGGCGCGCCCTAAACCCTATCGCGAAAATCCGTAGACCGCAGGCACTCGCCCCCCAATTGATCGATTCGCGTCACGCCCAGAAGCGCCATGTTGCGCTCTATTTCATCGCCAAGCAGCGAAACCGCTCGGGCGATGCCGGCCTCGCCGCCGATGGCCGCGGCGTAGTTGAAGGGCCGGCCAAGAAACACCAAGCGTGCGCCCAGCGCCAGCGCCTTGAGTACCTCGCTGCCACGCCGAAAGCCGCCGTCGATCATCACCGGGACCTCAGTGCCCACCGCGGCCAGCACCTCCGGCAGCATGCGCAGTGGCGCCACCGTCGAATCCAGCTGTCGGCCCCCATGATTGGAGACGATGAGTCCATCGGCGCCGACATCCACCGCGCGGCGAGCGTCGTCGGGGTGAAGGATGCCCTTTACCACCAGCTTGCCGGGCCACTGGCGCCTGACCTGCTCGAGGGTCGACCAGTCCAGATGCCGACGCCCGGAAAAATCCCGGTTGACGTCTTTGGCCAGCACCGCCACGCCACGTGTCGCGGCGTTGTTTTCGAAATGCGGAACACCATGGCGCCACAAGGTGCGTAGAAAGGTGCCGCACAGCCAGCGTGGGCGCATCAGGCCATCGACGGCCAAGCGCAGGCTCGGGCGCAAGGGCGACGAGAAGCCCCGACGACGGTGGTTCTCCGGATTGGGCGGGACCGCGAAATCGACGGTGACCACCAGCGTCGAAAACCCCGCTCGCCGAACTCGATCCAGCAGCGCTTCGATGTCTTCCGAGGTGGCCGGCAGGTAGGCCTGAAACCAGTCGGAGCCCCTCGGCCCCGCCAGGTCTTCCATGGGAATCAGCGACGAGCCGCTGACGATCATCGGAATGCCCGCCTCGCGTGCCGAGCGCGCCAACACCTCATCGCCGCGATACGCGCTCAGGGCGCTGATGCCCATCGGCGCGATGCCGAACGGCTGAGCGTAGCGTTCACCGAACAGCTCGACCTCGGTGGACACCGTCGAGACATCGACCAGGGCGCGGGGCAGGAAGACATAATCGTCGAAGGCCTCGCGGCTGGCCCGGGCCGTCCTGCCGTCTTCGGCGACGCTTGCCACATAGCCGTAAAGCGGGCGCGGCAGATGACGCCGCGCGGCCCGCTCGAAGTCGTCGAGGCTAAGCAATCGCTGTAAGCGCTGTTGTCTCATTCTCCGGGCCCTCCAGTGCCCTCTTCCCGCTTGTCTGTCCTTCCCGCGGCGCGGCGACAGCTCTCTGCGTTGACGGCACTCACGGGCCCACGGCCGGTCAGAGCACCGATCATATTGTCGACCGCCCGCTGGGCCATCGCATCGCGGGTCTCGTGGGTTGCCGATCCGATATGCGGCAGTGCCACGACATTATCCATGATCGCCAGCGGTGAGTCCTTGGCCAGGGGCTCCTGGGCGAACACGTCCAGGCCTGCGGCCCGGATCACACCGCCGTCGAGTGCATCGATCAGGGCCTGCTCGTCGACGACATTGCCTCGCGCCACGTTGATCAAGGCCGCGTGGGGCTGCATGAGTCCCAGCGCCTTGGCATCGATCAAATGGTGGGTGCTGTCCTGATAGGGTACGACAAGGCAGACGATATCCGCTTCGCCAAGCAGTTGCGTCAAGTCGCGCCGGCGTGCGCCGATCGCTTTCTCGAGATCGGGCTTGGGCGACGAGGCGGTATAGAGAATGCGCATGTCGAAACCCAGGGCCCCACGCCGAGCGATGGCGGCGCCGATGCGCCCGGCGCCGACGATGCCAAGGGTCTTGCCGTACACATCGGTGCCGAAGTGCTCGCGCCCGATATGCTGTGTCCAGCGCCCTTCCCGCACCAGGTTGGCAAGCTCCACTAGCCGGCGCTGGGTCGCCATGATCAGTGCAAAGGCGGTATCGGCGGTGGTCTCGGTCAGCACGTCGGGCGTATTGCAAAGCAGCACCCCTCGCCGATTCATCGCCGCTAGCGGCAGATGGTCATAGCCCACCGAAATGGTCGAGACCACCTCGAGTTTGGGCGCCTTGGACAGCATCTGCTCATCCAGCGCCAGCTTTCCGCCGATCAGTCCATGGGCCTTTTCCAGGGCGCTCAAGAAGGCGTCCCGATTGGTCTCGGTCAACTCCTCGAAGTAGTCCACCTCGGCGATGCCTTTCAGGGCTTCCAAGTGGTCCTCGCGCAGGCGCCGCAAGGCGACGATGCGTAGATGACGAGAGGGCTCACCCATGGGATACCTCCGCCAGTCCGGGCATGGCAAAGCCCATCGCCTCCAGCGATCGCACCAACTCGGCGCTGCGCCCTTCATCAAGCGCTACCAGCGGCGGGCGCACGCGCCGCCAGTCTGGCCTGGCCGAGCAGTGTGCGGTGGCGGCCTTCATCGCCGGTATCACCGGATAGCCTTCGAACAGATCGCGCAGCGCATTGAGGTCCCGCTGCCGATCCTCGGCATCGGCGGCCTGCCAGTTCGCGGCGAGCGCTGCGATCGCGGCCGGATTGACATTGGCGGTGGCGCTGATGCACCCCGCACCGCCGGCCCGCAGGGTATCGAGCAGAAAGCGCTCGCTACCGGCGTAGACCGCGAAGTCATCACCGGCGAACGCCTCGATCAGCGCCTGGGTATGGCCCCAGTCGCCACCGCTGTCCTTGATGCCGACCACGACCTCGGGAAAGGCCTCTCGCAGTCGCGCGATCAACGCCAGAGAGAGTGGCACCTGGGCTACCGGTGGGATGTGGTAGAGATAGAGGCGCAGGCGCGGGTCCGCGACCCGCTCGATGACCTCGGCGTAATAGCGGAAGAGGCCTTCGTCGCTGACGCCCTTGTAGTAGAACGGCGGCAACATCAAGACACCGGCACAGCCAAGACCGACCGCATCGCGGGTCAGTGTGACCGTGTCGGCGATGGCGCAGTGCCCGGTGCCTGGCATCAGCCGTGCCGGGTCGATGCCGCCCTCGACCAGCGCCGACAGCAGCGCCTGCTTTTCCGCCACGCTTAGCGAGTTGGCCTCGGAATTGGTACCGAATACCGCAAGGCCGATACCGTGAGACTCGAGCCAGCGCGCGTGGGCCACCAGGCGCTCGGTGTCCACCGACGAGTCGGCGCGAAACGGGGTAATAACCGGAGACCAGGCGTCTCCTTGCGCTACGTTCATGGGACTCTCCTGAGGATGGCCTGGGGTAGCGACGCGATACCGGCGCAGGGAAGGACCGCGCTCAATGCCAGGGCTCGCTGGCAAAGCGCCCCAGCGCCTCGGCATCGAAGCCGAAGCCAAGGCCCGCACGGCTTGGCAACAGCAGATTGCCGTCGGCAAACTCGAGCTGGGTATCGACCAGGCGGCGGAAGTTGAGCACCTGGTCATCGGCGAAGAACTCGACCATGCGCGCATTCGGCGCCGAGGCGACCAGGTGTACGTGCAGGTCGTGGAACCAGTGGGGGTAGACATCGACACCGAAGCTCGCCGCCGTGGCGGTGATGCGACGAAACTCGGTGATGCCGCCACAGACCGCGGCATCGGTCTGCAGGATCATCGCCGCGTCTTTCTCGAGCAGTTCCTTGAAGCGCCAGCGGCCGGCCTCGATTTCTCCGGTCGCCACCGGAATCGGCGTGCGGCTGGCCAGGCGCTGGTGGTTGTCGATATCGTCGGGACTGAACGGTTCCTCGATCCAGAACGGCGCATAGGGCTCGGCCATGCGCATGAATTCCAGCGCCGTCGGCAGGTCGCGCCACGCATTGTTGGCATCCAGCATCACCTGGATATTCGGGCCCACGGCCTCGCGAACCGCAGCGAGCCTCGCCTCCTCACCCTTCAGGTCTTCTCGGCCCACCTTCATCTTCACCGCCGTGAAGCCCTGGGCGACGTAGCCCGCCATCTCATCGCCGAGCATGGCCGGCGTCTTGCCGTCCAGGTAATACCCGCCGCTGGCGTAGGCGGGCACGCTATCAACATCACTGGCGCCCAGATACTTGTACAAAGGCAGGTCGGCGGCACGGGCGTTGCGGTCCCACAGCGCGGTGTCGAGGATGCTGATCGCCCGCATCACCGAGCCGCAGCGGCCGTGGAGCAACGACTCCTGATACATCGACTGCCACAGCCCTTCGGTGGCGTGGGCGTCGCTGCCAACCAGCACCGGGCGCAGCAGGTCGCGCACGGCGTGGGCCACGAGGCTCCCGGCGTTGTTGCCGCCATAGCAGAAGCCGATGCCGACGTGGCCATCGTCCCCCTGGACCTCGACAAGCACGTAGTCACGCTTGAAGACCTGGCGATTGGAGAAACTGGTGGGCTTGTCCAGCGGCACGCTGACGGTGCGCGCGCGAACGTCGGTGATACGCGTCATGGCGTTGTCCTTGTGGTTGGTATCGGTTTTTGGAAGAGCCTTCAGCGGTTAGCGATAAAGAGCCTTCAGCGGTTAGCGATAAAGAGCCTTCAGCGGTTAGCGATAAAGAGCCTTCAGCGATCGGCGATAAAGAGCCTTCAGCGGTTAGCGATAAAGAGCCTTCAGCGGTCGGCGATAAAGAGCCTTCAGCGGTTAGCGATAAAGAGCCTTCAGCGGTCGGCGATAAAG
Organism: Halomonas sp. V046; assembly: GCF_052645355.1. Lineage (NCBI taxonomy): Bacteria > Pseudomonadati > Pseudomonadota > Gammaproteobacteria > Oceanospirillales > Halomonadaceae > Halomonas > Halomonas sp. V046. Next base: position 85,168 of record NZ_JBQXYF010000015.1, read on the forward strand.
CGCCTCAAGCGGTCGGGCATAAATTGCCCTCAGCTATCGGCCTTGGCGCGCCGACGCAACGAACTTCCCAGCCAGCGGAAGAACGGCGTGGCCTGCAGCACAGACAGCACGGCGATGCCTAACAGCACCATGGCGATGGGGCTATCGAGGAAGATGGTCGGACTGCCCTGGCCGATCAGCATCGACTGCTGATAGCTGGTTTCCATCACCGGGCCGAGAATCAAGCCGATGACCATGGGCGCAGGAGACACCCCAGCCTTGGTCATCCAATAACCGAACAGGCCGAAGCCGAGCATCAGGCCGACCTCGAACAGGCTGTTGTTGATGGCGAAGGCACCGATGACGCACAGGGTGATGATCGCGCAGCCGACGAAGCTGTCCGGCACCTTGGTCACGCCGACGCACAGCCGGGTGAACATCAGCCCCACCCCCAGCAGGCCGACGTTGGCGAAGATCACCGCCCAGATCAGGGTGTAGGTGACGTCGCCATAGTCGGTCAGCAGGTTGGGGCCAGGCAGGATGCCTTGAACCATCAGCGCACCTAGCAGGATCGCCGTGGATGAACTGCCGGGAATGCCAAGCGCAATGGTCGGGATCAATGCCCCACCGACCACGGCGTTGTTGGCCGATTCCGGCGCCGCCACACCGGCGATATCCCCCTTGCCGAAGCGTGACTTGTCCTTGGCAAAACGCTTGGCCTCGTTGTAGGCAAACCAACTGGCGGTATCGCCCCCGGTACCCGGAATCAGCCCGGTTGCTATGCCGATCCCGCCGGAGCGCAGGATATTGGGCATCAGCTTGCGAATCTCCGCGAGCCTAGGCACCAGCCGATCGGTGATCTTGCTAGCGATCTTGTCGCTGTCGTGGGCGTTCTCGATCAGGATCAGGGCCTGGGGAATCGAAAACAGCCCGATCAGTGCCACGGTGAACTCGATACCCGAAAACAGGTTGATATTGCCAAAGGTCATGCGCGGCGTGCCGGTGATCAGATCCATGCCCACGGTGCTGAGCAACAAGCCCATGGTGCCGGACAGCAGGCCGCTGATCACCGAGCCCTGGGACAGCGAGCCGATGATGGTGATGCCGAGAACGGCGATGGCAAACAGCTCCACCGGGCCAAACTTGAGCACCAGTACCCCGAGTAGCGGCGCCGCGGTCAATAGCGCCACACCGCTCATCAAGCCACCGAAGAAGGAGGCAAACAGCGACACGCCGAGCGCCTTGCCCGCCTGTCCCTGTTGTGACAGCGGATAGCCATCCAGCACCGTCGCCGCCGCCGAGGGCGTGCCCGGGGTTCGCAGCAGAATGGCGGCAATGGAACCACCGTATGAGGCACCGACATAGAGCGAGGCCAGCATGCTCAGGCCAGTGGCGGGCTCCAGGCTGAACGTCAGCGGCAGCAGCAGGGCCAGCGCCATGGTCGCGGATAGCCCGGGCATGGCGCCGACAAAAAGGCCAAGCAGAGTACCACCGAGAATCAGCCCGATGTTGGTCAGGGTAAGCACGTTGCTCAACCCTACGAGAACGAGGGAATTGTCCATCTAGCGTTGCTCCAGGCGCCGTCCGGCGCGTCGGTGCAGGACTGAAGTGAGTCCCGGCTGGCCACGGCCTGAGTCGCCGGGTGCGAGCCTGAGACATGGAAGGATCGATCTAGAACACTGGCGGCAGTAGCGGCACGGGCAAGCCCAGAAAGCCGATAAAGACCAGGCACACCACCGTGACCAGCCCGGCGATACCGATCAGGCTGAAGCGCACCGTGACGTGGCGCACCAGCGTCAGCGACAGCGCCATGAACGCGACCGTGGCAAGCACATATCCAAGCCACGAGATGCTGGCCACGTAGACAGCGGCGAGGACGAATACCACCAGCGCCTTCCAGCGCTTGGAGGCGTCGGGCTCTGGGTGAGATGCCGCCACACGCTCCCCCTCTTCGGGAACTCCCGGCGGCACCTCACGCTTCCCGACGACAGCGTCTTGCTGGCGCTGACGTGAGCCCCCGACGAGTTCCTGAGCGATCATCCCGGCGCCCAGCAGACCCACGACCACGGAATAGATCAGCGGCATCTTGGCCGCGGCACTTGGATAGCCAAGCGCCGTGATCCCGAAGGTGGCCGCCACCCCGATGGCAAAAAGACCAAAGACCAGACGGCTGAGGTTCATGCGCATCTCCTCTGTTGTCGAAGACTCATGACTGGTGATTCATGACCGAGCCCCCGGGTCTGAACATCCACAAACGACCACCTCTGATGGAGTATCCAGGCTCGTGAAGAATCATGGGTGGACGCCATTTGCGCTGGCAAAGGCCCTCGGTCGAGCCTCCGCTCAGCGCTTGCGACTCCGCCACGACGAGACGTTTGTCGGCTCACCTCAGCCGTTGATGTCGTCCTTCACGTCGGCCCAGATCTGCTCGAATTGAACCTCCATGTCCTCGATCATCTGGCGATAGTCATCGCCGGTCTGAATATCGAGGTTCATGGCGCGCTCTTCGGCGACCTTCTTGAACTCCTCGTTGGACTTGAGCGCGTCGAAGGCCTCGATCAGCTCCTGACGAGCCTCCTCGGGAATGCCCGCGGGCGCGCTGTAGCCCCGCGAAGAGCCCGCCACCACCTCGATGCCCTTCTCGCTCAGCGTGGGAACATCCGGCAGCATCGATACCCGCTCCTTGGCGAATACGGCGAGCGGACGCAGGCTGCCGGACTGGATATGCCCGTAGACGTTGCCGAGGTTGTTGAAGCTGGCATCGATCTGACCGCCCATGGCGGCCGTAGCCGAAGGTCCATCGCCCTGGAACGGCACCTTCTGGAACGATAGCCCGGTGGCCTGCTCGATCAGAATGGTCGAGAAGAAGTCATCGCCACCGACGCCTGAGTTGCCCACCGTCACCGTGCCGGGGCTTTCCTCCGCGGCCGCCAGGAAGTCCTCGACGGTCTCGAAGGGACTGTCGGCGGGCACAACGATGATGCCCGGGTCGGTGACCACATTGGCGATCGGCGTCAGCTCCTGCACCGAGTAGGTGATGCTGTCGTTCATGATGTAGTTGGTCATCAGCATCGGCGTATTGGTGATGCTGATGGTGGCTCCGTCGGCATCGGTCTGCTTGGCCAGGCGCGTCCAGGCAATCGCGCCGGTAGCGCCGGGCAAATACTCATTGATGAAATCGACGCCCAGCGATTCACGCAGGAAAGGCTGGGTCAGCTGTGCCAGGGCATCGCTGCCCCCACCCGCCTTGAACCCCTGCAGTACCTTGATCTCATCGCTTACCGAATAGTCGGCCAGGGCTAGCCCCGGCAGCATCAGGCTGGACATTGCGATGGCGGCGTATGCTCCACATTTTTTCATTGGGTAGGCCCTCTAGTGCTGTTGTCGTTGTCTTGCACCCTGTCAGCGCAGCGCCGTTGGCGTCGCGCTGGCGTCCTGCTCTCGATGTTCCTTCGCTCCTTCGCTCCTTCCTTCTTTCTTCGTGCAGCAGTTCTCTTTTCTCTTCTCCGTTTCTCCCCCCCTGGCGCTCTCCGAAGACGCACCAGCCGTGGGCGAGTCGTGGCTGCTTGAATCAACCTAGTAGATCGATAACAAAATTGTCAATAATCTTGTCAATTATGATTTATCGGCCTAGCCTCTGTCAGGAAAGGCGGGAACGAAACGGCTGGCGGTCGCTTCCGTGAAGGAATGCCGACAACGTCGCCGCCCCCGTACTGGCCGAGAGGACCTCAGCAGCCAGCCACGCCGACTAGCCATGCGAACGCCGCGACCGATACGAGGACGATGAGATGAGTCAGGATTTCGACAACAACAAGGCCAACAGCAAGCCCGATACCGAGTCCAACACCGAGTCCAACACCAAGGGCATGTCCAACCGCCTGACCAACTACGGTGACGCCAACTTCTCGCTGTTCTTGCGCAAGGCATTCATCAAGGGCATGGGCTACACCGACGATGCCCTTTCACGCCCGGTCATCGGCATCGCCAACACCTACAGCGGCTACAACGCCTGCCACGGCAATGTTCCGGGGCTGGTGGAGAGCGTGAAGCGCGGGGTGATGCTGGCCGGTGGGCTCCCGGTCGACTTCCCGACCATCACCCTGCACGAGTCCTTCGCCCACCCCACCAGCATGTACCTGCGCAACCTCATGGCGCTCGATACCGAGGAGATGATCCGTGCTCAACCGATGGATGCGGTGGTACTGATCGGCGGCTGTGACAAGACGGTGCCGGCCCAGTTGATGGCCGCCGCCAGCGCAGGAGTGCCCACCGTGCAGGTGGTCACGGGGCCGATGCTGTCGGGGTCCCACCGTGGCGTACGGGTCGGCGCCTGTACCGACTGCCGACGTTACTGGGCGGCCTACCGCGGGGAAGACATCGATGAAAACGAGATCAATGAGGTCAACGACAAACTCGTACCCACCGTCGGCACCTGCTCGGTGATGGGCACGGCCAGCACCATGGCGTGCCTGGCCGAGACGCTTGGCATCATGTTGCCCAACAGCGCCTCGGCACCGGCGGTCTACGCCGACCGTCTGCGGATCGCCGAACAGTCCGGCGCCGAGGCGGTGCGTGTGGCTCGCGAGGGGGTGACGCCCGACCAGATCCTCACCCCCGACGCCTTCGAGAACGCCCTGCGCGTGCTGCTGGCACTCGGCGGCTCGACCAATGCGCTGATTCATCTCACCGCCATGGCCGGACGCCTTGGCATCGACATCGATCTCGACGCCTTCGACCAGATGAGTCGAGAGACGCCGGTGCTGGTCGACCTGAAGCCATCGGGGGAAGGTTACATGGAGGACTTGCACCGCGCCGGTGGCCTGCCGACCCTGCTACGCGAACTACGCCCGCTGCTGCATCTCGACGCCATGACCATCAATGGCCGCACTCTCGGTGAGAACATCGAGGCCGCGGTCCATCTCGTCGACCAACAGGTCGTGCGTCCTTTATCGAGCCCGGTCTATGCCCAGGGCGGCATCGCGGTGCTGCGCGGTAACCTGGCCCCGAGAGGCGCCATCATCAAGCAGTCTGCTGCCTCGCCGGAATTGATGACGCACCGGGGGCGCGCCGTGGTCTTCCGGTCATTGGAAGATCTGGCCGAGCGTATCGATGCGCCGGACCTGGACGTGCGCGCCGACGACGTGCTGGTGCTGCAGAACATCGGGCCCAAGGGCGCCCCCGGCATGCCCGAGGCCGGCTACATTCCGATTCCCAAGAAGCTTGCGGCCCAAGGCGTCAAGGACATGGTCAGGATCTCGGATGGCCGCATGAGCGGCACCGCGGCCGGCACCATCGTGTTGCATGTTTCCCCGGAATCGGCCGAGGGCGGACCGCTCGGACTGGTGCGCGATGGTGATACCATCAGCCTCGACGTGGCGGCGAACCGACTCGAACTCGAGGTCGAACAAGCCACGCTCGAGGCGAGGCGCCGCGAGGCAGCCACGCCGAATGGCCAGGGCGAACCGATTCTCGGCTACCGGCGACTGTTTATGGAGCAGATTCTGCAGGCCGAAGAAGGCTGTGACTTTCGCGTCTGTCGCCCAAGCCCGCGCTGCCGCGTGCCGAGCGTCAAGCTCACGGGCAACCGATAACCCCGGGTCGACGAGCGCGAGTCGTTGCCGGAAGCCGATAAACGCCACCCGATGAACCCGAGCGCCGCACTTGGTAGACTGAGCGGGAAACGCCGAACAGGCCACATGATCTCGTGGCCTGTTCGCCCCGTCGAGGATCGCAGGGGAAGCGACCATGAGCCAAACGATCACCGCCAGCCCTTCTGCTGCCAACACCGCGTCCAACGCCATCACCGGCGTCGATGACATCGTCGGCGCCGTCGAGGAAGACATCGTGCTTGGCCGATTGCACCCCAAGGAGCGCTTGGTCGAGGAGGACTTGATCGAGCGCTTCGCCTGCAAACGCCACGTCGTCAGGCAAGCACTGTTCCAGCTCGAGAGCATCGGACTGGTCGAGCGCATCAAGAATCGCGGTGCCTTCGTCAAGGCTTACACCGCCGAGGAGGTCGAGAACCTCTACGCCATGCGTGAAATCCTGGAGCTGTCCGGCGTCGAGGCCCTGCCGCTCCCGGCCCCACAGGAGTGGCTCGCCGAGCTCGAGGCCATTCACCAGCGCTACAGCGCCGCCGTCGATGCCCACGACCTCCGCCGGGTCTTTCACCTCAATATTGCATTTCATCGCACGCTCTTCGCGGCCAGCGGCAATCCTTACCTTTGCCAGACCATCAACGACTTCGCCCAGATGGCCCACGGTATTCGCTTCATCGCCATTGCCGACAGCGCCAGCCTGTTCCAGGCCCGACACGAACACCACGCCATGCTCGAGGCCATTCGAGACGAAGACCGAGCCCGGCTGCGCGAGCTGTGTCGCGCCCATCTACTGCCGTCCAAGAACCGCTACCTGCGGCTCTATCAGCAGGCTTTTTCCGAGTCATCGACGGCGCCATAACGCTCCAAGGGTTGCCGCTCGGTGGTCGTCAGGCGCCGTGGCTCACCGCCAGCACCGCGCTCACTCGGTGTCGAGACAGGCCCCCCGCGCCACATCCCACGACAACCGAATGTGCTCTTCGAGTAGCTCCCTGGCGCCGTGAATATGACGGTCCAGCGCGAGCTGGACCAACTGGCCGTGCTGGGCGTCGAGCCGTTCTCGGATGGCTGGGTTACCCGGCGCAAGGCGCCGATAGCGATCGAACTGGTCATGCAACTGCTCGATGAACCGCAGCAGCCAATGGGAACCACAGGGCGCCAGCAGGGTACGGTGAAACCGCAGGTGCGCCTGCTCCCACTGTTCGATTTCCTTGGGCACCTGGTCGGCGCGCGTCAGCCGGTGGCTCGCCGCCAGCAGTTGCGACTCCCACTCGGCATCGCCCTGCTGAAAGGCCTGGGTCAGCGCCATGCACTCGAGCTGCATGCGCAGCCTGGCGATATCCTCAAGTTCACCGTCGGACAGTGGCGGCACGCGAAAGCCGCGCTGGTTATGCTGCTCGAGCAGGCCATAGGCGGCCAGCCGGTTGAGCGCTTCGCGCAGCGGGCTAAGTCCGACGTCGTAATGCTCCTTCAAGGCGCTGATGGCCAGTTTCTCACCGGCGACGAAACGCCCGCGAATCAGGTCACGTTTCAAGGCATCGAAGATCTGGGTCGCCGCGGTCGCGCTGGAACCGAGGCTGAGGGAGGTGGAGTCCACCGGGTTGGGCGCTGTCATATCACCGCTCTCAGGGATCAGAGTGCAGGGTACGTCGCCGATTGACGTTCGCCAAGCGCTAGGTCATAGTCGACATAGAAAATCGATTATTCCATTAGTAGACGATTTTTCTTACAACAATCGAGATATCACAGCAGTGCTGCGTGACCATCTCATACAACAAACCTTGCCTTTCTCGCACATCTGCCCGCCAATGCTGCTCTCGATGGCCGCCCGGTCGCTCTGACCCTGGTCGGCGGGCGCAGGACAGACATCGCGGGCGAGGCACAAGGCACCGCCCTACGGAACCCCGTCATGGCCCATACTCCCGACCTCGACGCCTCGTCACCGAACCCACCACCACAGTCCGACGACCAGATGTCACCGCCTCGCCAGCTCGGTGGTCGCCGCCACTTGATTCTGCTCACCGTCGCGATCGGCAGCCTGCTGATCGCCATCATGGCGCTCAAGATCCCCACGGCGGTGGCGCTGATTGTCTCCGGTAGCCTGGCCATGACGCTGTGTCTGGCCTGGGGCGTGCCCTGGGCGAGGCTCGAAGCCGACCTGCTCGCCGGCATTCAATCCATGCTAGTGCCGATCCTGATTCTGATGTGCGTGGGCATGATGGTCGGCGTATGGATGCTCTCGGGTACCATTCCGGCCATGGTCACCCTCGGCCTGAAGTCACTATCGCCGGGACTGTTCCTGGTCGTTGCCTGCCTGTCGTGTTCGCTGATGTCGATCATGGCCGGCACGTCCTGGGGCACCCTCAGCACCATCGGCGTGGCCTTGATGGGCGTGGCAGTGGGGCTTGGCGTGCCGCCGGCCTATGCCGCGGGCGCCATCATCACCGGCACCTTCTTCGGCGACAAGATGTCGCCGCTGTCCGATACCACGGTCATGGCCTCGGCGGTGTGCGAAGTGAATATCGTCACCCATATCAAGCACATGCTCTACACCACTCTGCCCGCGTACCTGATCGCCCTGGTGGTCTACGCCTGGCTCGGCGCCGGCGTGGCCAATGACGCATCCGGCATCGGTGGCGAAACTCAGACCATCGTCGACACCATCGCGGGTCTGTTCAGCACCAACCTGATCACCCTGCTGCCGCCGGTGGTGGTCTTCGGCTGCATCCTGCTCAAGAAGCCGGTGTTACCGTCCTTTATGCTCGGCATCGCCAGTGGTGCCCTGATCGCCCTGCTGCTGCAAGGCGCATCGCTTGGCGAAATCGGCCGCGCCATGAACGGCGGCTACAGCGTCGATACCGGCGTTGCCATGGTCGACAACATGCTCTCCCGCGGGGGGCTACAGGGCATGATGTCCACGGTGGCGGTGCTGATCGCGGCCTCGGTGCTCGGCACGCCGTTCAAGAGCGCCGGTACCCTGGACGCGGCCATCGCCTATCTGGCCAAGCGCCACGCCGGCCGTCGCCATGTCCTCGGCGGTTCCATGGCCCTGCATAGCCTGGCGTTTCTGCTCACCGGCAGCTACTACGTCACCTTCTCGCTGCTCGGCCCGATGCTGCGACCACTGGTCGCCGGCAGCGGCGCCGAGACCAAGAACCTGTCGCGCATCCTCGAAGACACCGGCACCACCCTGTCGCCGCTGGTGCCCTGGGGCGTCACCGGCGCCTTCACCGCCGCGACCCTGGGCGTGGCCACCGCCGACTTCTTCCTCTACGCCATACTCTGCTACGGCGCGATCCTGTTCTCGCTATTCTATGTGGTGACCGGTATCGGTCTCGGCCAGCGTCCCGTGCGAAGCACCGGCGCCCAACAGGCCTAGACTTGTGGAGTGGGCTTTCGGGGCTGATGCCCTGTGAGCCCCGCCCCGTGAACCCCGGGGCGCTTCGGCATGCAGGGAGCAATTTCCCTCACGCCATTGACGCCCCTGACGAGGCACGGCATAGTCCCATCACATAAAATCGATTTTTTTCACAATACCGATTTCACATTTTCGGAGTCGTCATGACGTCCCTGGCAAACCGCCCCTATCCCGACAGCACCCCCTATCCGTCTCGCCGCAGCCCCACCTATGCTCGCCATGGCATGGTGGCGGCATCGCAGCCCCAGGCAGCCCAGGTCGGGCGCGATATGCTCGCCATGGGTGGCAATGCCGTGGATGCGGCCATCGCCACCGCCGCGGCGCTGACGGTGGTCGAACCCACCGGCTGCGGCATCGGCGGTGACGCCTTCGCCCTGGTCTGGATCGCCAGCGACGGCGACGGCAATGGCGAGCTGCATGGGCTGAACGCCAGTGGCACCGCCCCCGCCGCCCTGACCCGGGAAGCCGTCCTGGCCCAGGGCCACACGGACGTACCGCTCTATGGCTGGACGCCGGTCACCGTGCCGGGCACGCCATCGGCCTGGGCGGAGCTCTCGCGACGCTTCGGCAAGCTCGACTTCACCACCCTGCTGGCGCCGGCCATTCGTCTGGCCCGGGAGGGCTTCCCGGTATCGCCGGTGATCGCGAGCCTGTGGCAGCGCGACACGGCGAACTTCGAGCGCCACCTGGAAGGTGACGCAACACGGGCATGGTTTGACACCTTCACCGTGGACGGCCGCGCCCCCGAGGCCGGCCAATGGTTCCGCTGCGAGGACCAAGCGCAAACGCTGGAAGCCATCGCCAACAGCGGTGCCGAGAGTTTTTATCGGGGAGAGCTCGCCGAGCGCATTGACGCCTTTTCGCGCGATACCGGTGGCTACCTGCGCAAGGAAGATCTGGCCGGCTATCACCCGGAGTGGGTCACGCCGATCTCGGCACGCTACCGCGACGTCGACGTCTGGGAAATTCCGCCCAACGGCCAGGGCCTGGTCGCGCTGATGGCGCTGCGTCTGCTCGATGGCTACGCGCCATCGCACCGCGATGACCCCGAGCTGCTGCACCGCCAGCTCGAGGCCATGAAGCTCGCCTACACCGACGGCAAGGCCCACATCAGCGAACCGGCGGCCATGACCTACTCAGTCGAGCAGCTCCTGTCAGACGCCTACACCGAAAAGCGCCGTGCGCTGATCGGTAACACCGCCATTAGTCCCGAAGCGGGCAAGCCCAACGCCGGCGGCACCGTGTACCTGGCCACCGCCGATGGCGATGGCAACATGGTGTCATTCATCCAAAGCAACTATCACGGCTTCGGCTCCGGCGTCGTCGTGCCCGGTACCGGCATCGCCCTGCAGAACCGCGGCCACGACTTCAGCCTCGACGAAGCCCACGACAACTGCCTCGTCCCGGGCAAGAAGACCTTCCATACCATCATTCCGGGTTTCTTGACCCGGGCCGGCAAGGCCATGGGGCCATTCGGCGTGATGGGCGGCTTCATGCAGCCCCAGGGACACGTCCAGGTGGTCATGAACCTGGTCGACTTCGGCCTCAATCCCCAGGCCGCGCTCGACGCCCCGCGCTGGCAGTGGATGGGCGACAAGACCATCGGTATCGAGCACGGCTACCCACCGCAACTGGTGCGCGCCATGCTCGCCCGCGGACATGCCATGAAGGTCGACGCCGACAGCCGCAGCTATGGCCGCGGCCAGGTGATCCTGCGCGATCCTGACAGTGGCATCTACTGCGGCGGCACCGAGCCCCGCACCGATGCCACCATCGCGGTGCTGTGATGGCAACGCCTTCCGTCCTGTCCACCCAGGCCGAGCTGTTCATGGCCTTCTTTCGCATCGGCATCTTCGGCTTCGGCGGCGGCCCGTCGATGATTCCCCTGGTGCATCAGGAGGTGGTCAAGCGCCACGCCTGGATGGATGACGATGCCTTCGCCGATGTGCTCGCCATCGGCAACACCTTGCCCGGTCCCATCGCCACCAAGATGGCTGGCTATATCGGCTTTCGCGTCGCCGGCACACTCGGCGCCATCATCGCCGTGGTGGCGGTCATCGTGCCGGTCATCGTGGCCATGATCGCCGTGCTTGGCCTCTATGGCCGCTACGGTGACCAACGCTGGGTCCAGGGCATGGGCCAGGGCGTGGTGCCGGTGGTCATGGTGATGATGGCCCAGCTGACGCTGGACTTCTTTCACAAGTCGCGAGCTGGGCTCGGCGTGATCGCGACCCTGATCATGGGTGCCGTCGCCGGCGGTCTGATCTACGGGCTCGGCGTCCACCCGGGCCTGGTCATCGGCGCCATCCTGGTAGCCGCGCTGCTAAGGCCCGACCCCGATGCCAAGCAGCGCCGCGCCGACGCCAACAAGGAGACCGCCCGATGATCTACTGGCAACTGTTCCTGGCGTTCTTCGTGCCCAATATCGTCGGCTATGGTGGCGGCCCCGCGATCATTCCACTGATCGAGAACGAGGTGGTCGGCAACTACGGCTGGATGACCCACCAGGCCTTCGCCGAGACCCTGGCGCTGGGCAATGCCCTGCCCAGCCCCATCGCCACCAAGATGGCCGGCTACATCGGCTATGACGTGGCGGGCGCCGGCGGGGCATTCGTCGCGGTACTGGCCACCGTCGGGCCGTCGCTGCTGTTGATGCTCGCCGCCCTCGGCACGCTCTACCGCTATCGCGACTCGATCAAGGTCAAGTCGATGAGCCAGTGGGTGCGTCCGGTGGTCATGGTGCTGATGGCCTACCTGACCTGGAGTTTCCTGCGCGAGGGCATGGCGAGCTCGGGGCTGATACATACCCTGATCATCGCCGCCGTCGCCGCCGGGCTACTCCTCAAGACCCGCGTTCACCCGGCGCTGGTCGTGTGCTTCGGTCTCGGCTATGGCGCCCTGCTGCTGGGGTAACGGCTCAAGACCCGCGGTCACCCGGCGCTGGTCGTGTGCTTCGGTCTCGGCTATGGCACTGGGCTACCGGGGTAACGGCTCAAGACCCGCGGTCACCCGGCGCTGGTCGTGTGCTTCGGTCTCGGCTATGACGCCCAGCTGCTGGGGTAACGGTTCAAGACCCGCGTTCACCGGGCGCTGCCAAGGCCGCCCGGACCCAGGGGCGACCCTAAGGCGCTCCGCTTCAACACCAAATGCCGATCAACAAGGACAACACCCATGAAAACAAACACCTACATCACTCTTGGCCTGGCACTGGCCGGCATCGGCTGCGCCGCCACCTCCGTCGCCATTGCCCAGGACGATGCCTTCCCCGACAAGCCCGTCGAATTCATCGTGCCCTGGTCGCCGGGCGGCGGCAGCGACACCCTGATGCGCCTGGTCTCTGCCCATGCCGAGGAGTATCTCGGCGAGGCCATGCCGGTGATCAACATGCCCGGTGTCAGCGGCACCACTGGCCTCAAGGAGTTGGCCCGTCGCGACGCCGATGGCTACACCGTGGGCCAGGTGCACGAGGGCTTGATGGTGGCTCACCACACCGGACTCACGGCACAGAACTGGGACGACTTCGAACCGGTGGCCGCGGTCACCCAATCGCCCCAATACCTGACCGTCAACGCCGACAGCCCCTACACCACCTATCAGGAGTTCGTCGAGTACGCCAAGGCCAATCCTGGCGAGATCCGCTTCGGCGTGACCCTCGGCGGCGTGCCCCACGTCCACGCCGCCATGATGGAAGACGCCGAAGACCTGTCGTTCCGCTACGTCGGCTTCGAAGGCACCGGTCCGCGCATCCGGGCGCTGGTCGGTGGCCACATCGATGCCGCCATCGGCGATATCTCCTCGAGCGGCGAGTTCGTCAAGAACGGTGACCTGCGCTTTCTGGCGGTGGGAAGCGCCGAGCGTCAGGAGGTGACGCCAGATGTGCCGACCTTTACAGAGCTAGGTCATGACGACCTCAAGCTCAACATCGTGCGGGGGATTCTCGCGCCGAAAGGCACGCCGGCCGATCGCATCGCCACCCTGGCCAGCGACTTCGAGGCCATGAGCCAGAATGAAGACTTCATCACCGCGGTCAACAACGCCGGCGCCAGCGTCGTCTTCGAAGGCCCCGAGGCCTTCGGCGACTACCTGGAGACCACCGACGCCACCATCGAACGCCTCGCCGGGAAGCTGGCACGATGAGCTCGCCCACCTCGACCCGCTCCCCTCAGGGGGAGCGGTCCAGCGAAAACACCGGTCGCAGCGGACCGCTGGCGCATCTGATCTTGAACGCCACGCTGGCCGCTGTGTTCGCCATCCTGTTTGTGCGCGCCGGCGCGCTGCCATCGTCGATGTGGGAGCCGCTCGGTTCCGGCAGTTTCCCGCGCCTGGTGCTGGCCGCCCTGGTGGCGATCAACCTGGCCCTCATCCTCAAGGAGGCCCGCACCTTCGCCGCCTTGGCACCGGCCGAGAAGGGCCTGGTGGGGCGCTGGTGCTGGCGTCATCGCCTGGCGTTCGGTGTGCTGGCCCTGTTCAGCCTCTACATTCTCGCCGTGCCCATGCTCGGCTTCGCCCTGGCATCTCTTGGCTTCCTGCTGGCCGGCCAGTGGCTGCTCGGCGCTCGATCGGGCAAGGCCCTGCTCATCGGCCTGGTGGTCGCCCTGGTGTTCTCGTTCGGCGTCGACACGCTGTTTCGTGACGTTTTCGTGATCAGCCTGCCGCGCGGCCTGCTGGGCTAACGACTCGACTGTGGGAGATTATCCGACATGATGGATGCACTGCTGGCCGGCATGGATCAGCTCTTTACCCTCTCGACCATGATCACGATGCTGCTCGGCGTGGTGGCCGGCGTCATCGCCTCGGCGATCCCCGGCTTCACCATCACCATGGCCATCGTGCTGACCCTGCCGCTGACCTTCACCATGGACCCCCTGCAGGGCGTTGCCACGATGCTCGCGGTGTACGTCGGCGGCTACACCGGCGGGCTGATCTCCGCCGCCCTGCTCGGCATTCCGGGCACACCCTCGTCGGTGGCCACCACCTTCGATGCCTTCCCCATGGCCAGAAACGGTCAACCCGGTCGCGCCCTGGCGCTCGGCATCTGGGCTTCGTTCTTCGGTGCCCTGGTCAGCGCCGTGGTGCTGATCATCGCCGCCCCGCCGCTGGCCTTGATCGCGGTCAAGCTCGGCGCCTGGGAATACTTCTCGCTGATCATCTTCGCCATGACCGTGGTCGCAAGCCTGGTCGGCAAGTCGATGCTCAAGGGACTCATGACCGGCCTGCTCGGGCTCTTTATCGCCACCGTCGGTGCCGACCCGATGATGGGCGTGCCGCGCTTCACCTTCGACGCCGATCTGCTGGCCAACGGCTTCCCCTTTCTGGTGGTGCTGATCGGCATCTTCGCCGTCAGCCAGCTGCTCTCGGAGGTCGAGGACGCCGACGCCATACAGCACGGCAAGGCGCTGATTCCCGATGACGTCTCGTTTCGCCCCCTGGACGCCCTGCGCGAAACGCTGTCGTATCCGGTCAATCTGATCCGCTCATCGCTGGTCGGGGTGTTTATCGGCGCGGTGCCCGGCGCCGGCGGCAGCATCGCCAACCTGTTGGCCTATGACCAGGCCAAGCGCGCCTCCAAGCAACCGGAAACCTTCGGCACCGGCAACCCGGAAGGCGTGATCGCCTCGGAATCCGGCAACTCGGCCACCTCCGGCGGCGGCCTGATCCCGATGATCGCCCTCGGTATCCCCGGCAGTGCGGTGGATGCGGTATTGATGGCCTCGTTGATGGTCCACGGCATCGGTGTGGGTCCTCGCTTGATCCTCGATCACGGCGACCTGGTCTACGGCATGTTCATGGCCATGCTGCTGGCCGCCTTCATGGTGCTGGTGGTGTGCCTGTTCAGCATGAAGCTGTTTCTGCGCGTGACCGACGTCCCCCGCTCGGTGATCGTGCCGGTGGTCCTGACCTGCTGCGTGGTAGGCGCCTTCGCCTTGAACAATCGCGTCACCGACATCTATCTGCTGCTCGGCGTCGGCGTCTTCGGCTATGTGCTGAGCAAGCTCGACTATCCCCTCGCGCCGCTGGTGCTGGGCGTGATTCTCGGGCCCATCGCCGAGACCAACCTGCGCCGGGCGTTGATGACCGACGAGAACTGGACGCTGTTCTTTACCCGGCCCATCTCGCTGGCCCTGCTGGTGCTCGCGGCGATCTCGGTGGGACTGGCGATTCGCCACCACCGCCGCCAGAAACGGGCGGCCATGGCCTGAGCCGGCCCCAAGGGCAGACCCGAGGCACACCCACGCGCCGTTCTCGACTCTCACAGGCCCATGCCGCGGCGCCTCCCTCGCCGCGGCATGGCGTCACACAACGACAAGGACATGCCATGCTTCTCTCCGCTGACACTTCCACTCTCGGTGCCAGGCGCCGTCAGACCACGCTCGCTCGCCGCCTCGCCTCGGCCACGCTCACCGCCACCGCGCTGGCGGCTACGCTGCTCACCACCAGTGCCGCCAACGCCGCCGACGAGCCGCGCCAGGTTCGCCTGGCCGTCGACGTGCCGTATCCACCGTTTGAATACCGTACCGCCGACGGCGAACTCGCCGGCTTCGAGATCGACCTTGGCAACGAACTGTGCCAGCGCGCCAATCTCGACTGTGAGTGGATCGTGCAAGGCTGGGACGGCATCATTCCGGGGCTCCTGGCGCGCAAATATGACGCCATCCTGTCGTCGATGCGGATCACCGAGGCACGCGAACGCCAGGTCCGTTTCAGCGAGCCCTACGCCATGTCGCCCAAAGTGTGGGTGGCACGCAAGGGCGCCGAACTCGACCCCGAGGCACCCGAGACGCTGGAAGGAAAGACCGTCGGTGTCCAGCGCGGCACGACCCAGGACACCTACATCACCCAGCGCTTCGACGACATTGTTACGGTGCGCCGCTATGCCACCGCCGATGACGTGGCCCTCGACATGGAAAGCCAGCGCCTGGACCTTGCCTTCATCAACTACCCGGTGGCCATCGACAGCCTGGCGATCAACGACCCCGACAGCGACTTCACCCAGGTCGGCGAGCGCATCAATAGCCCCGAGTCGATCTTCGGTCGCGGCAACGCCATCGCCGTGCGTCCCCGGGACGAAGCTCTGGCGGAGCGCTTCAACGCAGCGCTCGATGAGGTCTACGCCGATGGCACCTTCGAGCGCCTGATGACGCAGTACTTCGACTACGATCTGCGTCCGGACAGCCGACTATAATCCCTTGTATGACCTCACATTGGCCCAGTCAGTCTTTGCCTTGTCTGGCGCTTTCTTTCGTGACCCAAGCCCACCACTGGCGATAATCGCTGGATAAGACAGGACGTACCTGCGCATCACAGGATGCCGAGAAGCCCAGCGTCTGACGATTGCGCCTCTCGTCTTGAGTCGTTAGAGCGAGCACCTGACCAACCACGCCGCTCGCAATGGACGCTTGTGCCTGCCCATGGTACCAATAGCGGCAAAATCCCCTCGAGTGCGTCGGTATGCGTTTTGACTTGACCTCCCTACAGATATTCCTCTGTGTTGCCGAGGAAAAGAGCCTCACTCGGGCCTCGAAGCGCGCCCACCTTGCTGTCTCCGCAATCAGCCGCCGCATCGGAGAGCTCGAGCATCGCGTTGGCTCGCCGCTGTTTACTCGCAATGCTCGCGGCGTGGAACTCACTCCGGCGGGCCAATCTATGCTGACCTACACGCGTCAAGTGTTTGAGACGCTCTACCGCATGGAAGAGGAATTAGGCGATTTTTCCGACGGTATCAAGGGCCAGGTTCGCTTACACGCTACGACATCGGCCCTGGCGCAGTTCCTGCCTCAGGATATCAGGGATTTCTCCCACCAGTTTCCAGGTATCCGCCTCGACATCGAGGAACGGGTCGGCGCGGCCATCGTCCGAGCGGTCAGTGATGGACGCGCGGAAGTGGGCATATTCGCCAATCACACGCTGTCCGATGATCTAGAAGTCTTCGACTATCGCAGCGATGAAATTGCCCTCGCCGTAGCCCGGCAGCACCCGTTGAGCGAACGCAATGTCGTTCGCTTTTCCGAGGTACTGCATCATGACCTCATCGCCTCCCACGCCGAGAGCGCGCTTTATGCGCTTCTGATTCATGAAGCCGAAAAGCTTGGAGCCACTCCGAGAATCAAGGTGCGAGTGAGCAGCTTCGATTGCATGTGTCAATTGGTCGCCGGTGGGCTAGGCATTGCCCTGCTGCCAAAGCACGTGATTCGCATCTACGCCAAGTCAGTGCCCATCGTCGCCATCCCGCTCGATGAAAGTTGGGCGGTTCGGCGCCTGAGAATCGGAGTCAAGGATTTCCGGCAACTGTCGCCAACGGCCAAGGCTTTCGTCGAACACCTGCGCGCCGGTTGATCAGTGCGAGGTTAGTGCAAGAGCCGCTCCGCTGCGTCTTCACGACGATCGTTCTCGCCTGGGGAAGCTTGCCTTGCCCAAGGCGCAATTTTTTTCTCTCATCCGCTGCCTTATGGTTCGAGCATCCCCTGTTCAAGGCTCGAGGATCCCATGGCGTCATCTTTTCCCCAGGTAGTACCTCGCCGGCTCGAGGTCGACGGTAGCGTATACCACTACATCGACCTCGCCGATGTCGCTTCGCCGGATCAATTGCGCCGTATGCCCTACTCCATGCGCATCCTGCTCGAGAACGTCGCTCGCCGCTCTCCTCTGGCGCTGGCGGACTTCATCGCCTTCATCGACGGGCGTACCCGTAGTGGTGAGGTCAGCTACTATCCCAACCGGCTGATGTTTCACGATACGACATGTCTACCAGCGCTGGCGGACTTCGCCGGTTTAAGAGACGCCGTCAGTGAGCTAGGCGGTGACGCTAGAGCCCTCAATCCGGCCATCCCCGCCGTCCTCGCCATCGATCATTCGGTGATCGTGGAACACTTCGACCAGCCCGACGCTTTCGATGAAAATCTGCGCCTCGATTTTCATCGCAACGGCGAACGCTATCGCTTCATCAAATGGGCCGAACGTAGCCTGGACAACTTCAACGTCGTGCCCCCGGGGACGGGCATCATTCACCAGATCAACATGGAGTCGCTGGCCACGGTGGTATGGACCGATAAAGATGAGGCCGGCAGGCACTGGATCCACCCCGACAATATGGTGGCGACCGACAGTCATACGCCGATGGTCAACGCCCTCGGTGTTCTGGCGTGGGGCGTAGGGGGCTTGGAGGGCCAGGCTGCCATGCTCGGCGAACCGGTGACCCTGACACTGCCGGAGGTTGTTGGCATCCGCCTGACCGAACGTCTGGCGCCTGGCGTTACCGCCATGGACCTGGCGCTGCATGTCGCTGAGTTGCTGCGTGGCATCGGCGTGGTCGGCAAGTTCGTTGAATTCTGCGGGCCGGGGTTGTCCCAGTTAGGCTGGGCTGCCCGCGGAACGGTGGCTAACATGGCGCCGGAATACGGCGCCACCGTGATGTTCTTCCCCTTCGACGATATCACCATGGACTACTTAACGCTCACTGGTCGCGATCCGGCGTTGCAGACGCGGGTCAAGACCTATCTCGAGCAACAGCGTCTGTGGCGCCATGACGCCGACCCCGAGCCACGATTCGACACCTGTTTGCACATCGATCTGTCCTGCATCGAACCCAGCGCCGCCGGCCCTCACCAGCCCCACGAACGGCAGGCCCTGGGCGACGTGCCCACCTCTTACGCCCGGACGCTCGAGGCAACTACCGGTGACAACGGCGGCAAGAAGGCGAGCACCGTTGTCGCCACCAGCCGTACTTGCGAGCTTGCTGACGATGCACCGGACTGGGCACAGGCCCTGGACCACGGTGCCGTGGTTATCGCCGCTATCACCAGTTGCACCAACACAGCCAATCCAGCCGAGATGATTCAGGCGGGGCTGTTGGCCCGTCGCGCCAACGAGTTGGGGCTACGCCGCCGGCCTTGGGTCAAGACCTCGCTTTCGCCGGGCTCAAGGGTGGTCGGTGACTATCTGGAGGCCTCGGGACTGCAGCGTGACTTCGACGCAGTGGGCTTTGCCCTCGCCGGCTTCGGCTGCATGACCTGCATCGGCAATTCCGGCGGCCTGATTCCCGAGGTGGATCGGCTCGTGGCCAATGGCCTCGACGGCGTCGCCGTGCTGTCGGGTAATCGCAACTTTCAGGGGCGGGTCAACCCGAAGGTATCATCCGGCTATCTGATGTCTCCCGCGCTGGTCGTGGCCTACGCCTTGTGCGGCAATGTGACTCGCGACATCACCCGAGAGCCGCTGGGCCTAGACAAAGACGGCAAGGCGGTGTACCTGCAGGACATCATGCCCGACGACACGCAGGTGAACGCGATGGTGGATCGCTTCGTCACCCCGGAGGGCTTCACCGAACGCAATACGACACTATGGCAAGGCACCGAAGAGTGGCGACGACTGAACGCTGATGGCAGCCTGCACTTCCCCTGGGATCAAGCCTCCACCTATCTGCGTCGACCACGCTATCTGGAGGCGGTCGCACAAGACCCATGGCCCAGCCTTAGCATCGAGAATGCACGGGTCATCATGGTGCTCGGCGACAACGTCACCACCGACCACATTTCGCCTGCCGGAGCGATCCCGGCCAATAGCCTGGCCGGTCGCTACCTGATCGAGCACGGTCAGAATCCCAAGGATCTGAACCAGTACTCCACGCGTCGCAGCAACCACGAGGTCATGCTGCGCGGTGCCTTCACCAATGCCCGTGTGGATAACCGTCTGCCGGGCACCGCGACAGAGGGCAAGGGCGTCTGGGCTCGCCCTTGGCACGGGGGTGCACCACGTCCGCTGTTCGAGGCCACGCAAAGCTATTTAGACGAGCAAGTACCCCTCGTCGTCATTGCGGGCAGCAACTACGGCGCCGGGTCGAGCCGTGACTGGGCGGCCAAGGCTCAGGCACTGATGGGCATTCGGGCAGTGATCGCGAAAAGCTTCGAGCGCATCCATCGCAGCAACCTGATCGGCATGGGTGTGTTGCCCTTGCGCCTGCCCGAATGCCTCAGCGCGGCGGCGCTTGAGCTGACCGGCGAAGAACACCTGGACATCACAATGCCGGATCGCCTTATGGTCGGAGACAACGACGTGCACCTTTCCATCGACCGTGTCTCGGGCCAGGAGAGCCATATCGTCGGGCTGAAGATCGACTCACAGCAGGAAATGAACTACTTGCTCCACGGCGGCATTCTGCCCTACGTCGTGCGCAAGAACCTGGCTCGAACCGCTTAAGTCAGTGACTGGAATCGACACCCGGTTCGCCACGTCATTGCCCCAAGAGACACAGAGGAATTCGACCATGCTGGCCTATATTGGCTGTCGCACGACCAAGAGACGTCACGCCAGAGGCAAGGGCATCGAGGTCTACCGAGTGACCCAAGACGCGCGTGAATGGGAGCACCTTCAGCGTATGGAAGGTCTGGTCAACCCGTCCTATCTGGTGCTCAACAGAGACGGCGATCGTCTCTACTGCCTCCACGGTGATCGCAGCGACATCAGCGCCTTCGCCGTCCACCCGGTGACCGGCGAACTGCGCGTACTCAACCAGGCCAGCACCGGCGGGGCCAACCCGGTTCATCTCGCGCTCGATCCCAGCGAGCGCTTCATCGTCGTCTCCAACCACATCTCGAGCTCCGTCGCGGTGATCGCGCTGGGCGGCGATGGTCACCTGGAACGGGTCGTCGATCTCGTGGAACTGAGTGGCAAGTTAGGGCCTCATCGCGTCGAGCAGCCCTTTGCCAAGCCCCATGCCAACCCTTTCTCGCCGGATGGGCGCTACCTGATGGTGCCCGACAAGGGCCTCGACTGCGTGCTGGTATTCGCCTTCGACGCCCAGAGCGGACACCTTGAGCCACGCCCGGAACAGACGGTACGCAGCCGCGAAGGAGCCGGACCGCGCCACATCGACTTTCACCCCAGCGAGCCGCTGGCCTTCACCATCAACGAACTCGACTCCACCGTGACCAGCTACCGCTTCGATGCCGACAGCGGCCAATTGACGGCGCTACAGGTTCTCCCCAGCGTTTCGTCGTTCTACACCGGTGACAATCGCGCCGCCGGCATCGTCGTCTCACCGTCGGGCCGCTACGTCCTGGTGACCAACCGCGGCGAGGATAGCCTGGGGTTGTTCGAAGTGAATACGCGCCACGCCCGCCTTGAATACGTCAAGACCGTGGCCTCGGGAGGCAAGACACCTCGCTTCCTTGGCTTCGACCCCGACGGGCAGCTCCACGTGGCCAACGAGGACAGCGACAACATCGCCACCTTCGATGCCCAGAGCCCATCGGCACTGGCAAAGCCCGTGCACCAGCTGTCGACTCCCAGCCCGGTATGCCTGGCCTTTCGACCCGACTGAGCAGGACACAGGACGACGTACAGTTCGACAGGAAAACGGTCGTCTCGCTAGCGCCACAACAACGAGGAAATCTTTCTCATGACCACGCCAACCCGCTCGACTCGCTCTCGGTCCAGGCCTTACGGAGCCATGTTTACCGCAGTAGTGGTGTCCGCCCTCGGTGTCACTACGGCTGTCAATGCGGCCGAACCTCCACAAAATCGCCTGGAATGCATCGCGCCAGCGGACCCCGGCGGCGGCTGGGACTTCACCTGTCGCCAATTTGCCTCGGTGCTGCAGCAATCCGGTCTAACCGATGCCAGCATGCAGACCATCAACATGGCCGGTGCAGCGGGTGGAGTGGCCTACGCCCACGTGGCGAGCAAGCGCCGCGGCAACGATGGCCTGATCGTGGCGGCCTCCTCGTCCAACGCCACTCGACTCGCCCAGGATCAGTACCCCGGACTGACCGTCGACAATATGACCTGGCTCGGCACCCTCGGCGCCGACTACGCCGTGCTCGCGGTCAACAGTGACTCGTCGATCCAGGATCTCAGCGACATGACGGATCGGCTGAAAGAGGACATCAAGTCGGTCAGCTTCTCCGGAGGCAGCGGTCCGCTGGGCTGGGACCAGCTCAACCTGCTACGCGTACTCTTCACCGCCGAGGTTCCCTCCTTGAAGGAGGTGACGTATCTGGATTTCAACAACGGCGCCAGCGCCATCACCCAAGTCCTAGGACAGCACCTGGATGTCGTGGTCGGAGACGTCTCCGAGGTCAAAAGCTTCGTCGATAGTGGCGATCTCAGGGTCTTGGCGGTACTCGCCGACGAGCGTCTCCCCGCGCCGATGGCCGAGATGCCCACTGCAGTCGAGCAAGGCATCGATGTGGTAGCACCCAACTGGCGTGGTTTCTACGCGCCCGCCGAGTTGAGTGAGGACGACAAGGCATACTGGATCGAGGCTCTCGATCGGGTCTACGCAAGCGCCGCCTGGCAGGAAATCATGACCCGTAACGGCCTTACCCCTTTCCACCTCACTGGCATGGAGTTCGACCAGTTCCTGCGCGAGCAAATCGCCTCATTGGAGAACGTGATGCTCAGTCTACGCTGATCGATGACCACCCTCTCAATTCCATGACGACGATCAGGCTCCTTTTCAGGAGCCTGCATCGTTTCGCCTATGTGGGGTCGCCTACCGCAGTACTAGACCATCGTCGAACGACTCTAGGGCCGCCAGAAAATACACATAACTTTCAACACAATAGATCATTGCTCTAAGCAGAACGCACGCTTGTGCAATGGCCAATTCTCGCCGCTGCCACGTCGTTCTAGCCTGACAAGGCACCACGGTTGCTGACACCGAAAATCGCATTCGGGCCCGACCACCGCACCTCGATCCACATCCATGAGAACAAGAGAGAATCCACTATGCGCACCGCCACGATCACCCTGGCCGCTCTGACCGCCCTGCCCCTGACTGCCTTCGCCTTCGAGCCCGGCCAAGGCGTCGAATGCATCGCCCCGTCTGATCCGGGTGGCGGCTGGGACTTTACCTGCCGCACCGGCGGTCAGGTGCTCTCCGAGCTGAACCTCGTGCCCGGCAACGTGCAGACCATCAATATGGCCGGCGCCGGTGGCGGTGTGGCATATGCCCATGTCGTCAGCAAGCGTGAAGGTGACGAGGATCTGGTGATCGCCGCATCCACTGCCGTTCCCACCCGCCTGGCGCAAGGGCAATTCCCCGGCATGGACATGGACATGGTGCGCTGGATCGGCACCGTAGGCTCTGACTATGGCGTCATCGCAGTAACCAATGACTCGCCTTATCAAACCCTTGGTGAGCTGATGGACGCCATCAAGAGCGAACCTCGTGCCGTCAAGTTCGCCGGGGCAAGCGCCAAGGGCGGCTGGGACCATCTCAAGGCACTGATTGCCGCCAAGGCAGCCGGCGTCGAGACCCTGCGCGAGATTCCTTACCTGTCCTACAACAACGGCGGCGAAGCCCTGACTCAGGTCGTCGGTGGACATCTCGACGCCTTCACCGGCGATATTTCCGAGGCGCGTGGCTTCTGGGAGTCTGGCGACCTACGCATTCTAGCCGTTCTCGCGCCGGAACGCTTACCGGGCGAGTTCAGCGAGATCCCCACCGCCAAAGAACAAGGCATCGACGCCATCGGACCCAACTGGCGAGGCTTCTACATGCCGGCAGGCATCAGCGACGAAGCCTATGAATACTGGGTGGAGGCCGTCAACACCATGTACGAGAGCGACGAGTGGAAGCAAGTCATGGCGACCAACGGCCTGATGCCTTTTCACTACAGCGGCGACGAGTTCAGAGACTTCATGGAACAGCAGGTAACCGATATTCGTGACCTCTCCGTCGAATTGGGAATGATCACCGAATGACCTACAACGACCGATTCTTCGGTGTGCTGCTGATCATCCTGGCCGTCGCGTACGGCTGGGGTGCCTCGCAGTTTCCGGAGCCGTTCGGCGGCGGCTCGGAGGCCATCGGTCCCGAGACCTTCCCCTATCTCCTAGCCACCACGCTAGGTATCGCAAGTCTGTACCTGATGCTACGTCCCGACCCCGACAATGCCTGGCCCTGGAGCCGGACCGGTGTCGAGTTGATCGTGGCGGTGATCGTGCTGGTGCTTTACGCCGGCCTGCTCGAGCCACTCGGCTTCATCGTCAGCACGACGCTCGCGGTGGGTACCTTGTGCTGGCGAATGGGCGCTCGGCCGCTCAAGGCCTTCGTCACCGGGGCGCTGTCGGGTGTAGTGGTGTTCGTCATCTTCAACTTCTTGCTGGACCTGCAACTGCCGTTGGGTCTGCTGTCCTTCCTGGAGGTGGACTGATGGAAACGCTCGGTTATCTGATCGATGGTTTCGGGGTGGCCCTCGCCCCGGAAAACCTGATGTTTGCGCTGATGGGGGCCTTCCTGGGTACCTTGATCGGCGCGCTGCCGGGGCTCGGTCCGGCCAATGGCGTCGCCATCCTGATCCCGCTGGCCTTCACCCTGGGGCTGAAGCCGGAAACGGCGCTGATCATGCTCACGGCCGTCTACGCCGGCGCCATGTATGGCGGACGCATCTCGTCGATCCTGCTCAATATTCCCGGTGATGAGCCGGCGATGATGACCTGCCTGGACGGCTACCCCATGGCCCAGAAGGGCAAGGCCGCAGAGGCACTAGCGATCTCCGCCGTGGCCTCGTTCATGGGTAGCCTGATCGCCACGGTGGGCTTGATCCTGCTGGCGCCGATTCTGGCCGATTTCGCCCTGACCTTCGGACCGGCGGAGTACTTCGCGCTCTTCCTGCTGGCCTTCGCGACCCTGGGGGGGATTACCGGCAAGAACCCGATGAAGACCGTGGTCGCGGCCTGTATCGGCCTGATGATCGCCACCGTCGGCATCGACAACACCGGCGTGCAGCGCTACACCTTCGGCGTGCTTGAGCTGTTCGAGGGCGTCGACTTCATCATCGCCATCGTCGGCCTGTTCGCCATCTCTGAGCTGCTGTTCTTCATCGAGGACCGTGCCGGCAAGGGCCACAAGACCATCACCGTCAACAAGTTGAAGCTGTCGTGGAAGGACATCAAGGCGATCATGCCAACCAGCATCCGGGGTGGTGTGCTCGGCTTCGTCGCCGGCGTCTTGCCCGGCGCCGGGGCATCGCTTGGCAGCTTCATCAGCTATACCCTGGAAAAGAAGGTGCTTGGTAGCAAGGGCCACTTCGGTGAAGGCGACCCGCGCGGTGTGGCCGCCCCCGAGGCTGGTAACAACGGCGCCTCCAGCGGTGCCCTGGTGCCGATGCTGACCCTGGGCGTGCCGGGCAGTGGTACCACCGCGGTGCTGCTGGCGCTGTTGATCTCGCTCAACATCACGCCGGGCCCGCTGATGTTCACCCAGCATGCGGACATCGTCTGGGGGGTAATCGCGGCACTGCTGATCGGTAACTTCCTGCTGCTGCTGTTGAACATTCCGATGGTGGGAATCTTCGTCAAGCTGCTGTCGGTGCCGCCGATGTTCCTGTTGCCGATCGTGACCATGGTGGCCTTCGTCGGCATCTACTCGATCAGCAACACCACCTTCGATCTGTACTTCATGGTCGCCTTCGGCGTCGGTGGCTATCTGCTGCGCAAGCTGGAGATACCGCTGGTGCCGGTGATCCTGGGCCTGTTGCT
Organism: Halomonas sp. V046; assembly: GCF_052645355.1. Lineage (NCBI taxonomy): Bacteria > Pseudomonadati > Pseudomonadota > Gammaproteobacteria > Oceanospirillales > Halomonadaceae > Halomonas > Halomonas sp. V046. The sequence continues at coordinate 110,644 of NZ_JBQXYF010000015.1, forward strand.
CGGTCCGGAGATGGAGAAGAACCTGCGCCACGCCATGGACATCTCCGACGGCGACTGGACCATCCTGTGGGGCAGCGGCCTGGCCATCGGCCTGTGGGCGTTCGCCATCATCGGCCTGGTCCTGCCGTATATCGTCGGTCCTATCCTGCGCAAGCGCATGCAGGCCGGAGCCAGCGAATCCCATAGCCTCCCCGATTGACCCTTCCAATGGGCGTCACCGGGTACTCCCCGGCGCCCTCCCTCCGGGAACTTCCATGCACACCGTACCGAATCATCTGCGTCGGATCCTTGCCCCCAGTGGCACCCTGCGTGCCGCCATCAACCTGGGGAACCCCGTGCTGGCACAGCGCCGTGACGACGGGACACTCGGTGGCGTCTCCGTGGTCTTGGCACAGACCCTGGCCGAGCGCCTGGACGTCGACATCGAGTTCGTCGTCTATGACGCCGCAGGCAAGGTCGTCGCCGCGCGGGCAAGCGATACCTGGGACCTCGCCTTCTTGGCACGCGATCCGAAACGAGCACAGACTCTTGCCTTCACCGCCCCCTACGTGATCATCGAAGGCACCTACTTGGTCGATGGTGCCTCGTCGTACCAGCGTGTCAACGATCTGGACCGAGATGGCGTCGCCATCGCCGTTGGCGAAGGCGCTGCCTACGACCTCTACCTGTCGAGGACCCTGCAACACGCAGACATCGTTCGAGCGCCGACCTCCGCCGATGCCGTGATGTGGAAAGTTCAGCGCGACTTGGATGCCGCCGCCGGTGTCCGTCAACCACTCGAGCGCTACGCCAAGGAGCACCCCGGCTATCGAGTGATCGAGGGCAGTTTCACCCGTATCGAGCAAGCGATGGCCATTCCCGCCGAACGCACCGAGGCTCTCGTCCTTCTGTCGTCCCTGCTGACGGACACCAAGGCCGAGGGCCAAGTCCGATTAGCCTTGGACGAATCGGGGCAATCCGATGTCGACGTTGCTCCGTGAACGTCAGCCCGATCCGGCCAGATACCCCGCCACGCGGCTACCAACGCCTCCAGGAGATCACCTCAATGAAGCTTCTCGTCCTGCCAGGAGACGGCATCGGGCCAGAGATCATCACGGCGGCCATGACTGTCCTGCATGAAGTCGATCGACGCTATGCTCTCGGCCTCAGCTATCACTACGACGATGTCGGTTTTGCCAGTCTGGAGAAATACGCCACCACGCTGCGCGAGGATGTCCTCGACAAGGCTAAGCGCCACGACGGCATCCTCCTTGGTCCCCAGTCCCACGCCGACTACCCCGCCCCGGATAACGGTGGCAAGAACGTATCGGCCGGATTTCGCCTCGGCCTGGATCTGTATGCGAACGTAAGACCCGCCAGAACACGCGCCTTTCTTGACACCAATATGGCGCCAGGAAGGTCGATGGATCTGGTGATCATGCGCGAAGCCACCGAGGGGTTCTACCCGGACCGCAACATGAGCCGGGGTTGGGGCGAGGTCATGCCGTCACCGGACATGGCGCTATCGACACGAAAGATCACCCGCCAGGGAAGTGAGCGAATCGCCCGACGGGCCTTTGAACTCGCAATGACCCGACGAAAAAAGGTGACCGCCGTTCACAAGGCCAACAGCTTTCAGATGACCGACGGCTTGTTTTTAGAAGCAGTGGAGACTATCGCTCGAGAGTTCCCTGACGTCGACGTCGATGATCTGCTGATCGATGCGTCTACCGCCCACCTGGTGCGCACCCCGGAACGCTTCGATGTCATCGTCACCACCAATTTCTATGGTGACATCCTCAGTGACCTAGCCAGTGAACTAAGCGGCGGATTGGGGCTCGCCGGCTCGATGATGGCCAGCGACACCCATTGCTGCGCCCAGGCGCAACATGGCTCGGCTCCTACCCTGCAAGGTCAGGACAAGGCCAACCCGACGTCGATGATGCTCTCTGTTGCCATGTTGATCGGCTGGTTGGGCGAACGCCACCAAAGCCACAAGCTGACCGACGCCGCCATCGCGATGACCGCTGCCGTAGACGCCGTGCTGGAAAATCCCGCAACACGCACCGCTGATCTCGGTGGCACACTCGGCTGCCAGGCGTTTGCCGGTAGGGTCGCGAACCGGATAAAGGACTGAGGTCTGGCGAAAATAGCGTACCCAGGTTCAACGACGCCGATCGTAGCGCGCTAGCATCGCCTTCAGCACGGCTTCATAGACGAAGGTCGGGAGCAACCAATGCAGGAAGATGAAGAGCTTGGCATCCAGCGGCACCGCGTAGCGCCGTCGTGGACGCCGCGCACTCAGGGCTTTCGCCACCACATCGGCCACCTGATCGGGCTGGCCGGCGAAGCGCCTGTCCTTGAGCGCCCCTAACACCTGGCGCTTGATCGACGCATAGGGCGAGTCGTCGTTTCCCTGGGCCAGATTCGATTGGGCGATATCGGCCCATTCGCTGCGGATCACCCCCGGCTGGATCAGGCTGACATGGATGCCGAAGGGCCGGGTTTCCATGCGCAAGGCATCGCTGAGCGCTTCGAGGGCGTACTTGGACGCATGATACCAGCCCCCGACCGGCATCCAGATGCGCCCAGCCATGGAGCCGACATTGACGATACGTCCCGCACCGCGCTCGCGCATGCCAGGCAGCACTCGCTGCGTCAGCTCCATCAGGCCGAAGACGTTGACCTCGAACTGGCGACGCGCCTGGTCAATCGGCAGCTCTTCGAGGGCCCCATAGACGCCAACACCGGCGTTATTGACCAATGCATCGAGGCGGTGCTGCTCGCGATCGATGACGGTAAGCGCGGCCTCCATGCTGCTGCTATCGGTCACATCCAGCGCCAGTGCTCGCCCCCCTCGCTCGATGAGATCCGCCATACGCTCAGGGCGCCGGGCGCCGCCGTACACGACCCAGCCCTCTGCGAGCAGGCGCAGCGCCACGGCTCGCCCGATACCCGACGACGCGCCAGTGACCAGGGCTACCCTCGGGACAGGATCCGGTCTGTCGGTGACGTTAGCCATCGATGACTCCTTGAGCGCGGCCATCGCGCCCGATTCACACCGTCACAGGCGCTGCGCAGCGTAGTCATTTGACGCCACGGTGATTGACGTTAGGGTCCATGGCACTCGTTACCCAGCAAACCTGTGTGTGCGGCACAAGCGCACGGTGCCCACCAGGCGACTTTGCCCAAGGCGCCTTTCTTCCATCGCATTATGCTCAAACATGCCTATCAGACCATAGACGACCTGCGTGGTGACCGCGCTGATCTAGAGTGTGATTTGCCTCTATCGTCGACCCGTGCCTGTTCCGCCCGCGGTTCATCACCTGAAAACGAAAAGGCGCTCGTCGCATTTCGCCAACCATTGACTCGGTGCGTCAGGGAATGCCCCGTTGCAACACTCCATCGAAGACCGGCCGCGCCCGTCGTTCTTGAGCGTGGTCTGAGCCCGTAGTCACGACAACTTCGCCTCGCCTCCAGGAGCCCTTATGCCCAACCTTCACCGTCATCCCCAGTCCCCGCAGGGATCGTGGCGAGCCATCTACGCAGCCGCGGTAGTCGCCCTTCTGCTGGGATGGGTGCTGCCCATGTCAGTTGCCAACGCCAGCGAGATGCCCGGACGCCAGTATGCCGACGTCGGCGACTTCAAGGTGGCCTATCGCGAATGGGGCAGCCCCGACGACCCGGCGGTCATGCTGCTGCACGGCATTCCCATGAACAGCGTGCTGTTCTCGAAGGTCGGCCCACTGCTCGCCGCACAGGGCTACCACGTCTTCGCCCCGGGCCAGCTCGGCCTGAGCTATACCGACGGGCCGCTGGACGCCGACCACTCCTTGAAGGGACAGGCCGATATCATGACGGCCTTCGCCGAGCAGGTGATCCAGGCCCCCTTCATCCTGTTCGGCCACGACCTGGGCGGCGGTATCGCTCAGATCATGGTCACCGACCCCGAACTCCAGCAGCGCAATGACGTCACCAAGGTCGTGATCGGCAACTCCGCCGTGCTCGACCTGTGGCCGGTACCCAAGGCCAACGCCGCCATCGCCCTGGCCAATGAACCCGACGCCGACACGATCTTCACCCCGGATACCGTGCGCGAGATGGTCAAGACCTTCTCGTCGGCCGGCCTACTGGCGCCGGAAGAAACCCTCACCGACGAGATCCTCGATGACCTGTACGGCAACTACGCCGACAACGACTCGACCCGGCGCCACTTCATCGAGTACCTCAAGGCCATGGACAACAGCCTGACGGTGGACGCCTCACCGAAAATGGTGATGTGGAACCGGCCCGCCATGCTGTTGTGGGGCGTCCACGACCCCTTCCAGCCACCCTATGTCTCCGGTGTGGCCTTGGCCCGCATCATGCCCCACGCCACCTGGGAGCACCTGGACGCCAGCCACTACTATCCGCTGGAGCGGCCTCAGGAAGTGGTCGATGCCTTCGTGCGCTGGGACCGCGACTAGACCACGAGTCTCATAGCCGCCGTACGGACATGCCCGCCCTTTCGGCGGGCATGTCTGCAACAACCCGGGCGCCTGCCAGCGCCTCCATGGCTGGCCAAGGTTCGACACGACCAGGCACCACGGACAACGGACACAAGCGCCTGCGACGTTCGACACAGCCAATCTGGCTTGCAAGATCGCCACGAGGCACCGTGGCGACAGGAAAGACGATAGAGAAAGACGACAGCGCTATGCTCAAATAATTAGAAGTTATTAATACTCACCAAAAACCGCTGCCGAGTGCCTGCAAGTTGTTGCATAGTAGATGCCATAGTCGTTCCCCATGGGTCACACGCCGGACGATGGCCGGTACCTAAGACCGCCGCCTCCCCTTGAGGGAAACCTCTCGTCTTCACCGAGATCGACGATCCCGACCAGCCGTTGGGGTGACCGATTTCTCCCAACAGTTTCGCCCAACGGTTTCGCCCAACGACAGGAGCAACACATGGCGCGCATCTTCAACGATAACTCCCTCTCCATCGGCAACACGCCCCTGGTACGCCTGAACAAGGTCAACGACGGCGCCACCATCTGGGCCAAGATCGAGGGACGCAATCCCGCCTACTCGGTGAAGTGTCGTATCGGTGCCGCCATGATCTGGGACGCCGAGGAGCGCGGCGTGCTCAAGCCCGGCATGACCATCATCGAGCCCACCAGCGGTAATACCGGTATCGCCCTGGCCTTCGTTGCCGCGGCACGGGGCTACTCCCTGACGCTGACGATGCCCTCGTCCATGAGCCTGGAGCGGCGCAAGGTGCTGAAGGCCCTCGGCGCGGAGCTGATCCTGACCGAGCCGGCCAAGGGCATGCCCGGCGCCATCGCCGAGGCCAAGGCCCGGGCCGATGCCGAGCCGGACAAGTACTTCCTGCCCCAGCAGTTCGAGAACCCGGCCAACCCGCGTATCCACGAGACCACCACCGGCCCCGAGATCTGGGCCGATACCGATGGCGACGTCGACGTCTTCGTCTCCGGTGTCGGTACCGGCGGTACCCTGACCGGCGTTTCGCGTTACATCAAGAACACCCAGGGCAAGGCCATCACCACCGTTGCGGTGGAGCCAACCGATTCGCCGGTACTGGCCCAGGTTCGCGCAGGCCAGGAGCCCAAGCCCGCTCCGCACAAGATCCAGGGCATCGGCGCCGGTTTCGTGCCGGGCAACCTCGACCTGTCGCTGGTCGATCGCATCGAGGCCGTGTCCAACGACGACGCCATGGCCATGGCCCATCGGCTGATGCAGGAGGAAGGCATACTGTGCGGCATTTCGTGCGGCGCCGCCGTGGTGGCGGCGGTGCGCATCGGCGCCGAACCGGCGTTCAAGGACAAGAACATCGTCGTGATCCTGCCCGATAGCGCCGAGCGCTACCTGAGCTCTGCGCTGTTCGCGGGTCGCTTCGGCGAGCAGGAAAACGAGCAGTAGACAGTCCATAGAGGCGGTCTCCAGGCCGGATGCGCCTGCGCTGACCGTCCGCGGCCAGCAACGATGTCGACCCGTCGTCCCTGCGTCTATGCGACACCTGGGTGTCGCAGCGCCTTACGCCACGGCCACCGCCTTCTGCGGAACGGCGGTGGGGGCATTGAGCGACGCATCCCTCTCCTTGCATCCCCTCCTTGCATCCCCTCCTTGCTGTGCTCTCTCGCCGAGAAACGTCGGAATCGCGCCTCGGCGCGGCCAAAAGCCGCCCAACAGCATTGTGCGAAATCGAGCGACCAGCTACCGACGGCCCCCGCGCTACCCCACACTCAAGACGTTGAGCCGCTCACCTGCGCCCTTGATCCCAGCCAACGACGCCCTTGATCGAGCCGACACCGCGACCTTGACCGAGACTCCCGCCATGCCCAATCGCCAGCCACCGAGTGCCAGCCCCCAGCGCAACAAGATCGTCGGCGTCGACGAAGCCATCCAACTGATTCGCGACGGCGACACCCTGGCCACCGGCGGCTTCGTCGGCGTGGCCTTTCCCGAGGCCCTGGCAGTGGCGCTGGAGAGGCGCTTCATCGAGAACGGCTCGCCGCGAGATCTGACGCTGGTCTACGCCGCCGGCCAAGGGGACGGCAAGGGCAAGGGCGTCGATCATTTCGGCCATCCAGGCCTGCTGAAACGCGTGATCGGCGGCCACTGGGGGCTCGTGCCACGCCTGCAAAAACTCGCCATCGACAACCAGATCGAGGCCTACAACCTGCCCCAGGGCGTGATCTCTCACCTGTTTCGCGATATCGCCGCGGGCAAGCCCGGCACCCTGACCCGGGTCGGGCTCGACACCTTCGTCGACCCACGCCTGGGGGGCGGCAAGATCAACGACCGCACCACCGAAGACAGAGTCGTCCTGATGCCGATCGACGGCCAGGACTATCTGTTCTACAAGGCATTGCCGCTCAAGGTGGCGCTGCTGCGCGGCACCACCGCCGATGCCGACGGCAATGTCACCATGGAGCGTGAGGCGCTGTTTCTGGAGATGCAGGCCATCGCCATGGCGGTGCACAATTCCGGAGGCATCGTCATCGTCCAGGTCGAGAGCATCGCCGAGCGCGGCACCCTGAAGGCCAAGGACGTCAAGATTCCCGGCGTGCTGGTGGACGCCGTGGTGGTGGCCGATCCCGAGCACCACTGGCAGACCTTCGCCACGCCCTACAGTCGCGCCTTCAGCGGGGAAATTCGGATTCCCATGGGCTCGATCGCCGCCCTCCCCTTGAACGAGCGCAAGGTCATCGCCCGTCGCGCGGCCTTCGAGCTCAAGCCTAACGCCATCGTCAACCTCGGTATCGGCATGCCGGAAGGCATCGCCAATGTGGCCAACGAGGAGCGGATACTCGACTATCTGACCCTGACCGCGGAGCCCGGCGTCATCGGCGGGCTTCCGGCCGGGGGGCTCGATTTTGGCGCCGCCATCAATACCCAGGCGATCATCGATCAGCCCAGTCAGTTCGACTTCTACGATGGCGGCGGGCTCGATATCGCCTTTCTTGGCCTGGCCCAGGTCGACGCCGCGGGCAACGTCAACGTCAGCAAGTTCGGCCCCAAGCTCGCCGGTGCCGGCGGCTTTATCAACATCAGCCAGAACGCCAAACGGCTGGTGTTCGTCGGCACCTTCGCCGCCCAGGCAAGGCTATCGGTGCACGCCGAAGGGGTGACCATCGACAAGGAAGGACGCGAGCAAAAGTTCGTCAATGACGTCGAGCACCGGACCTTCAGCGGCCCCTTGGCCGCCGCCCGCGGCCAGCAGGTACTCTACGTTACCGAGCGCTGCGTGTTTACGCTGACCGAGGCCGGCCTCAAGCTGATCGAGATCGCCCCGGGGATCGATCTTGAGCGCGATATTCTCGCCCTGATGGCCTTCCGCCCGCTGATCGATGCAGCACTCAAGCCGATGGATATCCGCCTGTTTGGGACAGACCCCATGGGCATCATCGACGGCCTGCTGGAGCGGCCTCTGGCCGAGCGGTTCAGCTACGACGAGCAAGACAATCAGTTCTTCATCAACTTCGAGGGGCTCGCGGTCACCCGCGAGCAGACCATCGATGACATTCAGCGCCATGTCGAGCGCTGGTTGGAGCCGCTGGGCAAGCCGGTCTACGCCATCGTCAACTACGACAACTTCACCATCTCCCCGGATCTGGTCGAGGGCTACACCGAGATGATCTGTGGCCTGACGGATCGCTTCTACGAGCGCGTGACCCGCTACACCACCAGTGCGTTCCTGCGCCTGAAGCTCGGCGCCGCCCTGGAGAAGCGCCAGGACGCGCCGCATATCTACGAAAACCGCCGCGACGCCATGAGTCGCCTGCACGGCGACAATCCCGGGGACGAGCCGCCAACGGAGAAATGACTCAAGATGGCGGAAACACGCGATGCCGGCGCTCGTGACGAGCAGGCGCCGTCAGCCGTGGCGCGCTGCAGCGCCACGCCAACCGCCCAGGCAGTGCCTGCGGCGTCTAACCGCGGCCGGTTCGGCGACTCCTGGGGGCACCGCGTCTCCGCTCAGGCCGCTTCGCGAGCCTTCATGTCATTGCGATATTCATCGGCCAGGCGCGCCTTGGTCGGTTCATCGAAGGCTCGCCCGGCGAGCTGAAAGACCTCGTGCTCTTCCTCTTCGAGATGGTGCGTGACCAGGTGCTGAAGCTTCCTGGCAGCCACGAGCCACCCCGGCGAGCTGTAGTCGGTGGCCTCGAGTTCTTCGATCAGCTCATCGATCTCATGGTGCTCGGCGACGCTGTGGCGGGCCTTCTCCTGAGTCATGTCGACCTCCATCATCGGCACGTAGAGAGCACGTTCTTCGGCGCCGGCGTGGTTCTCGAGCTCGGCCTTGACTCGTGCAAACAGCTCGTCACGCCCCTGGCTGTCTCCCTCGGTCTCGACCAAGCGCTCAAGTAGGCGGCGCTGCTTGTCGTGGCTCTCGCGCAGGGCTTCAAAAAGCGTCATCACGGCACTCCTTCCTGTCATCGTCGCGGTCAAATGGCCTGGCGCCGCACCCTCATCGGCCCGAGGGCCACAGCGTTCCGGCCAGCCTCGTGTTCGCCGAGGCTTGTAGAAGATCCTATCATTGCACAGCTTTTGTACAAGTATCCGTCGCCGTCAACGACGGCCACGCCGACCTCCCCTTTCATGGCTTCGGGTGGGACGTTATCCACACCCACCCCGGCGCTGAACGGGCCAGAGGGCAACAAGGAATTTGCCCGCCCGGGTACAGGCCGGAGTACAGGCCGGAGTACAGGCCGGACAAGCGTGTTCGACCCTCGCGGGGTACCTTGGTCCTCGCCGCGGTCACGGCCAGAAGGTGGCACCGAGCACCGTCAGCGCCAGGATCACCAGCGACACCAGCAGCTCGCCCAGGGTATAGGTCTTGAAGCCACCACGAACGCTGAAGCCAGCGAGCTGGGTGGTGATCCAGAACCCGCTGTCGTTGACGTGGCCGATACTGATACCGCCCGACAACGCGGCCAAGGCGATCCACAGCGGATCGACGACACCGGTCGATGCCGCCCCCGCCATGATCGTCATGGCGGTGATCCCGGCAACGGTCCCGGAGCCCTGGGCGATACGAAACACCGCCGCGAGCGCGTAGGTCAGCAGCACCATCCCTAGCGGCGATTGGCTATCGTGAAACAGGCCTTCCACCAGCAGCGTGCCGATCTGGGTGTCCTGGATGACCTTGCCAAACGAGCCGCCGGCCCCCGTCACCAGCAGCACCATGCCTGCCGTCTGCAGACCATGGGTGGCACTGGCATCGCGCTGATCACGGTCCATCTCGCGAGAGGCCATGGCATAGGCGGCCAGAGCGCCAAGCAACAGCGCAACGATGCGATCGCTGACAAACGCGATCAGGGGCGGGAGCTCGTCACCGGCCAGCACCCCGATCTGCTGACAGTAATCGTAGACCGTACCCGACAGGATCAGGAGGATCGGCAAGGCAATCGGCAACAACGCCAGGGTCAACGAAATCCGCTCGGACGGCCCCTCCGCGGCCCCGGTGCCCGGCGCCGCTGCACCGACAAGCTGGTCCTTGGCGGGATGCCATAGCCCCATGTCGAGAAGGGTGAAGTAGAGTTTCATCACCACCAGTGCGGTCACCAGCCCCACACTCAGGCCGGCAAAGGTCATCAGGCCGATATCGAATCCCAGAATCGAGGCGGCGGCCAGCGGGTTGGGAGTGGGCGGAACGATGGTATGCGACGTCGCGGCGCCGATCACCAGCGCCCCCACCGCATAGGGCAGGGGTTTGCCCAAGGTCTGGGCAAGCGCCACACCGAGCGGAATCAGGATAACGAAGGTGACATCGAAGAACACCGGGATCGACAGCAAGAAGCCGGTCAGGCCGAGCACGTAAAGGCCCGCCCCCTTCGGCGCCGCGGCGACCAGCGTATGGGCGATCTTGTGCGCTGCGCGCGAGTCGCTCATTAGTTGCCCGATGATGACCCCGAAGCCGATCGGCAGGCCGATGGCGGCCATGATATTGCCAAAGCCAGCGCCGATGGCCGTGACCGTCTCGGGCAGGCCGAGCTGCATCGCCAGGCCGAGATAAAGGCTGCCGATGACGAGACTCAGCGCTGGGTTAAGCTTCAAGTACAGGATGGTGGCGAGGATCAGGGCGATGGCGACGCCAAGATGCAGGACTTCCATGACTTCTCCTTGGGACCGCGAATCGGACCTTGGGACGGCGCTCTCGCGGGAATAAACGCAGCCGCGGCTCTCGAGGCGTGATACCTCGGGCCACGCACGGTTCGTGTTGGTGCCAGGCCATCACGGCCGACCACGGATGGCCGACCGCGACGCCTGGCGGTTCAGGAGCGTTCGGGTTCAGGCACGGACGCCGCGGAATCGCTCCCGCGCTCCCGGCGCTGGCGCATCCACCACAGGGCGGCGCCGAAGTAGGCCAGCGTCGGTGCCACCACCCACCAGTGAAAGGCGCCCAGGTGATTCACCGCGGTGGCCGGATCGCCCCAGGACATCAGGGCCAGGCCGAGAATGATCACCAGGCAGGCCACCGCGATGACGTAACCGGGGTGGCGAACGTTGACACTCGGCTGCTCGGTGACCACGCCGGTTTCCGGTGGCTCCACCGGGCCATAGGACTGCGCATAGACATCGACCCCTGGGGCGCTATCGGCACCGAAAGCACGACACAGCAACGGATAGGCGACAAACGACAGCGCCCACACCGGAATAAACAGGGTGAACAGGTGCAGCGAGCCTTCGACACCCAACCCCAAGGCCACCACCAGCGCCAGCGCCCAGGTCACGAAGGCCGGCAGGTTGTCATCGTGGCCTTGATGACGGCGCCAGAACGGACGAATGCCAAGGCGCGGCAGCAAGAAGTGCTCGGCCGCGATGATCGCCCCCACCGGAGCCATGACGATGATGAAGTACGACAGCACGTTCAATAACTGGGTGAAGGCAAACGGGAAGCAAGCCACCACCGTGGTGACGGCACCCACCGCCAGATCGACCCGCATCGCAGGGAGCCTCGGCACGACGGCCTGAAAGGCCAGACCGGCGCGATACAGGCTTGGAATCGAGGTGGTCCAGCCGGCCACGACCACGGCCACCAGGCCCATGACGCCGAGCACCCGATAGGCGACTTCTCCCGGATCCAGCGCCGTCAACGAGTTCTGCAGCAACACCGCGGCCGTGGCGCCCATCAGGCCGGCGCAGACCCATGCCATGAAGTGACCGATAAACATGCCGGCGGCGGAGAAGTAGCCGTAGGAGGCCTTGCGCGCATAGCGCAAGATGCTCATGTCACTCATGCCCAGATGCAGCGGCAGGTTGACGCTCCAGGCCCAGGCCGCGATGACCCACAGGGAAATGCCCGGCTCGCCGTCCGGGGTGGTACCGCTCCAGACGAAGGTATCCAGGATGCCACCGAGATGGGTCAGTCCTTCGGCGGCGCCCAGGTTCCAAAGCACCGGCAGCGTCAGGATGCCGCTAGCCAGAAACATGGTGATCATCCAGGGCGCACAGACGCTGGCGAAGTTGGCGATCAGCTTGAAGCCCTTGACCGCCATCCATACCGTGATGGCACCCACCGCCAGGGCGAGCAGCACGAAGCTCAGACTTTGCGGGTACCAGGTGGTCTGGGGGGGAATATCGGTCAGCACCCGAAAGGCGGAGGCCGAGACCGTGATCATGGCGCCACCGAGGATCATGAAGAACACGCCGTTGACCAGGTTATAGATCAGCGAAAAACGTTTTCCGGCGGCTCGTCCCAGGTAGTCATACACCGACATGCGCGAGCGAACGGCCACCGGGCTGCACACCAGCGCCCAGGACAGTACCGCCATCAAATTGCCGAGGATCAGGCCCCAGATCAGATCGGCGGTGCCGACGCCGAGTGACACCAGCGCCGCGCCGATGACGAATTCGGTACCGGCAATGTGTTCACCCGAGTAGGAGCCGAGGAAATACTTGCCGCTGAGTTGCTGACTCGGCGGGATCCGCTCGAGATCGGCGACGGGATCGTCGCCAGGTAAGGAGGTTGCGCTCATGGACGCCTCTCTTGTTGTCACGGCTGTGGTATCAGGCGCGTGCTCCGAGTCACGCAGAGCCCCGAGAAACACAGAGCCCCGAGAAACACAGAGCCCCGAGAAACACAGAGCCCCGAGAAACACAGAGCCCCGAGAAACACAGAGCCCCGAGAAAACGCACACACCTTCCCCGAGGCGCCGTCTGGCGGCGCCCACAGGACAACCAGGAAAAGAACGTGGGGAGGCCGACCACGCCTCCCCGGTGACGACGGCATCAGGCCTCGAGGTAGACCACCTGCGTGTGGGTATACTCGTACAGGCCATGCTTGCCATCGGCGCCGCCGATGCCGGACTTTCGCACCCCGGCGTGATAGCCCTGCATCGCCTCGAAGTTCTCGCGATTGATGTAGGTCTCGCCGTAATCGATCTCGCGACAGGCGCGCATGGCATTGGCCAGGCTGCGGGTATAGACCGATGAGGTCAGGCCATAGTCGGAGTCGTTGGCCAGCACGATGGCCTCATCCAGGCTGTCGACCACCTGAATCGGCAACACCGGACCGAAGATCTCCTGGCGCATGATCCCCATGTCGGCGCGACAGCCCGCCAGCACCGTGGGCTGGTAGTGGAAGCCGTGGCCGAGGTCGGCCACCGCGCCACCGGTGATCAGCTCGGCGCCCTCGCCCACCGCGGCCTTCACCATCCGGCCGACCTTGTCGAGACCCGCGCGGTTGATCAGCGGCCCCATCTCCACGTCGGGCTGGGCCAGCGGATCGCCGAAGGTGGTCGCGGCCATCGCCTTGCCCATGCGCGTCACGAACTCATCGGCCACCGTGCGCTCGACGTAGACGCGTTCGGCGCAGTTGCACACCTGTCCGGTATTGATGATACGAGAGGCGCGAATCGCCTTGACCGCAAGGTCCAGGTCGGCATCGCCCAGCACGATGGCCGGGGCCTTGCCGCCGAGTTCCAGATTGAGCTTGGTCAGGTTGCCGGCGGCATTGGCCATGATCCGCGAGCCGGTGGCGACACTGCCGGTGAAGCTGATCATGTCGACACGCGAGCTGCCGGTCAGGGCCTGTCCGACGCTGGCCCCGGCGCCGCTGACGACGTTGAACACCCCCTTGGGCAGCCCCACTTCCTCGACCAGGCGAGCGAAGGCGAAGCAGTTATTGGGGGTTTCCTCGCTGGGCTTGATCACGATGGTGTTGCCGGTCACCAGCGCCGGCGCCATCTTGCGCGCGATCAGAAAGAACGGGAAGTTCCACGGCAGGATGCCGGCCACCACCCCGAGCGGCTTGCGCAGCATCAAGATGGTCTCGCCTGGCCGGTCACTCTCGATCACCTCGCCCTCGATGCGCCGCGCCCACTCGGCCATGTAGTCCAGATAGTCGGCGGTGAAGTTGACCTCCACCTCGGCGAGCCCGCTGACCTTGCCCTGCTCCTCGGTGATCATGCGGGCAAGCGCCGGCACGTTGTCACGGATTCGCGTGGCGATCTTGCGCAGGTAAGAGGCGCGCTCCACTGCGGGCAGCGCCGCCCAGGCCTTCTTGGCGTCATTGGCCGCGGCAATGGCGCGCTCGACGTCCTCGGCGCGGGATTCCGGCACCCGTGACAGCAGCGCACCGTTGGCCGGGTTATGTACCTCGAGATGCTCGACGGCGTCGATGAAGGCGCCGTTGATGTAATTCTGGTGGGTTGGCGTCTGGCTCATGGAAGATTCCTCGGTGTGTCTTGGTGTCATGTCGAGAGCGGCGCGCCCCGCGGGGCCTGGCTTTCAATACAGCGACGATGCGCCGCGGCCGTTGGTGGGCGCTTGCGCCGGACCGTCATCCTTGAAGCGGCCCAGCGATGCCCGAGCGGCCTGGCGCAGCAGGCTGATATCGATGGAGACCGCCACGAACTCGCAGCCGAGCGCGATGTAGCGCCGAGCGTCCTCTTCGCCGGGGGCCAGGATGCCGACCGCCTTGCCGGCGGCCTTGACGGTCTCGATGGTGGCGGCGATCGCACGCTGAACCTCGGGGTGGCCAGGGTTACCAGGATGACCGAGCGCCGACGACAGGTCGGCCGGGCCGATGAAGATCGCCTCGACTCCCTCCACCGCGGCGATGGCGGCGGCGTTGTGAACGCCCACGGCCGACTCGATCTGCGCCATCAGGCAAAGCTGCTGGTGGGCATCGGCGAGATAGTCCTCGACGTCATCCCAGCGGGTCGCCCGCACCAGGCCCCCGCCGACGCCACGCTTGCCGTGCGGCGGATAGCGCATCGCCGCCACCAGCGCCTTGGCCTGGGCCTCGGTTTCCACCATCGGCACCATCAGGGTCTGGGCGCCGATATCCAGCAACTGCTTGATCAGCGCCGGATCGTGATTGACCGCGCGCACCACGGGGGACACCGGATACGGCGCCACGGCCTGCAGCTGCGACAGGATCGACGCGACGCTGTTGGGCGCGTGTTCGCCGTCGATCAACAACCAGTCGTAGCCCAGGTCGGCTTCGAGCTCGGCGGCGTAGCCACTGGCGAAGCCCGACCACATGCCGAACTGGACGTGTCCCTGGCCGAGGGCGGCGCGAAAGGCGTTTACGGGGAGGTGCATGGCAAGGCTCCTGGTGGGCATTACTGCAGATTGACGTACACGCCGCCATCGACCAGCAGCGATGCGCCGGTGACGTACTGGGCCATGTCGGAGGCGAGGAAGACGATGGGGCCGGCCAGATCATCGGGACGCCCCAGACGCCCCAACGGAGATCGGCTGGCCATGTAGTCGCGCTTGGCCTTGTCGCTCAAGTCGTCCTTGTTGATGTCGGTCTCGATGGTGCCCGGCAGCACCGCATTGCAACGGATGCCGTAGGGGCCGAGGGCGATGGCACAGGACTGCATCAGCGACAACAGCCCGGCCTTGGTCGGGGTGTAGTGGGT
Organism: Halomonas sp. V046; assembly: GCF_052645355.1. Lineage (NCBI taxonomy): Bacteria > Pseudomonadati > Pseudomonadota > Gammaproteobacteria > Oceanospirillales > Halomonadaceae > Halomonas > Halomonas sp. V046. Next base: position 126,003 of record NZ_JBQXYF010000015.1, read on the forward strand.
CTGCATGCCACCGCCGACCAGTGCACTGATGGAGCTGACCGCGATGATGGCGCCGCCACGGCCCTGACGCTTCATCTGATTGGCCGCCGCCTGAACGGCGAAATAGGCGCCGTTCAAGTTGGTCTCCACGGTCTTCAGATAGGTCTCCCGGGGCATGTCGAGAAAACTGTGGAACGGACAGATGCCGGCGTTGTTGACGAACACATCGACGCCGCCGAAGTGTTCCACCGCCGCGGCCACCAGGGTATCCCCGGTGTCGGGATCTTCTGCGGGCGCGCCCACCGCCACGGCGCCTCGGCCGAGCGCCTCGATCTCGCGGATCAAGGCATCGACCTGGTCCTGGCTCGAGGGGCTGCCACTGAAGCCGATGACAACATTGGCGCCTTGGCGAGCGCACTCGAGGGCGGCGGCAGCGCCGATGCCGCGGGATGCCCCGGTGATGATGACGGTCTTGTCGTTGAGCAACATGCGATGTCTCCTTGAAAGGCAGTCGAGTCTTGGCTCAGCGCCGGCTATAACCGGTACAGCTGCCTGGCGGTGTCACGAAACAGCCAGGCGTGGTCGCTCGCCGAGGCGCCGGCCACGATATCTTGATACGCCTGCCAGAGCCCGACGTAGCTGGCGTAGAGGCGATCCACCGGGAAGTTCGAGGCGAACATGGCACGCTCCACGCCGAAGGCATCGATGGCCTCCCAGATCAGCGGACGCAGCGAATCCCGGGTCCAGCGATGATCGAGCATGCCGAACCCGCTGAGCTTGATGGCCACATTGGGGCAGCTGGCGAGGGCGCGCAGGCCATCGCGCCAGGCGCGCCAGCCGTCGAGGGTCTCGCGATCGACGTACATGCCGGCATGGTTGATGATGAACGTCGTGTCCGCGAACGTCCGGGCAAGCTTGGCCGCCTCCGGCATCTGGCTGGGATAGATCTGCAGATCGAACGACAACCCCTTGCGCCCGAGCAAGGCGAAGTTGTCGCGCCAACGCGGCTCGACCATGAAGTGCCGACCGACGTAGTCGTAAAGCGGCGTGGCGTGAACGTTCAGAATCTGGCGCACTCCGCGGACCCGATCGCTCAACGCCAGCTGGCGATCGAGCTGCTCTTCGGCATCGGGCCGCGACAGATCGGCGCCGACCACCAGGGCGCCAGGGAAAAACCCAGGCGCCGCGCAAGGGCGGCCGCCCTGCTCGGCCGAGCCTGCGCCGATCACCTCGGCAAGCCAGCGGGTTTCGGCCACGGGGTCGACGGCATCGGCCTCCACGTGGACGCAGGCCAGGACCTCAACGCCGGCGCTATCGCGGGCCAGGTCTTCAGGCAGGTGATCCCGCGCCATGGCGGTGTAGTCGCCGAGCAGATTCGCCGCGGGACTCACAAGCCAAGGTTGGTTGCCCTCGGCCAGGGACCAGTAGTGCAGATGAGGATCGATGACCTTGAGCGGCGCTGCCTCCTTACCGGCATCGCGACGGGCATCGCGACGGGCATCGAGGCGGGCATCGAGGGTAGCAGTCACGCTCATTGGCCGGCTCCCGGCGTAAAATGAAACACCTCCTCGAGCAAGGCAGTCCGGGGCGATTGATCGTCGTTGGTCGCCATGATGTCGGCCATGTGCCGCCACCAGCGCTGCATCACCTCACGCTCGGCCAGCGCATCGACGCGATGGTCGTCACGCAGATGCATCAGCGCGAACAGGCAGCGAGTCTCGGCGTCGACAAAGATGCGATAGTCCTCGATGCCGGCCTCCGTCAATGCCGCGGCGAGCTCCGGCCACAAGGCGTCGTGACGGCGGCGGTACTCGTCTATTTGCCCAGGGCTGAGCGTCATGCGCAGGGCGCGAATCTCCATGCGGGCCTCCTGTTGTGCCTTCTCCCCACTGGGGTGACCAATGCCTGCGGTCGCGGCGCGGCGGATCCCATGGCGATATACGCGACGGCCATGACAACCGCCCCACTCGCCTTGCGCGTCAGCACACCGTCACTCTGGTGACAGCAGCGGCAAGCGTCATGGCCCGCCATCGCACGCCGCCCCTTGTGGCTCAATGGGTGTAGGGCCGACTGAGCTCGCACTCCGGGTTCAGCCGCACGCCGAAACCGGGCTTATCAAGCGCGTTCACCGACATTCGTCCGCGCACTGGCACGGGTTCGTCCAGCAGTAGCGGATTGAACATCGGCACCACTTCATCGGCCTGGGGCGCCATCATCAGGAACTCGGCGAAGGGGCTGTTATGACGCGTGATGACGAAATGGTAGCTGTACACCGACGAGCCATGGGGCACCACCAGCGTGTTGTGCGCATCGGCCAGGGCCGAGATCTTGATCAGCTCGGTGACCCCGCCACACCAACCGACATCCGGCTGGATGACGTCGCAGCAGTCCATTTCCATCAGCAGACGAAAGCCCCAGCGGGTGGCCTCATGCTCACCGGTGTTGACCAGCATGCCCGTTGGCACGTTGCGCTTGAGCTCGGCGTAGCCCCAGTAGTCATCCGGCGGCAGCGCCTCTTCGATCCACTTGAGGCCGTACTCGGCGCCGCCCTGGGCCAGGCGCGTCGCGTAGTTGACGTCAAGGCTCATCCAGCAGTCGTACATCAGCCAGAAGTCATCGCCGACCCGAGCGCGCATCTCGGCCAGATGTTCAAGGTTGCGCTTGAGCCCCTCGTCGCCCTCGGCCGGGCCATGCACCAGCGGCATCTTGCCGCCGATAAAGCCCATCTGCTTGGCCAGGTCGGGGCGTGCGCCGGTGGCGTAGAACTGCAGTTCATCGCGCACGGCCCCACCGAGCAGTTCGTAGACCGGCTCCCCTCGCACCTTGCCGAGCAGATCCCACAGCGCCAGATCGACCCCCGAGAGGGTGTTGATCACCACGCCCTTGCGACCATAAAACAGCGTCGCGTTGAACATCTGATCCCAGATCTTCTCGATATCGGTGACCTTGCTGCCCTCGATAAAGCGCGCCAGGTGCTTCTCGACGATGAAGGCGCCGATCTCCCCGGCGGTGGTCACCGCGAAGCCGACGGTGCCATCGCTGGCCTCCACCTCGACCACCAGGGTGCCCAGCACGTTAAGGCCAAAACTGCGGCGATTGGCACGGTACTCGGGGTACTTGCTCATCGGCGTCGAGATCTGGCCGTCGATCCAGTGGCCCTCGGCCTGGTCGTGGTAGTCGGCGCCGCCGCCTCTGACGGTATAGGCGCGAACTTCTTTGATGGTGACGTCGCTCATGGCTTCCTCGCAGGCGTTAAGGCGTCGGGGAAAGCATCGGATGCTGTCTCCGAAGAAAGATCACATTCCCTTTGCTGCAGAGAGTTCTAGCGAATACGAGGGCCCTTGAGCCAATGAGAATGGCGACGCGCCCGATACCTTTTAATTATCACAGCGTCTGAACCCAGAGCCCACCGGGGTTATCGAGAAACGTAGAATCATGCGGAAAAATACAGAATAAGACCAAAGTCTAGGGCGAGATCATTACCGAGCTTCCATAAGATTTAGGTATCAAGCACCGACCCTGAGGCACCATGGACGCCTATCGCACCCTGCTCGCCCGCCTGCGCTACAAGCACCTGTTGATGATCGCGACCCTCGGTCGCCAGCGTAATCTGCACCAGACCGCCGACGCCATGCACATGTCCCAGCCCGCGGCCACGCGAATGCTCGGCGAGATCGAGCGCGCCTTCGACTGCCGGCTGTTCGAACGCACCTCCCGCGGCATGCTGCCGACCGCGGTCGGCGAGATGCTGATCGACTTCGCCGACAACGCCCTGGCACGCCTGGATCGCTGCTCAGAGGAAGTCCACCGCCACCGCCTGGGCGGACGCGGTCAGCTGACCGTCGGCGCCATCATGGGGGCGGCACCGGACCTGGTGGCCCAAGCCATCGTTCGGCTAAAGCGCGACCGGCCACTGCTGCAGATCCGATTGATGGGCGAAACCAGCGATCAGCTCGCCGAGATGCTCGAACAGGGCAAGATCGACCTGGCCATCGCCCGCTATGCAAGCGTCATCCAGCACAACCAGTTCGACTTCGAACCGCTCGGCAACGAGACCCTGCTGAGCGTGGTGCGCGATGGCCACCCCCTACTCGACGGGCCCCTGCCGGAACTTTCACGCCTGCTCGATGACTGGCCATGGCTGTTGCAGCCGGTGACGACGCCGGCGCGCCAGGCGCTGGAAAAGGAATTCGAGGATCAGGGGCTGGTATCGCCGAAGGACGTGATCGAATGCGGCTCGATCTTCGCCGCGCTGCAATTGCTGCAGAAAAGCGACTGCCTGATGGTGATGTCGGAAAGCGTGCTGCGCGAACATCTCGGCATGGGAGTGATCCGTGCCCTACCGCTGAACCTCGGCCGCGCCCTGCCCCCGTTCGGCCTGATGACGCGCAAGGACAGCCTGCCGAGCGAACCGGCCAGGGCCTTCGCAGAGTTGTTGCGAGACGGCGCCATGACGCTATAAGGCGGTGGCCCAGAGCCGCTAGCCCGGGCCGCTAGCCCGGGCCGCCAATCGACCGACAATCGACCGACAACCGACCGACAACCGACCGACAACCGACCGACAATCGACCGACAACCGACCGCCTTCAAGGGTCAGCCGACGATAAGCGCCGTGGCGTAGAGCCCGACGGCGAACACAACGTGGCCGACGACGTTCTGCAGCCTCGCAAGGCTAGGCTTTGGCGCCCCCGAGCACGCCACCCCCACGCCCATACCGGGTTGGAGGATGAACCAGCCCGCCCCCACGGTGACAAGGCCGACGATCAGTGCCGGCCCAAAGCTCGGCGCCTGGGCCCAGCCGACCCCCCAGACCGCCAGCAGTACCGCGGCGAAGAGTATCCCCACGAGATAGTGGCACACCCAGCCAATGGCCAGCTCGTTGGCCACCGGCGAGGACTGAGCGATACCGTCACGGTGCACCAGTTGCCCCTTGGGCAGCCCGGCGAACCAGCGCCCGATCAGATGCCAGGGCGGCAGCGGCAGGCCGAGGGTGGCCCGCAGCAGCAGGTTCCAAAGATCGAGGACGGCCGTGGCGCCGGCACCGATGAGTCCTGCGAGTATCACGAAAGCGAGCATGCTGTCTCCAGAGCAAGGGGCGGATCAACGCCGATCAAACCCGACCCGGCGCTATTCGGCAAGGGCTTGCCTTAAGTCGGCGATCAGGTCATCGACGTCCTCCAGACCCACGGACAGGCGCAGCATGCCATCGCCGATACCACGTCGGGCTCGCTCGTCAGGGCTCAGATCCACGTGGGTCGTGGTGATGGGCTGAGTGACCAGGCTCTCGACGCCGCCAAGGCTCGGCGCCAGCAGAAACAGCGTAAGGCGCTCGGCCACGCGGGCCGCCCCAGCGCCATCGGCGTCAAGATCCAGCGTCAGCATGCCGCCGAACCCTCGCATCTGGGCACGTGCCAAGGCATGCCCCGGGTGGCTGGGCAGGCCCGGATAGCAGACCCGTCGCACCCGCGGATGATCGTGCATGGCCTCGGCGATCGCCAGGGCCGAGGCGTTATGTTGTGCCACGCGAACGGCCAGGGTGCGCAGGCTTCTCGACAGCATCGAGGCGACCTGCGGTGACGGTGCCGTGCCGAGATTCGTGCGCCACGGTACGACCTTCGCCAGCAACGCCTCGGGCCCCATCATCGCCCCGGCGGTGAGGTCGCTGTGGCCCCCCAGATACTTGGTGGCACTGTGCACGACGATGTCGGCGCCCAGCGCCAGCGGCTGCTGGTTGATCGGGGTCGCGAAGGTGTTGTCCACCGCCAGAAGCGCGCCATGCCGGTGGGCCAGCTCGGCCAACCGCGCGATATCGGTCAGCGCCAGCGTCGGGTTGCTGGGCGTCTCGATGTAGACGAGGCCAACGCCCTCCTCCAGCAGGGCCTCCAAGCGCTCGGTCTCATCGCCGAGCAGCCGATACGTCGCGTAGCCAAGCTCGGGCAACTGCTCGGTCAAGAAGCCGAGCGTGCCCCCATAGACCTCTCCCAGGCAGACGACACCTTGGCGGCCATGGGCCAGCAACAGGGCGCTGATCGCGGCCATGCCAGAGCCAAAGCTCAGCGCGGCTGGTGCATGTTCCAGGGACGCCAGCGAGTCTTCCAGCGCGAACAGCGTCGGATTCATGCCATAGCGCGTGTAAAGGCCCCCCCGGCGGCGTCCCTCACTGACGTCGGTGAGCGCCTGAGTCGTAGGGAAGACAAACGTCGTGGTGTCGTAGATCGGCACATGGGGGCAGCCATGGGGGTCGGAGGCACGCTCTGCGTGGATCGCCCGAGTGGACATGCCATGATGGTCTGAAGCGCTCACACAGCCTCCCTGCTCAATTAGCGTAAGTTGATGGATGGCGACGATAGATCGCCGCGGTCAGGTTCGAGTCTAGCGTGCGCGATGACCACCGCGCGCCACAAACCTCTTGCCCGTCGTGCCCCCAAGACTCGCCCTAGCCGCTACTCGCCGCTACTCGCCAGAGTCGATGGGCCTCACACACCGGCGGACCGAGGCCAGGCCGGCCGCAGCCATCGTTGCGCTCGCGTGTTCGTCGGACACATCACCATCTTCTAGACAGGCACAGAAAGTCATCTACGCTGAGACTGCAGTACCAGAAACTAGCCCCTATCGCTTATGACCACTCAACTCCCATCACGGAGTGAAAGGAGAACTCGATGATGTTCAAGCGTTCGACTATGGCTCTAGCAGCCTCCATGGCACTCCTTTTTTCGGGCTTCGCTCTTGCATCTACCGCCGAGGATGAGAGTCGCGAGGCCATGCAAGAACAGTCAGCGGACTCCCAGCCCGGTGAGGGCATGATGGAGGAGCACAACGAAGGCATGATGGAAGGCAGCGATGCCGCCACCGCAAAACGTCAGGAAATGATGGAGGAGCCGACCGATCCGAGCAACACCGAAGGCAAGATGGACGAGTACAACGAAGGTATGCTGGAGGGCAGCGACGCCGCCACCGAGAAGCGCGAAGCGATGATGGAAGAGCAGGACGGCTGAAGCACGTTTCTCGCCCTGTCTCGTCGCACGTACGACGCCTGCGACCGAATAACGCCGCCCTGGGGGCGGCGTTATCGTTGCTAGCCAACAGGGAAATGCCGGCCCCGGGGATGAAGACGCCGCCAAGTCACTGACACAACCGACCCCAGAGGCGGTGATGTTGAATCGATGGCACCGTCACTATCGTCGGCCGATCGACCTCTGGCAGCCCGTGTCTTGTCCTGACCTCCTGCCCTCCTGAGCCACCTCGGCCTGCCCTCCTGCCCTCCTGCCCTGCCTCGGCCTGCCCTCCTGACCTGCCTCGGCCTGCCCCCGCTCATGCCGCCCTGCCAACCCATGCCCGAAGATTCAGGGCAGCGTCGTCAGTCACCGGCGCCGAGACCAGGCCGCGGAGAAAAATCGGCTACCGATTCCTCGAAAGACTCACGCGACACGATGCCAACAATCCAGGCCAACAACCCAGTCCAATAACCCAGAAATCACACTCGCAGGAGATGGCAGAGTCAGGCTGATGATCGCCCCGAACCGAGCGTCGCCGAGGCTAGCGGAAGCGCAACCTATCGACACCGCCGGAACCGGGGCGACACCAGGAAAAACCGCCACACCCTGCTTCCGTCACTCTGTCGCGCCGGCAGTTGGAAAAACTTGACGAATCTCGAATGCACCTACTACTTATTATCTGTCCAGAGGGGGCGGCAATCGCTGCCCAACACCAAAGAAAAATAAATAACATAGGAAATTCAAAAAGTAATAATTCTAACAACGACGAAACGGCCAACGACGGAAGCCACTTTCACTACATCACAAAAAGATAACAAAAAGCTACAAGACAACCATGACGGCCCCATCAACCACTGGCGTAGCGGCCAAGTTCAATACCAATTCGATAATAACGCTTTGAAATAACTTTAATAAAAACGTCACTTTTGCGTGATTCCCCATCGGTAAGACGACAAGGACCGAATGAGCTAACGAGGAAGGCGAATGGTCGATCACACGAGTGTTTCATCCTCCGAGCGAAACAGGGCGCTCGGATTATCCACCCTGGCTTTTACGCTGTGTTTCGCTGTCTGGACCCTCTTTTCCATCCTTGGTATCCAACTCAAGGACGACTTCGGTCTTTCCGACACCCAGCTCGGCCTGCTGATGGCCACCCCGGTGCTGACCGGTTCGATCAGCCGTCTGTTTCTCGGTGTGCTCACGGACCGTTTCGGCGGGCGTTGGGTCTTCGGCCTGCTGATGCTGGCCACCGCCGCCTGCGTCTATCTGCTGACCTTCGCCACGAGCTATTCCATGCTGCTGGTCGGCGCCCTCGGCGTCGGTCTGGCCGGTGGCGCCTTCATCGTCGGCGTCGCCTACACCTCGGCCTGGTTCGACAAGGATCGCCAGGGCACGGCGCTGGGCATCTTCGGCGCCGGTAACGTCGGCGCGGCGCTGACCAACTTCGGCGCGCCCTTCCTGCTCATGGCCATGGGCTGGCAGTCCACCGCATTGGTCTACGCCAGTGTCATCGCTGTCATGGGCATCGCCTTTATCCTGCTGGCCAAGCCCGACCCCTTAAGCGAGAGCCGCAACGCCCAGCGTCAGTCGCTGGCGGAGCAGTTGGCGCCCTTGTCCGACATTCGTGTATGGCGCTTCTCGCTGTACTACTTCTTCGTTTTCGGCGGCTTCGTCGCCTTGGCCCTGTGGCTGCCCCACTACCTGATCGAGGTCTACGGCCTGAGTCTGGCCGGCGCCGGCATCGTTGCCGCGCTTTACACCATTCCGGCGTCGCTGTTTCGGGTCCTCGGTGGCTGGCTGTCCGATCGCTACGGCGCGCGCCGCGTCATGTACTGGACCCTGCTAGCGTCGATGGTGTGTACCTTCCTGCTGAGCTATCCCCCGACCCGCTACGAGGTGGAAGGCGTCAATAATCCGGTGACCTTCACCTTCGCCATGCCGCTGATCGGCTTTATCGTGCTGACCATGGTGCTCGGCTTCTTCATGTCGCTGGGCAAGGCGGCGGTGTTCAAGCACATTCCGGTCTACTACCCGAAGAGCGTCGGCCTGGTTGGCGGTGTCGTCGGCATGGTCGGGGGTCTCGGCGGCTTCTTCCTGCCGCTGACCTTCGGCATGCTCAACGACGTCATCGGCATCTGGCAGAGCTGCTTCATGCTGCTGTTCGTGGTGGTCACCGCGGCGCTGGCCTGGATGCACGTCGCCATCCTGAAGGCCGAGCGCATCGAGATTCGCGATCACAGCGAATCCACCGACCTGCCCGAGCTGTCGACCCCGAGCCGCTTCGTGCTCAGCGAATGGCACCCCGAGGACGAGACGTTCTGGGAGTCCCAGGGCCGCAGGATCGCTACCCGCAACCTGTGGATCTCGATTCCCTGTCTGCTGCTGGCCTTCAGTGTGTGGATGGTGTGGTCGGTGGTGGTCGCCAAGCTCCCTCTGGTCGGCTTTACCTACACCGCCAACGAGCTGTTTTGGCTCGCCGCCCTGCCGGGGCTCTCCGGTGCCACCCTGCGCATCTTCTACAGCTTTCTGGTGCCCATCGTCGGCGGCCGCCGCTTTACCGCGCTGTCCACGGCGTCCCTGCTGCTGCCGGCGATCTGGATCGGCTTCGCGGTACAGAATCCCGAGACCCCCTATCTGGTGATGGTGATCCTGGCGCTGCTGTGCGGCTTCGGTGGTGGCAACTTCGCCTCCAGCATGGCCAACATCTCGTTTTTCTACCCCAAGCGCGAGAAAGGCACGGCGTTGGCGCAGAACGCCGGGCTTGGCAATCTCGGCGTCTCGGTGATGCAGTTCCTGGTGCCGCTGGTCATCGCCACCGGGGTCTTCAGCGTCATGGTCGGCGACGGCCAGCCCACCCAGGCTGGCGGCGAGCTGTGGCTACAGAACGCCGGCTTCGTGTGGGTACCCTTCGTCGCCTTGGCCACCGTCGCCGCCTGGTTCGGCATGAACGACATCGCCAGCGCCAAGTCCTCGTTCAAGGAACAGGCGGTGATCTTCAAGCGCAAGCACAACTGGCTGATGTGTGTGCTCTACACCGGCACCTTCGGCAGCTTCATCGGCTTCTCCGCCGGCTTCCCGCTGCTGACCAATACCCAGTTCCCGGAGATCGATGCGCTGAAGTTCGCCTTCCTCGGCCCGCTGGTCGGGGCGCTCAGCCGCGCCTACTCCGGGGGCCTCGCCGATCGCTTCGGCGGCGCCCGAGTCACCTTCTGGACCTTTATCGGCATGATCGCAGGCGTCATCGGCGTGCTGTTTTTCCTGATCAACAAAGACATGCCGTTGGCCTTCGCCGGCTTCTTCGTGTTCTTCATGGCGCTGTTCTTCGCCACCGGCGTGGGCAACGCCAGCACCTTCCAGATGATTCCATCGATCTTCCGCCAGGAGGTGCCCCGGCTGATGCCGGAGCTGTCCGAGGACGAGCAGCTGGTCCACGCCGAGCGTGAGTCCGCCGCCACCATCGGCTTCACCTCGGCCATCGCCGCCTACGGTGCCTTCTTCATTCCCAAGGCCTTCGGCAGTTCGCTGGATCTAACCGGCAGCGCCGCCTCGGCCCTCGTCGGCTTCATCGTGTTCTACATCATCTGCACCGCCCTGACCTGGTTCTACTACAGCCGCAAGGGCGCCGAAATCACGCTGTAACGGCAACAAGACCGACCAGCGGGCTCCGGCGGCGAAACCTCGCCGGAGCCGACACACCTTACCGTCTAGCACGGCTCCGTCCGGGGCCTTGAGGAGAGCGCCATGAGTCATTTTCTCGACCGGTTGAAGTATCTGACCCACCGGCCTCCCCAGTTCGCGAACGGCCACGGCGAGACCCGTGACGAGACCCGCGACTGGGAGGACGGTTACCGCTCGCGCTGGCAGCACGACAAGGTCGTGCGTTCGACCCACGGGGTCAACTGCACCGGCTCCTGCAGCT
>NZ_JBQXYF010000016.1:0-105190 GCF_052645355.1 Halomonas sp. V046
CAGATGCCAATCACCGCACGGTAAGAGCAGATGCCAATCACCGCACGGTAAGAGCAGATGCCAATCACCGCACGGTAAGAGCAGATGCCAATCACCGCACGGTAAGAGCAGATGCCAATCACCGCACAGTAAGAGGCGATGTTAATCACCGCACGGTAAGAGCAGATGCTGACCACCGCTCGGTAACACCGCGACAGCGTCGCCCGCCGCCCCCGGCGGCGGGTGACCGCGCCAGCGGCACGGTGTCTTCCACCGTCGGGGCTGATGCTGGAGACGTCACCGTCACCCTCAGGGCGTCGCCTTCGGCGTCACGCCGCACCCCTTCAGCACCATCTGCGTCAAGAAGCCGGTGACCCGCGCCATGTCATCATCCTCCAGGCGCTCGCGCCCGGTAATCCCGAGCACCTGGGCCTCGAAGTCGGCGTAGTGCTGGGTTGCCGACCAGATCAAGAAGATCAGGGACACCGGGTCGACCGGGTCCATCAGGCCACGATCCGCCCACTGGCGAAAGACCTCGGCTCGGCTCTCGACCCAGTCACGCAGCTCTCCCCGCAGGTAGTCCTGCAGGAAGGGAGCGCCCTGCAGGATCTCACCGGCGAACAAGCGCGACGCCTCGGGATGCTGGCGCGACATTTCCATCTTGGAGCGAATAAACGCCGACAGGACCTCGGCGGGGTCGTCCTCGACCGAGATGTCATCGAGCATCATGTTCCAGCGTTCCATCACGCCTTCAAGCAGGCGCACGTACAGCGCCTTCTTGCTCTTCATGTAGTAGAGCACATTGGACTTGGGCAGGCCGGCTTCCTCGGCGACCAGCTGAAGGCTGGCACCACGGTAACCGTGGCGAGAGAAGACGCGCTCGGCGGCGTCGAGAATGTCTCGTTCGTTGCGCTGCCGGATGGCACCGCCGGCATCCTGATCCCTGGGCTGTAACCGTTTCGCCATGGCACTCGCTCGCTCGAGGTGGGTCGAATCTGAAAGGACGAAGAGCTTGCCTCAAAGGCCGCCACTCTGGCAATTCGACGGTTCGGGAAAGAAATATGAAAAATCTATTCCTCAGACCTTGAAGAAACTGACCGAATGGTCAACTATTACATCATAGAGGCGCGGGCCGGTAGCTCCCTGCCCGTCAACAATGGACCTTCACCTTCCACCGCGCTGTCACACGATGCGTTGGACAACAATAATCTGGACAGGACCCTGCCATGATTCACTTCCACCTCAATGGCAAGCCGCAGCGCGTTGCGGCCGACGCCCACGACAGTGTGCTCGAGCTACTGCGCGAGCGCCTCGGCCTTACCGGCACCAAGGAGGGCTGCGCCTCGGGAGACTGCGGCGCCTGCACCGTGGCCATCGGCGAGCCCGACCGCCAATCCAGCGACGGCCGCCTCACCTATCACAGCGCCAACGCCTGCTTGATGCCGGCCCACCAGCTCGAGGGACGTCATCTGGTCACCGTGGAAGGTTTGTCGGAAGGCGACGACCTGCACCCGAGCCAGGCAGCCATGGTCGCGTGCCACGCTAGCCAGTGTGGTTTCTGCACCCCCGGCATCGTCATGTCACTGTTCACCCTGCACGAGGCCAACCAGCGCCGCCCGGCACCGCTGACACCCGAACGTCTCGAAGCGGCGCTGGGGGGAAACCTGTGCCGCTGCACCGGTTACCGCCCGATTCGCGACGCCGCCCTCGGCATGGACAGCACCCCGGGCCACCGCCCGAGCTGGCTCGACGACGCGAGCCTGGCCGTCGACGTCGGCAGGTCGACGAACGAGGCCCCGGCGGCATCGTCCGCCGCCGGCGCTGTGCCACCTTTTCACCAACCCCGTACCCTCGATGAGCTCGTCGCGCTGCGCGCCGAGTATCCGGAGGCCCGGCTGGTAGCGGGGGCCACCGACCTGTGGCTGGAAGCGACGCAAAATCTCACGGACTTTCCCCGAGTGATCGACCTGACCCGAGTCGCCGAACTCACCGCCATCGACGAGGGCGAAGATACCGATGGCCGCCCCGGCTGGTGGGTCGGCGCGGCCGTGACCTACACCGCCCTCGAGCCGCTGCTGGCAGCGCACTACCCCACCTTCGCCCACCTGCTGCATCGGCTCGGCTCGGCCCAGGTGCGCAACCGCGGCACCCTGGGGGGCAACGTGGCCAACGCCTCGCCCATCGGCGACACCCCACCGGTGCTGCTGTCCCTCGATGCCCACCTGCGCCTGGTAGGACCGTCGGGCAACCGTGACATCGCCGCGCGGGACTTCTTTCTGGCCTACAAGAAGACCGACCTCGCGGTCGACGAATGCCTGGCCGCCGTGTTCCTGCCAAGGCCCCAGACCGGACGCGAGCTCAAGGTCTGGAAGCTGTCCAAACGCCGCGAAGACGATATCTCCGCGGTGCTCGGCGCCTTTGCCTGGCGCCTGGACGATGGCCGCATGATCAACGTGCGCCTGGCCTTCGGCGGCATGGCGGGCATTCCCGCCCGCGCCCTCGGCGCCGAAGCCGCGCTCGAGGGCAAGGCGCCCAGTGTCGAGGCCTTCGCCCAGGCGAGAGACGCCCTTGCCCAGGACTTCGACCCCATGAGCGATGTCCGCGGCAGCGCGACCTACCGCCGCCATTCGGCCGCGGCCCTGCTCGAGCGCCTGCGCCTGGTGATCGCCCGTCAGATAGCCGGTCAGATAACCGATGGAACAGACCCACTACAACAATCCGTTTCCGACCAGGAGGTGATGCTCCATGCGTACGCTCACTGAACTCGCTCCCCCGGCGCCTCACCAGGACGACGACACGCCGGTGACCGACCGCCACGCCAATCCGGCCGCGGCCCCCCGCCAGGCACACGGCTTCTCCGGCACCTCGGCTCAGCACGAGAGCGCGATCAAGCATGTGACCGGACGCGCCGCCTACATCGATGACCTGGCCGCACCGGCCAACGCGCTGCACATCGCCGTGGGCCTGTCGAGCGTCGCCCATGGCCGGATCAGCCGGCTCGAGCTCGACGCCGTGCGCCGCGCTCCCGGTGTGGTCGATGTCATCACCGTTGCCGATGTGCCCGGCCATACCGACATCGGCCCGGTCTTTCCCGGCGATCCGATCATGGCCGATGGCGAGGTGCTGTACGCCGGCCAGGTCGTGTTCGCGGTAGCCGCGACGAGCTATCGGGCCGCCCGCCAGGCGGTCAAGGCCGCCGTCCTCGAGATCGAGGAGCTTCCCGCCCAGCTCGACCCGGTGGCCGCCGCCGAGGCCGGTGAGTTCGTCCGCCCCAGCCATCGCCAGCAGAGCGGCGACTGGGAGGCGGCCCTCGGCGCGGCCCGTCATATTGTCGAAAGCGAGCAGTTCGTCGGTGGTCAGGAACACTTCTATCTGGAGGGCCAGGCCTGCGTCGTGCACCCGACCGAAGACGAAGGGGTCATGGTGCACACCTCGAACCAGCATCCGAGCGAAACGCAGAAACTCATCGCCGAGGTCCTCGGCATTCCCTTCCATGCCGTGACGGTGGAGGTCCGACGCATGGGCGGCGGCTTCGGCGGCAAGGAGACCCAGGCCTCTCCGTGGGCTTGCCTTGCGGCCCTGATCGCCCGGCGTACCGGGCGCAGCTGCCGCGTGCGTCTGCCCCGGGCCGACGACATGAAGGTGACCGGCAAGCGTCATCCGTTCCACAACCACTACCGCCTCGGCGTGGATGATCGCGGCGTGATCCAGGGGGGCGACATCACCGTGATCGGTGACTGCGGCTACTCGCCGGACCTGTCGGAAGCCATCGTCGACCGTGCCATGTTCCACGCCGACAACGCCTATTCCCTCGGCGCCGTCCAGGTCACCGGGCACCGGGCTCGCACCCACACCGCCTCCAATACCGCCTTTCGCGGCTTCGGCGGCCCCCAGGGCATGATGATCATCGAAGCGGCCATGGACGACATCGCCCGTCGTGTAGGCGAAGACCCGCTGACGGTGCGCAAGCGCAACCTGTATCGCCAGCAAGGCGATGCTGCCGACGCCCAGGGCACCACCCCGGACATCCCACGCGATGTCACCCACTACGGCCAGAGCGTCGATCAGATCGCCCTGCTCCACGAGCTCGTCGAAAAGCTCGAGACCGACAGCGACTACTGGAATCGACGCCGCGCCATCACCGAGTTCAACGACGCAAGTCCGGTGATCCGCAAGGGCCTGGCGCTGACCCCGGTAAAATTTGGCATCTCCTTCACCGCGCAGCACCTCAACCAGGCCGGCGCCCTGCTGCACGTCTACACCGATGGCAGCGTGATGATCAATCACGGCGGCACCGAGATGGGCCAGGGCCTGCACACCAAGATCTGCCAGGTGGTGGCCCGAGAGCTGGGCCTGGACCTGGACGTCGTGCGCATCACCGCTAGCCGCACCGACAAGGTCCCCAACACCTCGCCCACGGCGGCCTCGAGCGGCGCCGACCTCAACGGCCAGGCGGCGCGAGACGCCGCCCTCAAGCTCAAGACACGGCTATGTGACTTCGCCGCCGAGCACTATCACCTCGACCGCGAAGCCATGCACATGGCGCACAACCACCTGATCGCGGGGCAAGGCGAGAGCGAGCGCCGCATTCCCTGGGGCGTGCTGATCCAGGACGCCTACCTGTCACGGATTTCGCTCTCGGAAAAGGGCTTCTACGCCACTCCGTTGATCCACTACGACCGGGCCTCGGGCAGCGGCCGTCCGTTCTACTATTTTGCCTATGGGGCGGCGGTCGCCGAGGTCTCGGTCGATACCCTGACCGGCGAGTATCAGCTCGATCGCGTCGACATCCTCCATGACGTGGGCGACTCGCTGAATCCGGCGATCGACCTTGGCCAGGTCGAGGGCGGCTTCCTCCAGGGGGCTGGCTGGCTGACCAGCGAAGAGCTCAAGTGGAATGACAAGGGCCAACTGATCTCCACCGGCCCTGCCACCTACAAGATTCCCACCTACGGCGACCAGCCCAGGATCTTCAATGTCGCCCTGCTCGAAGGCCACCCCAACTCCATGGCCAGCATCTACCGCTCCAAGGCCGTGGGCGAACCGCCCTTCATGCTCGGCATGTCGGTATGGTCGGCGCTGCGGGACGCTATCGCGAGTCTGAGCGACTATCGCCTGTCGCCACGCCTCGATACGCCGGCAACGCCCGAACGCGTGATGGCCGCTGCGGCGATCCTGCGCGCCGAGGGAGGCGATACACCATGACACCCTGCGACGAGCGTGAACGCTGGTACGACGCTCTGGCACGCCTGCAGCGCGAGGGCCAGCCCCACGTCCTGGCCACCCAGGTCACGAGCCAAGGCTCCACCCCACGAGAACCCGGCGCCCGCATGGTGATCTGCGCCGATACGGTCATCGACACCCTGGGCGGAGGCACCTTCGAATGGCAGGTCATCAACGCCGCTCGGGCCGCGCTGGATGACGGCCGCGCCGGCGTCACCCTGGAGGCCTTCTCCCTTGGCGGTCGCAGCGGCCAGTGCTGCGGTGGCTTCGTCAATGTGATCCTCGAGTGCTTTCTTGGCGCCAATACCCGCTTGGCGGTATTCGGCGCCGGCCATGTCGGCGGCGAACTGGCCAGCCTCGCCGGCCCCCTGGGCTGGCGCCTCGACTGGTTCGATAGCCGGCCGAGCGCCTTCGACGACAAGGGCGCGGGCGAGCAGCGACAGCACCGTCACCGGATGGACGACTGCGCCGCCGCCGTCGCCTCGCTTGTGCCAGGCAGCCATGCCCTGGTGCTGACCCACGACCACGCCGAGGACTTCGCCCTGATCGACGCCATGCTTAAGCGCCAGGATCTC
Source organism: Halomonas sp. V046 (assembly GCF_052645355.1). Lineage (NCBI taxonomy): Bacteria > Pseudomonadati > Pseudomonadota > Gammaproteobacteria > Oceanospirillales > Halomonadaceae > Halomonas > Halomonas sp. V046. The sequence continues at coordinate 5,778 of NZ_JBQXYF010000016.1, forward strand.
GCATCGATCGGACTGATCGGATCGCGCAGCAAGTGGGTCAGCTTTCGTCGACGCCTCAAGGCCGCCGGCCACACCGACGCGAGCATCGAACGGGTACGCTGCCCGATAGGCGACTCCGGCGGCGACAAGCGCCCCTACGCCGTCGCCCTCTCGGCCCTGGCCGAGTTGCTGCCATTGGTCGCCGCGTCAACGAGCGCAAGCCAAGGCCTGGCCTCGGACACCCCGCGAGGCGAGACCCGCGGCATCGACGCCGGGCGGCTGCGCACGCTGTTTGGCTGAGTCTGGCCCTGGCGATTGCGGGTCGAAGCCCCCCGAGACACTCGCCCACAAACGTCGAGCCATGACCCGCGGCGCCGAGCCGGCGGCCACGCCGCCACAACACGATATTCCCTGACAAGAGCAAGACCATGAGCCACACGCCTGAACCTTCGAGCACCAGTCCCCTACCCCGTCCAGGCCCCCAGGCCGAACCGGCGGCACAAGCGCCAGACGATGGCCGGCCCTGGGTCATGCGCGCAAGCCTATTGAGCTTCGACGCCGATCCCGGTGACGACGACAAGCCCCGCGAGGGCTCCGTGGTCCATCATGCCGATGGCGCCCTGTGGTGGCAGAACGGCAAGATCATCGCCGTCGATGACTACAGCCGCCTCGCCCCACGCCTGCCGGACAACATCAGCATCATCGACCAGCGCGACAAGCTGGTGATGCCCGGCTTCATCGACAGCCACGTGCACTACGTGCAGCTCGACATCATGGCCTCCTACGGCCGCCAGCTGCTCGACTGGCTTAACGAGTACACCTTCCCCGAGGAGTGCCGTTTCGCCGACTACGAGCACGCAAGTCTCATGGCCGACATCTTTCTCGACGAGCTGATGCGCGTCGGTACCACCACCGCCCAGGTGTTCTGCTCCAGCCACCCAACGTCGGTGGACGCCTTCTTCGGCGCCGCCCAGCGGCGTGACCTGTGCATGCTTGCCGGCAAGGTGCTGATGGACCGCCACGCCCCCGATGCCCTGACCGATGACACCCTCGGCGGCATCCGCGACAGCGAACGCCTGATCGGCGACTGGCACCGCAACGGCCGGCTCGGCTATAGCGTCACGCCACGCTTCGCGCCGACCTCGACCCGCACACAGCTCGATGCCGCGGGTGGCTTGCTGCGCAACGACTCGAGCCTGTGGCTGCAGACCCACCTTTCGGAGAACCTCGGCGAACTCGACTGGGTCGCCGAGCTGTTCCCCGACAGCCACGACTACCTGGATGTCTATGAGCGCTCCGGGCTGGTCGGCCCACGCAGCACCTTCGCCCACGGCATCCACCTGAACGATGGGATGCGCTCACGGCTCGCCGAGCGCGGCGCCAACATCGCGTTCTGCCCGAGCTCCAACCTGTTTCTCGGCAGCGGGCTGTTCGATCGCCAGTCTGCCCGGGCGCTAGACCTGAACCTGACCCTGGCCTCCGATATCGGCGCCGGCACCGACCTGTCGGGGCTGGCCACGCTCAAGGCCGCCTATCAGGTCGGCCAGTTGCGCGGGCAGCCGCTGACCGCCTGGGCCGGCTTTCACGCCCTGACCCGCGGCAATGCCGTATCGCTATCGCTGGACGATCGCATCGGCCGCCTGGCCCCGGGCATGGATGCCGACTTCGTGGTCATCGATCGTCACGCGTCCTCGCTGCTGTCGCGTCGAATGAACCGAGCCGACACCCTCACCGAAGAGCTCTTCACCCTGATGATGCTCGGCGATGACCGCGCCATCTACGAAACCTGGGCCGGAGGGCGGCTGCAGCATCGTCGCCAGCACTGAGCGGGCCGCGCGCGCTTTTCCAGACGCACCGGCCCCGCCTTGAACGACGCCTTGAACGACGCCTTGAACGACGCCTTGGGCGATGGCGTCGGCGATGGCGTCGGCGATGGCGTGCCGGTATCCGCGCCGTGGCTTTCCAGCGCCACCAGCACCTTGGTCTCGGCGTAGCTCAGCACCGGCGTAGCTCGGCGTAGATAAGCACCGGCGTAGATAGGCACCGGCGTAGCTCAGCACCGGCGCAGCCCGCCGGGATATGGCAAGAATCCAGCGCCGGGCGGGTGTTCCCCGGCAAGGCCGCACCGTCACACAATCCGCGCGCTCTTTTCCAGACGCACCTGCCCCGCCTTGGACGACGCCTTGGACGATGGCGTGCCGGTATCCGCGCCGTGGCTTGCCAGCGCCACCAGCACATTGGTCTCGGCGTAGCTCAGCACCGGCGCAGCCCGCCGGGATATGGCAAGAATCCAGCGCCGGGCGGGTGTCCCCCGGCAAGGCCGCACCGTCACGCGATCCGCGCGCTCTTTTCCAGACGCACCGGCACCGCCTTGGACGATGGCGTGCCGGTATCCGCGCCGTGACTTTCCAGCGCCACCAGCACATTGGTCTCGGGATAATACGCCCCGACGCAGCCCGTCGGGATGTCGTAGCGAACCAGGCGGAACTGCGGCGCCCGCCGCTCCTGGCCATCGCCCCGGGGTTCGCCGACAAGATCGACCCAGTCCCCATCGGCCAGGCCGAGGCGCTCGAGGTCACTGGCGTTGATAAACACCACCCGGCGCTGGCCCGAGACCCCGCGATAGCGGTCGTTGTAGCCGTAGATGGTGGTGTTGTACTGATCGTGACTGCGCATCGTCTGCAGCGTCAGCCAGCCGTCGCGGCGCGCCATCTGCTGGTGAAGTACCTCATCAGGCAGCCGAGGTGCCGAAAACGTGGCCAGGCCACTGGCGGTCGGAAAACGCAGCGCCCTCACTGGGTTGCTCAGGTGAAAGCCACGCGGCGCGGCGAGGCGTTGATTGAAATCGGCGAAGCCCGGAATCACCGCGGCGATCTCGTCGCGGATTCGATCGTAATCCGCCGCGAGGGCGGCCCAATCGACCGGGTCCGCCAGCCCCCTGGCCGGCAGCACCCGGGCCAGGGTCGCCTGCGCCAGGGCCGCGACGATGGCCGGCTCCGAGCGCAGTTCGGCGCCGGCCGGGGCCTTGAGACCGGCACTGGCATGAACCATCGACATCGAATCCTCCACGCTGATGCGCTGAGACGCCACCTCGTCGCTGGCGTCGATCTCGCTGCGCCCCAGGCACGGCAGAATCAGCGCCTCGGTATGCTCGCCGATGACCAGGTGGCTGCGATTGAGCTTGGTGCTGATCTGCACATTAAGGCGCAGGCGTCGCATGGCCGCCTCGGTGCGCTCGGTGTCCGGTGTCGCCCGGGTGAAATTGCCGCCCAGGCCGATGAACGTCTGCACCTGCCCGGCTTCCAGGGCGGCCAGACTTTCCACCGTGTTGAAGCCGCGCCGACGGGGAAGCGCCACGCCATAGCGCGCTTCCAGGGCATCGATCAGCCAGGCCGGCGCCTTCTCATCGATCCCCATGGTGCGATCGCCCTGCACGTTGGAGTGCCCGCGTACCGGACAGGCTCCGGCGCCGGGGCGACCAAAGTGCCCTCCCAGCAGCAACAGATTGATGATCTCGCGCACGCTGTCGACGGCGTGCAGATGCTGGGTGATGCCCATGGCCCAGGTGCAGATGACGCTGCCGGCGCCCGCGTAGACCCGCGCGGCCTCCTCGAGCTCGCATCGCGTAAGACCCGACTGATCCTCGATGGCGTCCCAGGGTGTCTCCTCCACCTGGCGCTGCCACGCCTCGATGCCCTGGGTATGGGTATCGATAAAGGCACTGGCGCGCTCGAAAAGCCCCTCGGCCTCGAGCGCAAACAGCGCCTTGGCGATACCCCGAACGGCGGCCATATCACCGCCCATGCGCGGCTGATAGTAGCCTGAGCTGATGGCCTGGCTCGACAGCGTCAGCATCTCGCGATGGTCCTGGGGGTCGGCGAAGCGCTCGAGGCCGCGCTCGCGCAGCGGGTTGAAGCTGACGATGCGCGCCCCCCGACGCGCGGCGCGGCGCGGCGCAGGTCCCCGAGCATGCGCGGATGATTGGTCCCGGGGTTCTGGCCGAACACGAAGATCGCCTCGGCCTGCTCGAAGTCGTCGAGCAGCACCGTGCCCTTGCTAACGCCAAGGCTCGCCATCATGCCAACGCCGCTCGCCTCATGGCACATGTTCGAGCAGTCGGGAAAATTGTTGGTGCCGTAGAGACGCACGAAGAGCTGATACAGATAGGCCGCCTCGTTACTGGCTCGCCCGGAGGTGTAGAACAGCGCCTGATCGGGGTCGTCCAGGCCCGCCAGATGCTCGGCGATCACCTCGATGGCGTGCCGCCAGGCGATCGCTACATAGCGACCTTGCTCGTGGTCATAGCGCATCGGCTCGGTCAGCCGGCCCTGGTCCTCGAGCATGAAGTCGTCCCAACCGAGCAGCTCGGCGACCGAGTGACGCTCGAAGAACGCCGGCGTCACACGCTTGTCGGTGACCTCCCAAGCCACCGCCTTGGCGCCGTTTTCACAGAATTCGAACGACGAGCCGTGCAGCGGGTCGCCCCAGGCGCAGCCCGGACAGTCGAAGCCCTGGCCCTGATTGGTGCGCAACAGCGAGCGCACCGCCTTCCACGGTGCCTTCGAGTGCCTGACGTGGCGACCGACGCTCTTCAGCGCCCCCCAGCCGCCTGCCGGCCCCTTATACGGGACCACGTCAGGATGGCGGGTGAGGCGCGGGTCTTCCCGCGGCGGCACTGGCGAGCCAAGGGAAGACTCACCGAAGGGGGAAACGTCGGCCATGTCAGCATCCTGTCACAAGGGAAAGAGAGCCCAATATCATCTGAGCCACCAGTGCCATCAGTACTGCCCGCTGAGCAGCTCGAGCCGCCGACCGCGATGGGCGCAGACCAGATTAAGCGCACAGGCCCGTGCGGTTTCCACCGCCAATCGTGACGGCACGGCAAGGGTTGCCAGCGTCGAGATACCGGCATGTACCGCCTTCTGCACCAACTCCAGGCTGCAGCGGCTCGATACCAGCAGGGCATCGGGGAGACGGCCACTCGATAGCCCCTGCCCGATCACCCGGTCCAGGGCGTTATGGCGACCGATATCGGCGCCCTGAAACAACGCCTCACCACGGCCATCGAGCCCGAGCGCCAGGTGCAGCCCTGGGCGCGACAGGAGCGCCATCTGGTCAAGGCCGCGGCGCAGCGCGCGGGCATCGAGCACCGGCCGCGCCTGCAAGCGCCTCAAGCCCGCCATGATCTCGGCCTCGCTCGCCGCGCCGCAGGCACCGCAGCTCGACACCGACGCCTCCCGGCGCCGACGGCGACTCGCCGCCCGAGCCAGGCGTTCATCGACCTCCAGGCGCACCGCCAGACCGTGGCGAAGCCGCGAGAGTTGCACCGCCATAACCTGGTCACGACGTTCGATCCAACCGGCACCGAAGGCATGACCGATCGCCAAGGGTTCCAACGCCTCGGGACTGGCCAGCAAGGTGCCCATCGACACCTGGTTGAGCGCGAGGCTAATGGGCAGCTCCGCAGGGCCCGTAAGATCGCGCAATGCGCTATCCCGGGCATCGTCATAGACAGCGCCACTCGCCTGAGGGACGCCTGCGCCGTGGACTGGATCATCGTCTGGGCAAAACGAATAAATTTTATGCTGGTTATCCATGGCCCTAGCCTAGCCAGTGCCGCCACAGAGGGATAATTGATCTCGATCAACATTCGATAGACGAGGTCTATCGAATGGTCCACGGGCTCACGCCTGCCAAGCGTCGACCGCAAGGGCGCTGCCACCGCGCCCAAGCCTCTCTCTACGCACGGGGCGGACGTTATCCCTCGATTTCTGTACACTATCGGCGTTCGACGCTCCCTGCCGGGAACCGCGTCACCATCGACCTTTTTCTCTTTCCATCCTGCTCCGGATTTACGATCCGGCCCGCATGAGGACCCCCGTGTGACCCAGACGCCTCGATTCCGCCCCGCGCCGCTCCAGCCCCAGTACGTGGTCTGCGCGCTCTACAAGTTCGTGACTCTCGATGACATCGAGGCGCTGCGAGCCCCCCTGCTGAGCACCATGCGCAAGCATGACGTGCGCGGCACCCTGCTACTGGCCCGTGAAGGCATCAACGGTACCGTGGCGGGCTCCCGTCACGGCATCGACGCCGTGCTTGACTGGCTGCGTTCGGACTCTCGCCTCGCGTCCCTGGAGACCAAGGAATCCCTGGCCGAGCAGGCGCCCTTCATGCGCACCAAGGTCAAGCTCAAGCGCGAGATCGTGACCATGGGCATCGAAGGCATCGACCCGCGCCACAGTGTCGGCACCTACGTCGAGCCGCGGGACTGGAACGCGCTGATCCGCGACCCCGAGGTACTGGTGATCGACACGCGTAACGACTATGAGGTCGAGGTCGGCACCTTCGACGGCGCCGTCAATCCCAACACCGCATCCTTCCGCGACTTCCCCCACTACGTGGCAACGGCGCTGGATCCCGAGCGACACAAGAAGGTGGCGATGTTCTGCACCGGGGGCATCCGCTGCGAGAAGTCCACCGCCTACCTGAAGGAACAAGGCTTCGACGAGGTCTACCACCTCAAGGGCGGGATACTGAAGTATCTGGAAGAGGTCGCCGAGGACGAGACCCTGTGGCGCGGTGAATGCTTCGTGTTCGATGACCGGGTGACGGTCAATCATCGTCTCGAGCCCGGTGGCTATGACCAGTGTCACGCCTGTCGCCTGCCGATCAGCGAAGACGACAAGCGCAGCGCCCACTACCAGAAAGGCGTGTGCTGCCCACGCTGCCATGACCGCATCGATGCCGACAGAAAGGCCCGCTTCGCCGAACGTGAACGCCAGATGCAACTGGCCCGAGAGCGCGGTGAAGCACACCTGGGGGCGGACGCCGTGGCCGGCATGCAGCAGCGTCGCGAGGCCAAGCGCAGCCAACGCGAGGTTGCCCGCCGGGCCAACGCGACGCCTCACGACGCCTGAGCGGCGCTGCCCGTTGTCGACTCGGGTATCACCCTGGCCCCAGCGTACGGAACCACTCGCCGCTTCCAGGCCCAAGCACAGCCCCAGGCTCTGACCTTGGAAGCGGCTCAGCGCAGCGCATCAAGCACCGCCTCGATACGCCGGCTGCGCTGGGGTGTGGCCCGCCACAACAACGCCACCGGCTCGCCATCGCCCGGTAAGCGGCGTGTGACCAGGCCTTGGCCAAGGCGCGAACGCCCCCAGCCTTCACTCAGCACACTGACCCCAAGGCCCGCCTGGAGCATTGCCTCCAGCGCGGCCATGGAGTTGGCTTCGAGCAGCGTCGGCGGACGCACCGCGAAGGCCTCCAACTGTTGGTTGAGACGGCGACGCTGGTGCATCTCCGGTGTCAGCAACACCAGGGGGAAGTCGGCCAGGTCCTGCCACTGCGGATTTTCTGGTAGGGAAAAATGTCGCTCACTGGCCACCAGCGCGCGGTGTTCCTGATGCAGCGGTCGATGGGCAAAACCGGCCATCGCCGGCGCCGCCGGATAGCCCACCACCAGGTCCAGCTCGCCGTGCTCGAGGCCTTGGGCCAATGCTGCCGTCGACAGCTCCTTGAGGCGCAGCGCAAGCTGCGGGCAGGCGCGCTTCAAGCGCGGCAGAAACTCCGCCACCGCCTGCAGCGCCGAGGGCACCACGCCAAGACTCAGGCGCCCGCTCAGCACCGACTCTGGCGCCAGGTCGCCCTTGAGTTCGTCGAGCTCGGCGAGGATACGGCGGGCGTGCGTCAACACTCGCTGCCCTTCAGGCGTAAAACCTTCGAAGCGTCGCCCGCGCAGGATCAGCGGCGTCCCGAGCTCCTCTTCCAATTGCTTCAGACGCGCCGATAGCGTCGGCTGGGTGACATGGCAAAGCTTCGCGGCGCGCCCGAAATGGCGCTCCCCGGCAAGCGCTACCAGAAAGGACAGCTGACGATGGTCCATAAGCATCTTCCGGATATGGAATGACGCGAGCATGCGCCAAATAGCGCCGCCTGGTAAAGCCTCGAGCCCTGCCCAGATTGACGTCGCGGCCCGCCTCCGACGCCCTTGCGCCTGGCCGGATAGCCAGCACGGAAGTCATGCGCAGCGACAGGGCTCGCCGATTGAGCACGTTCGCGGCCGAACTAACGCCAAGCGCTAAAAATCGCGCTGCCTGCGCTTTCGTACAATACCTCTGCCCGCCTCGACTTCTCAGGCTGTAGTCTTCCGGGACGCCGCTCAGTCCTGTCTAAACAGGCTATTCGCATGCTTGAACAACGACTTCTCTCTTCGCTGCTGGTCACCGCCGCCCTGGTGTCTACTGGCGTTCTTTCCCCGACCGCCCCGGCCTTCGCCATGGGCACGGCAGCGGCCAGAACGGCGGCGGCGAAGGCCGCAACAACCGAGGCCGAGACCACCGCCGCGGTTGACCACATGGCCGAGTATCGCCAGCGCTTCACCGCGCTTCCCCATCTGCCCCCCCTGCCGGCCGACAATGCCTTGACCGCGGAGAGGATTGCCCTCGGCAAGATGCTGTTCTTCGAGCCGCGGCTTTCGCGAAGCGGCAACATCAGCTGTGCCAGTTGCCATAACCCCGCCCTGGCCTGGACCGACCGATTGCCCAGGGCCGTCGGCCACGATGGCCAAGTGGGGCCACGAAACTCGCCGACGGTGCTGAACTCGGGCTTTCTGGGTGCGCAGTTCTGGGACGGACGCGAGCCGGATCTCGAAGGCCAGGCCCTGGGCCCGATCCAGGCCGACGTCGAGATGGCCCACGACCTCGCCGGCGCCTTGGCCGCGATCGCCGCCATCGATGGCTACCAGGCACCCTTCGAGGCGGCCTTTCCGGGCGACGCCGACCCCGTTTCCAGCGCCAACCTTGCGCGAGCCATCGCCGGCTTCGAACGTACCCTGAATACCCCGGACGCACCCCTGGATCGCTACCTGCGCGGCGACGACTCGGCCTTGAGCGAGCCACAACAAGCAGGCATGCGCGCCTTCGTCGACCTCGGCTGCATCGCCTGTCACAGCGGCGCGAATTTCAGCGATAGCATGTTCCACCCGATTCAAGTCCCCGGCTCCGAGGACCCCGGCCGGTTCGCCATCTCCGGAGAAGACGCCGATCAAAACGCCTTTCGTACCGCCTCACTGCGCAACGTCGCCTTGACCTACCCCTACCTTCATGATGGCTCTGCAGCGACGCTCAGCGACGCCGTCACCTTGATGGGCCGGGAAATGCTCGGCCAGGAGCTCGATCAGACCAACATCGACAACCTCGTCGCCTTTCTACATAGCCTGACAGGTACCTTGCCGGAGGTTGCCGTTCCGGCACTGCCCTGACGCTGGCCTTCGCCAGCCCCGCCTGACACCAGAGACAGATCTTTAGCAGGCGCACGCCATCAAGGCAGGCGCTTGCTGGGGATGACACGAGCGCAAGACACATCCGCCAGCAACTTGCCCTGATCCAGGCACCCGCCACATGAGCCACAACAGCACAAGCGGCGCCGAACTGGCGCCGCTTGAATTGCGGCTGAAAGCCCTGCCGCGGCCTCGGTGGTGCGGTCCCGCCCCCCGGTCTGGAGCCGGTCAGGAACCGGTAAGAAGCCCCGCTCAGAAGCCGGTAAGAAGCCCCGCTCAGAATCCGGTCAGGAGCCGGTAAGAAGCCCCACTCAGAATCCGGTCAGGAGCCGGTAAGAAGCCCCGCTCAGAATCCGGTCAGAAACCGGTAAGAAGCCCCGCCCAGGAGCCGGTAAGAAGCCCCGCTCAGAATCCGGTCAGAAACCGGTAAGAAACCGGTAAGAAGCCCCGCTCAGAATCCGGTAAGAAGCCCCACTCAGAAATCGGTAAGAAGCCCCGCTCAGAATCCGGTAAGAAGCCCCACTCAGAAACCGGTAAGAAGCCCCACTCAGAATCCGGTAAAAAGCCCCACTCAAGAGTCCCGGCCGCTCGCCCTCGAGCCGTCCCGGGTCAGGCCGACGCCAACCGTGTGAGCAGCTCGGTGCGCCGGGTATCGTCCATAAAGGCCGCCTCGATGGCGTTACCCGCCAACCACCTGAGGGTGTCGTCGGACCAGCCGAAGGCCGTCTGGCAGGCGGCGAAGTTGTCTCGCATGCCGCCACCGAAGTACGCCGGGTCATCGGAGTTCAACGTGATCATCAGTCCAGCGTCGAGAAGGCGCGGTAGCGCGTGGTCCTCGAGGCGCTCGACCACCTTGAGGCGCACGTTGGACAGCGGGCAGACCGTCAACACCATGCCCTCGTCTGCCAACCGCTCCATCAACTCCATGTCTTCCACCACCCTGACGCCATGATCGATCCGGCAGACGTCGAGCTCATCGAGCGCCTCACGGATATAGCTCGGCGGGCCTTCCTCGCCGGCGTGGGCGACCCGCGCCAGGCCGAGCTCCCGGGCCCGGGCGAAGACGTCGCGAAACTTGCTCGGCGGGTTGCCCTGCTCGGCGCTATCGAGCCCCACCGCACTGAAATGATGAAGAAAGGGCTTGGCCTGCTCGAGCAGTGCCATGGCGTCCTCGGCCGGTTTATCGCGCAGGAACGCCAGGATCATCGCGCTGGACAGGTCCAGCTCTTCCCGAGCCGTGTCACAGGCTCGAACCAGTCCATCCATGACCTCGGCAAGCGGCACGCCCCGCGCCAGGTGAGCCTGGGGATCGATGTGCATTTCCACATGAACCACCCCCTCCGCGGCGGCGCGGCGAAAATAGTCCATCGCCAGGTCGTGAAAATCCTCGGCGCCGACCAGCACGCTCATGCCCAGAAAGTAGAGATCGAGAAAGGACTGCAGATCGCGGAAGTCGTAAGCCGCCCGGGCGGCGTCGATATCGGCGTAGGGCAAGGTAATCGCGTTACGCTCGGCGAGGGCGAACATCAGCTCCGGCTCGAGGGTCCCTTCGATATGCAGGTGGAGCTCGGCCTTGGGCAGGCGGGTAAGAAAGTCGTCGACCATGACGCTTCTCCAGGTGGAATGGGTGGCGCATCGGACAGGCGTCCTGCGTACACCGCAGGATACCTCATGGTGACGCCATGCCGACCATCGGGCGGCGCGATCAGGGGCAAGTCGCCAGGGCTCGGACCCGGCGTGGCTGTCTCGATCCACGTGGCTGTCCCGATCCGCGTGACATCACAAGGACGCCCATCGCGCCCCTTGCGACGCGGGTGCACCCGCCCCGCCACGGCCTCGCTCAGCCCAGCGAGTGACAACGTAACTCCGCAGACAGGCCCGGGCGCGGCGCCGTTGGATCATGTTCGTGCACCAGGTAGATCACGCTGCGCCCATCGAGCCAGGCCTCGATGCCGGCCGCGACCCGTTCCGCCGTCGCCGCATCGAGCCCGGCAAAGGGCTCGTCGAGGATGACCAGGCCTGGGTCTGTCAGCCACAGCCTGGCCAGGGCCACACGACGCGCCTGACCACCGGATAGCCGCCGACCGCCTTCACCGACCCAGGTGTCGAGCCCGTCGGCCAGGGACGCAGCCCAGGCGCCAAGATCCACGGCCTCGAGCGCGCGCCACAGGGTGGCGTCGTCGACCTCCGGGGCCGCCAGACGCAGGTTGTCGGCAAGACTCGCATCGAACAGATCCACCGCCTGGGTCAGGCAGGCCACCGAACCCGCGACATCGTCGACACTCAAGTTCGCAACCTCGAGTCCCCCGAGTGACGCAACCCCGCGCTGTGGACGAAGCTGGGCACTGAGCAATCCGAGCAGGGTCGACTTGCCCGCCCCGGAAGGACCACAGATCGCCACACGCTCGGCCGGTGCCAGCGACAGACAGACCCCGGAAAGCGCCGGCTCCAGCGCCCCGGCATAGCGAAACTCGACGTTCTCCAGCACCACCGACAGCGCCCCCTCGGGCATTTCGGTGCCCGTCGCTTGCTGCGCGGACCGCTCGATATCATTGAGCCGCTGCGCGGCAGCCAGGGTGGCACCGGCCTGGGTGAAGGCCACCGGCAACCCGAGCAAGCCCTCGGACAACGCCATTGCGGCCAGGGGCAGCATGACCATGACCGGCGCCGACAGGTTGCCGGCCTGATAGCCCACCAGGCCAGCCGCCAGCACCAGTAGCCAGCCTACGCCAACCACCACTGCCGCCACGGCGTTGCCCACCGCCGTCACCTGAGTCAAGCGCCACTGGTCCTTGAGCAGGCGGGCCTCGATGTCGGCCAACTGCGCCTGGCGACGCGCGAGGGCAGCGTACGCCTCAAGCTCGGCAAGGCCCGTCAGGGTCTCCATCAGGTCCGAACGCAGCCGCTCGAGAGTCGCTACCCGCGACCGGCTCGCCGCAAGCCCGAGTCGTGCCTGGCCGACGGTCAGCCATGACCAGCCCACCAGCAACCACAGCGCCAGCCAGAGCGATGCTTGGGGCAGCCACACAGCCACCAGCCCCACGAGTGCCGCGGCGAGGAGCAATGCCATCGCCGGCGGGGCCATCAGACGCAGGTAGAGGGCGTCCAGCGTATCGATATCGGCGGTCAGTCGATTGAGCCAGTCGCTGGCGCGGCGCCCGGCCAGCGACGCCGGGTCCAGGGTCACCAGGACCCCAAACAGCCGGCCCCGCAAGTCCGCCAGCAGGCGAAGAATGGTGTCGTGGTTGTACAGCCGTTCGAGGTAGCGAGACACGGTGCGCAGCACCGCGAAGAGGCGGATACCGGCGCCCGGCGTGTACACGTCAAGCGTCGCGATGGCGCCGGCGGCGAGTGCTGCGCCGGTCAGCGCCGACGCGGTGATGAACCACCCGGAGACCGCCAGCAGCCCGAGCGCCGACAGCGCGGTCAGCGCCATCAGCATCACGCCGATCACCAGGCGCCGGCGACGCTGATCATGCAGGCGGAGCCACGGACCCAAGGTGTTCCAGACCGGCAAGGCGCGGGAGATGACCTTAGACACGCACGACCTCCTGTCCACCATCGAGGGCCAGCCGTCGATCGCCGAGCCCCATCAGGGTCGGGTGATGGGTGGCGATCACCAGACTACGCCCTTGGCCAGCTAGCGCTTGAAAGCCGTCGATCAGCACGGCTTCGGTGGCCGCATCCAGGCTCGCCGTGGGTTCATCTAACAGCACCAGAGGCGCATCACTCAGGAAAATCCGCGCTAGCGCCAGGCGCTGGGCCTGCCCCCCCGAGAGGCCGCGTCCGCGCTCGCCGAGGCCGGTGTCGAGCCCTGCCGGCAGCCCCGCGAGCACCTCGCCAAGCCCCGCCTGCTCAAGCGCTGTCACCAGCTCGGTGTCGCTCGCCTGGGGCGCCGTCAGGCGCAGATTGTCGCCGAGACTGCCCTGGATAAGCAGCGGTCGCTGATCCATCCAGGCAAAGGCGAACCCCGGCGAGGTCAGACGCGCCCCTTCACACGGCGCGACGAAACCGGCCAGCATCTGGAGAACACTCGACTTGCCGGCCCCCGAGGGGCCGGTGAGCACCACCACCTCGCCCGGCGCGATGGCAAGATCCAGCGGACCCAGCACCCTGCCCCGGCCAGGATAGGCAAGGCTTGCACCGATCAGTTCCACCAAGGCCCCAGAGGCTGCCGGCGCGCTACCAGACCCGGCCTCGCGGTGGGCGTCGGCCGCCTCCTCGAACAACGCCAGCAGGCCGTCGGCGGCGGCCAGCGCGGCAGCCCGGTCGTGGTAGCTCTGGGACAGCGTGCGCAGCGGCTGGAAGAATTCCGGTGCCAGCAGCAGGATGACCAGGCCGCTGAACAGCGTCAGCGACGACGCCGGGCCGAAGGGGATATCGCCAAGCAAGCCGAAGCCGATATAGATCGCTACCACGGCGATGGCTACCGACGAAAAGAACTCCAGCACCGCCGAGGACAAGAAGGCCAGGCGCAGGGTGCGCATGCTGCGCCGACGGTAGTCGTCGGCCGCCGCGGTGACTTCCACGGTAGCGCGCTCTGCGGCGCCAAACAGACGCAGCGTGGTGATGCCCCGAACCCGATCGACGAAGTGCCCCGACAAACGCGCCACCGCGACGAACTGCTCACGGTTGAGGGATTCTGCGCCCATGCCGACCAGGGCCATGAACAGCGGTATAAAGGGGGCAGTCACCGCCAACAGGATCGCGGCGAGCCAATCCTGGAACGCGACCAGTACCAGGATCACCACGGGCACCAGCACGACCAGCCGCAGCTGTACCCAGAACCGAGCCACATAGCCGTCCAGCGCCTCGACCTGTTCGACCCACTGATGGGCGAGCCCGGCACTGTGATGGGCCGCGACTCGAACTGGCCCTAACCGCGCGAGATGGTCGAGCAAGGTGGCCCTGACGCGACGGCGCAGGCGTTGACTGGCCGCCTGGGCGGCCAGATCCTGCGCCGCCGTCAGCATCGGCCTGAGCGCGACCAATGCCAGCAATCCAAGACCAGGGGAGACAAGACCAGGGGAAACAAGGCCGGTGAGCCCAGACGGCGCCGCGATCGCTCGATCGATGATGACCGCCAGCAGCACGAGCTGGGCGACGGTGGCGAGGCCGGCGCAGGCGCCGAACGCCACCGCCAGCCACAGCCAGCGTCCCTCCGACGCCGCCTGACCCGCCAACCATCGACGCGCCCGACGCCGCCTGTCGTCTGTACCGGGGTCCGCGGCAGCCGGTTCAGTGATAGCCGACCCCACGCACCTTGCCGCGGAACACCCAGTACGACCAGGCGGTGTAGCCCAGGATGACCGGAATGACGAACAATACACCGAGCAACAGGAACAGCTGCGAATCCGGGGCCGAGGCGGCGTCCCACAGGGTAATGTCCGGCGGCACCAGGTAGGGCCACTTGCTGGCCACCAGCCCAAGATAGGTGAACAGGAACAGGCCCAGTGTCGCGACGAACGGCTGCCCTTCGCGACGTCTGGCGACGGAACGCCAGATCATCCCCGCACACAACAAGGCCAGGGCCGGGAAGATCCAGAACAGGGTCAGGTGGCCAAACCAGCGCTCGCGCACGAAATCATCGACGAACGGCGTCCACAGGCTGATGACCGCAAACCCGGCCAATACCATCAACAATAGCTTCGGAGTGATGCGATAGGCCCATTCCTGAACGTGGCCCTCGCTCTTCATGATGGTCCAGGTGGCGCCCAGCAATGCGTACCCCGCCATCAGGGCGAGCCCGGTGATTACCGTGAACGGCGACAACCAGTCGAAGGGGCCACCCACATAGACGTTGTTCTCCACCGCGAAGCCCTGAATATAGGTGCCAACGACCACCCCCTGGGCGAAGGAGGCGACCATGGAACCCCAGCAGAAGGCCCGGTTCCACCAGTGGCGGTTGCGCCGGGACTTGAAGCGAAACTCGAACGCGATGCCACGAAAGATGAGACCGGCCAGCATCAGGAAGACACCAAGATACAGCGCCGGCAACACGATGGTATAGACCAGCGGGAAGGCCGCCAGAAGCCCGGCCCCGCCGAGCACCAACCAGGTCTCGTTGCCGTCCCAGATGGGCGCCACCGAGTTCATCATCACGTCTCTGGCCTGCTCGTCCGGGGCGAAGGGATAGAGAATACCGACGCCCAGATCGAAGCCATCCATCAGGATGTACATCATGATGCCGAAGCCGATGATCAGCGCCCAGATCATCGAGAGATTGATCAGTTCCATGGCTATTGGCTCCCCAGTGTGCGACCGGCATCGGCCTCGAAGGTGGCATCGGCCGCGGACAGCGGCCGCTTGGCGGTCTGGACCTCATCGCTTGGCGGCTCGCTGAGCATGCCCTGACGCACCACCCGGGTCAGGTAGTAGCCGCCACACAGAAACACCACGGCGTAGACGGCGACATAGCCGATCAGCGTGACCAGCACCATCCACCCGGTCAGCGACGGCGTGACCCCTTCGGCCTGGGTCATCATGCCGTAGACAAGCCAGGGAGAGCGTCCCGACTCGGTCACGAACCAGCCCCCCAGCACGGCGATGAACGGCGCGATCGTCATCAGCCTCAGCGTCTGCAGGAACGGTCGCGACCGATAGAGTCGATCGCCACGCCGCAACCATAGCGCGATGAAGGACACCAGAATCATCAGCATGCCCATGGCGACCATGGCGCGGAAGGACCAGAACACGAACCACACCGGCGGCTGCTCTTCCGGTGCCACTTCCTTGAGTCCCGGCACCTCGCCGTTGATGTCATGGGTCAGAATCAAGCTGGCCAATCGCGGAATGCCGATCTCGAAGTGGTTCTCCTGGGCTTCCTTGTCTGGCCAGGCGAAGAGCAACAACGGCACGCCGGTCCCGGTCTCCCAGTTGGCCTCCATCGCGGCGACCTTGGTCGGCTGGTGCTCGAGGGTATTGAGGCCATGGGCGTCACCCACGACGGCCTGCACCGGCGTCAGCACCAGCAGCAACCACATGCACATCGACAAGGCCTTGCGGTTGGCCTCCACGTCGCGGCCGATCAGCAGGTACCAGGCGCTGACCCCCGCCACCACGAAGCCACCGGTGAGAAACGATGCCAAGGCCATGTGAGTGAAGCGATATGGGAACGAGGCGTTGAAGATGGCCTCGCCCCAGGATGTGACATGAAAGCGGCCATCGATGAGTTCGGCCCCCGCCGGGGTCTGCATCCAACTGTTGGTGGAGAGGATCCAGAAGGCCGAAATAAAGGTGCCGAGCGCCACCATGATCGCGGCAAACAGGTGCACGCCTTCGGGCACCTTGCCACGCCCAAACAGCAGCACGCCGAGAAAGCCTGCCTCGAGGAAGAAGGCCGTGATGACCTCGTAACTCAACATCGGCCCGAGGAAGTTCGATGTCGCCTGGCTGAAGTTGCTCCAGTTGGTACCGAACTGGAAGGCCATGACGATGCCCGACACCACCCCCATGCCGAAGACCACCGCGAAGACCTTCACCCAGAAACCGGCCAAGCGCTCCCAGGCCGGATTGCCAGTCTTGTAGTAAAGGCCATGCAGCAGCGCTACATAGGAGGCAAGCCCGATGGTGAACACCGGGAAGATGGCGTGGAAGGACACGACGAAGCCGAACTGTATGCGTGACAGAATCACGGGGTCCAGTTCCATGGAACACTCCTTGGCAGCAATGATAAACCGAGAGGAAATCGGCGAGGGGTCACTGCGTCGCTCGGCGGATTTCCGATCCTGATGAGACGGAACGAGGCACAGTGATTTGTCCATGACGCATTCTCAAGAAGGAGTGTCGCCGACAAAATGTGTGCCAATTCAACCAACTCTCCCCCTCAGAATAGAGCCAATCTTGATCTGTGTCGCATGACCGATTGCCGCATGTCATTTTCCGCGGTCGTCTGTCGCGGCCCCAGGCCCCGACGACGAGCCCCGCCGCCCCCGTCGAGGCTCCTGGACCGCCAGACTCAGCCGCCGCCCTGCGCCACCAGCGAAATCATGTAGCCGGTATAGGCGATGAACATGGCCACCAGGACCGCTCCCTCGACGCGGTTGATGCGCCCCGGTCTGCCACGCCAGCCGAGGGCGAATATCGCCATCAGAACGGTCATGGCGGCCATGATGACCCAGTCCCGTTGCAGCACCTCGACTCCGGCGTCGATGGGCGCAATGACCGCGGCCAGACCGACGACGCCGAGGGTGTTGAACAGGTTCGACCCCACGACGTTGCCGAGCACCAGGTCATGCTCGCGACGGCGCAGTGCGCTGAGCGACGACGCCAGCTCCGGTAACGAGGTGCCAACCGCCACCACCGTCAGGCCGATGATCAGGTCCGAGACGCCGAACCCCTGGGCAATGGCCACGGCGCCCCACACCAGCACACGCGAACTGACCACCAGCAGCGCCAGACCAACAGCCGTCAGCACCAGCCCCTTGCGCAGGGTCATGGGGTGGGCCGCAAGCTCGGTCTCGGTATCGGCCTCCAGGGCATCGGCCGGTACCGCGCTGCCACGACGGCTTTGTACAATGCTGACCACCATGAACACTAACAGTGCCAACAGCAGCAAGACGCCTTCCCATCGGTTGATGACCCCGCCTACTATCATCAGCGCCGAAGCGACGGTCGCCACCCCCAGCACCGGCAGTTCGCGCCGAATCACCGACGAGTGCACCGCGAGCGGCGAGATCACCGCCACCAAGCCCAGGATCAGACCGATATTGGCAATATTCGAGCCGAAGGCATTGCCCAGTGCCAGGCCCGGATTGCCTTGGCCAGCCGCGAGCGCAGACACGGTCAGTTCCGGCGCCGAGGTGCCAAAGCCGATCACCAGCATTCCGATCAGCAGGGGCGATAGCCCGAGCCGTGCCGAGGTCGCCGCGGCGCCCTCCACGAAGCGCTCAGCGCTCCAGACCAACAGGATAAGACCACCGATGACCGCCAAGGCCGGAAGCAACATGTCAACTCCTCGTGTGTGATGTGGGTCGCATGGTTGTCTATGGTGTCGTCTACGTCAACGTGTCACACTTGTCATCTACGGAATTTGCCTCGAGGGAGGATGCCCCCAACCGTGCCCAGCCCCGTCCTAGGCCCCCTGGACCGACTCCGCAATCCCCCTGTCAGCCCACACCCTCCCCCCGAAGCACGACTACGGTCGAGGCGTCGATTGCGTGCGTGCCACGAGTGCGACTGGGTCATGGCGCTGCCGCCGCTCAAGGCCGGAGAACAGGCTGACTGCGTGCGTTGCGGACATGACCTGGTCAAGCGTCATGCCTTCCCGGCCCAACGCAGCCTGGCGCTCGCCATTGCCTCACTGGTGGCCCTGGCGACGGCGGTGTCGTTCCCGTTCATCAGTTTCAACGCCCGCGGCGTCGGCAATCAGATCGAAGTCACCCAGACCGCCGTTCAGATGCTTGAACACCACCAGCCCATCGTCGCCATGATGGTCCTGCTGTCGGTGTTTGTGCTCCCGGCGGTGTACCTGCTGTCGGTGGTGTGGCTGCAACTCAGCCTGATGCTGCCTCGTCGCCTGCCGTACAGCCGCACCACGGCCCGCGGCCTGTCCCATATCGCCCCGTGGCTGATGGCAGACGTGTTCATCGTCGGCACCATGGTCAGCTTGATCAAGGTCGCCGGGCTGGCCGATATCGGGCTTGGCATCGCCTTCTGGACCTTTATCGCCTATGCACTGCTGCTGCTGGCCACCACGCTGTCCCTGGACAGTGACTGGCTGTGGTTCTCGCTGACCGGCGAGCCGCCGGCGCCGGAAGGGGTGCGCACCGGCCAGACCGCGGCCTCCCAGGGCATGACTGGCTGCCATACCTGCGGCCTGATCGGGCGCATCGATGAGCACGGCCATGGCCGCTGTGAACGCTGCGGCGAGAAGCTCCACGCCAGGCGACCCAAGAGCCTGCAGCGCACCTGGGCACTGCTGGTGACGGCGGCGGTCCTCTACATTCCGGCCAACCTGTATCCGATCATGTACACCACGAGCCTCGGCGACGAGAGCCCCCAGACCATCATCGGCGGGGTCATCTATCTGGTCAGCCACGGCTCCTGGCCGGTGGCCCTGGTGATTTTCGTCGCCAGCGTGATCGTGCCTATTGGCAAGCTGCTGGCGTTGACGTGGTTATGTATAGTCGCGCCACGGGCCCCGGGCCTGCGCTCGCTGACCCGAGCGCGGCTCTACCGCCTCACCGAGTTAATCGGACGCTGGTCGATGGTCGACGTCTTCGTGGTCTCCATCCTCGTGGCCCTGATACGCGCCGGCGCCCTGATGTCGATCACTCCGGGACCCGCTTCGCTCGCCTTCGGTGGCGTTGTCATCGTGACCATGCTGGCCGCCATGAGCTTCGAACCCCGCTTGCTGTGGGACGGCGATAGCGACGAAGACATGCCGTTCGCCGCCGACTCCGACGCCACTATTGACGAACAAGGAAGAACGCCATGACCGACGGCGACTCTCACGGCCAGACACCACGCCACAGCGACCACCACCGCGCCGCGCCAACGCCGCAAAAGCGTCTGTCGCCGGTGTGGATCGTGCCTTTCGTAGCGTTGCTGATCGGCGCCTGGCTGGTCTACGACAATTATTCCAAGCGCGGGCCCCAGATCACGCTCAATCTACCTACTGCTGACGGCATCGAGGCCGGCAAGACGCTGATCAAGACGCGCAATGTGGAAGTCGGCCAGGTCGAGACGGTGCGCCTGAGCGATGACCTGACCGGCGTCGAGATCACCGCTCGCATGGAACCCCAGGCGGAAGACATGCTGGTCGAGGACACCCATTTCTGGGTCGTCAAGCCGCGCATCGGTCGCGAGGGCATCAGCGGGCTCGGCACCGTGCTGTCCGGCGCCTATATCCAGCTCGAGCCCGGCCAGAGCGAAGTCGACTCGCGTGAATTCAATGTCAGCGATCAACCCCCGGTGGCCCCCCCGGGTGCCGAAGGCCTGCGCTTGAACCTGATCAGCCAGGTCGGCAACTCGCTCAGCGTCGGCGATGCCGTCACCTTCCAGGGCGTGGGCGTTGGCCGCGTCGAGGAAGCCAATTTCGACGTCGACACCCAAAGCATGCACCATCGCATCTTCATCGAGAGCCCTTACGACACCCTGGTCACCGAGAACACCCGGTTCTGGAGCGCCAGTGGCGTCGACATCCGCCTGGACTCCGAAGGGTTCCGGATCAAGGTCGAGTCCGTCGAGGCGCTGCTGGGCGGCGGTGTGACCTTTGGCGTCCCCGACGACGTGCCCGCCGGCACACGCGCCCAGGAGGATGCCAGCTTCGAGCTCTACAGCGATGAAGAAACGGCACGCCAAGGGACATTCAATCGCTACCTCGAGTACGTCCTGCTGATCGAGGACACCGTTCGCGGACTGTCCAAGGGCGCACCGGTCGAGTTCCGCGGCGTGCGCATCGGCACCGTGGCAGCGGTCCCCTGGAACTTCACCTCCCCCCAACCCGAAGACCGCGAACGCCTGGCCATCCCGGTGCTGATCCGCATCGAACCCCAGCGCCTGGGCATCGGCGCTCAAGAGCTCGATCTCCAGGAATGGCGTGACCGCTTCCAGCGCCTGTTCGAGGCCGGCCTCCGGGCCAGCCTGAAGAGCGGCAGCCTGTTGACCGGGGCCCTGTTTGTCGACCTCAAGCTCGACGCCGAGCTCGAGGATGCTTACGCCGCCGAGGTCTTCGCCGACCGCCCGGTGTTCCCCACCGCCTCGTCTGGGCTGGCCCAGATTCAGGCCCAAGTCACGGCCCTTCTCGACAAGCTGAATCGGCTCGAGGTCGAACCGATACTGTCGGGTCTCGATCGTAACCTTCAGGTGTCTGAGGCGATGCTCAATCAGGCCAAGCGGCTGGTAGAAAGCATGAACGGCCTGGTCAGCAACCCCGACACCCAGAGCCTGCCGGGCAACCTGAATCAGACCCTGGTGGAACTGCGTGGCACCCTGTCCGGGCTGTCACCGGACTCCAGTGTCTATCAGGACCTGACCCGGACGCTGGACGAGGTCGAGACGCTGGTGCGTGACCTGCAGCCTGCCGCCCGCAAGATCAGTGACGATCCCCGCGCCCTGCTGTTTGACAGCATCGACACCCAGGATCCGATCCCCCGGGCCCCTCAACGCTAGGAGCACTCCATGAGGCCGACGTTACGACTTGGTATTCCCCTGCTGGCGCTGTGGTTGGCCGGCTGCGCCAGCGGCGGCGACCCGATGAATCGCTACCTGCTGCCGCCCGACGCCGCGGCGAACAGCGGCGTGGCGGCCACCGGCGAGGCCGGCACCAGCCGCTCCGTACTGGTCGCCACGCCGCGCCTGGCCGGGTTCCTCAATGCCGAAGGCATCGTCTTGCAACTCGACGACATCACCCTCAACGAGGCCCAGGCCAACCTGTGGGCGGCCCCGCTGTCACAGCAGATCGAGCGAGGCCTGCGTGAGCGCTTGGCAAAGCGCCTGCCGGGCCGTCAGGTCCTGGTGTCGCGTGGCAATTCCCGCACCGACTCGGTGACCCTGGAAGTGACCCTGGATGCCTTTCAGGGACGCTATGACGGCGTCGCCGTGGCCGCAGGCCAATGGCTGATTCGCGACGAGAATGGCCAGGTGCTCAGCATGCAGCCATTCGATACCGAGGTGACGCTTGACAGCGACGGCTATCCCGCGCTGGTGCGGGCCCTCGGCCTGAGCCTCGACGGGGTGGCCGACGATATCGCCAGAAGCCTGCTCGCCCAAGGCTGAGTCGCCACCACGCCCTGGCAAATGCCTGGCGGGATCCGCCATCAAGGCTGCGCCCGCCGGCCAAATCTGTCATCATGCCCGCTGCGGCGCCGGGGGTCCCCCTGCCGCAGCGGTCATCGATTTTTCCCCACGCCTTGCCCGGGACCGGCGTCCTCACTGGAGCGACGTCAAGCGAGTGCGTGCGAGCTGGAGCTTGCATGAGTTTTTCTGATCTCGGCCTGCGTGCCGAACTGCTTCGCGCCATCGAGGCGCAGGGCTACACCATCCCGACCCCTATTCAACGCCAGGCCATCCCCGCTGTCCTTAACGGCGGCGATCTACTCGCCAGCGCCCAGACCGGCACCGGCAAGACCGCGGGCTTCACCCTGCCCATGCTGCAGCGTCTGGCCGACGGCCCGAAGCCCGTCAAGCGCGGGGTCCGCGCCCTGGTCCTGACCCCGACGCGGGAACTCGCCGCCCAGGTCGGCGAGAGCGTGCGCGACTACGGTCGCCATCTGTCGCTCAAGAGCCACGTCATCTTCGGTGGTGTCGGCCAGCAGCCCCAGGTCGATGCCCTGCGCGGCGGCCTCGATATCCTGGTCGCCACCCCGGGCCGACTGCTGGACCTGCAGCAGCAGGGCCATGTCGACCTGTCCAAGGTCGAGATCCTGGTACTCGACGAAGCCGACCGGATGCTCGACATGGGCTTCATCCATGACATCCGCAAGGTGCTGCGCCTGCTGCCGGACACACGCCAGAACCTGCTGTTCTCGGCGACGTTCTCCAGCGAGATCCAGGCCCTGGCCGATCGCCTGCTCGACAACCCGGCCATGATCGAGGTCGCACGCCGCAACACCACCGCCGAAACGGTGGATCAGGCGGTGTATCGCGTCGACCGCGAGCGCAAGCGGGACCTGCTGTCGCACCTGATCAGCTCACAGCGCTGGTACCAGGTGCTGGTGTTCACTCGCACCAAGCACGGCGCCAACCGCCTGGCCGAGCACCTCGGCAAGCAGGACATCACGGCCATGGCGATCCATGGCAACAAGAGCCAATCGGCCCGTACCCGGGCGCTGTCGTCCTTCAAGTCCGGTGACTTGCAGGTCCTGGTCGCCACCGATATCGCCGCCCGCGGCCTCGATATCGACGAATTGCCCCATGTGGTCAACTTCGAGCTGCCGAACGTGGCCGAAGACTATGTCCACCGTATTGGGCGCACGGGGCGTGCCGGCAACGAAGGCAAGGCCGTCTCGCTGGTCTGCGTTGACGAGCACGGGCTCTTGAAGAACATCGAGCGCCTGATCAAGCGCGACCTGGAAAAGCTGATCGAGCCGGGCTTCGAGCCGGATCCGAATGCCAAGCCGGAGCCGATCGAAAACGGCCGTGGTCGCGGCCGCGGTGGCAACACCCGCGGTAACGGCGGCAACGGCGGTAATCGGGGCGGCCGAGGCAACGGCGGCAACGGCGGCAACGGCGGCAACGGCCAGAATCGCGGCAACAGCCAAGCCCGTGGTGGCGAAGGCGACGGCGCGGCTCCGCGCCGTCGTCGTCGTGGTGGCCAGCGCTCACGTCAAGCCTGACCGCCCGCTCGGCTATCCTCGGGTTGACGTGGTTCGCCACGTCGGCCCGAGGGACGACCTCTCTTATGGGTGGTTCATTTCCGACTTTCACCTCCTAGGCACCAAGCAAGGGAAGCGACATGGCATCGAAAGAGCTGATCAGTGAATACCGCCGCTGGCGGGCCTTCCAGCGTCAAGCCCAACTGGACCGCGAGCACCGCGGAGCCAGAACCAAGATCGACGAAGCCCGCGTCTCCGCGTCGCGCATGACCGAGGCCTACCGCAGCATGGCTGAGAAGGGAGCCGCGGAAGGCGCCTGCTATCGCACCGTCTACCTGCGCGACCATGACGGCGTCGCCCTGACCTGCGAAGGCTGGCTGTTCGTCCGTCGCGTGCTCGCCGAAGGCGGCTCCACGCGAGTCCGCGCGACCCTGCTCGAGACCTTCCGCCTCGAGAGCGGTCAGGTCGAGCCAGGCGTCACCGCGGCCCAGAAGATCACCCTGGAAATCTACGATCAATTGTTGATCGACCAGGGCATGGCCACCGCCGTGCGGATCGATGCCATCGACGGCGATCGACAGAGCCACTTCCTGACCTTCTCCGATCAGGCAAGAGGCGATCTGCGCCGCCACATGACCTGATCCCTCAGGAACCGCTGCTTCGGTGTCGCGCCTTGCCAACCTCGCCAGCACCACCCCCATGCTGAACGAACCGACACCGGATCGGCGCGTCCTGGCCCCCAGCACCGGCAACCTGGGCGGCCTGCGCAGGGCCCGACCGCCCTGAGTGTCGACGCTGCCCCGTCACGTTGACACCTTCAAGGCCCCTGGTCACCAGGGCCAACCCCACGGACGCTCGCTTCGTGCCAGCGACCACGCTTGTGCCATCGCTTCCTGGGCACCACCGATGAGCGTCACTCGAAAGGACATCGCCCCATGACACCCCGCACCCTGCCCTGGCGCTTTCTTGTCCTGATGGTCCTGGTCGGCCTGAACCTTCGCCCCGCGCTGTCCTCGCTGGCGCCCCTGCTGGCGCGCATTCAGCAGGACACCGGGATGTCATCGCTGGCGATCGGTGCCCTGACCACCCTGCCGGTCCTGTGCCTGGGCCTGTTTGCACCGATGGCGCCTCGCCTGGCCCGCCAGTTTGGCCCCGAGCGAGCGCTGTCGGTGGGCCTCGCCGTCATCGCCGCGGGACTGCTCATGCGCTGGGTCGCCACGCCAGTCGCGCTGTATGTAGGCACCTTGCTGGTCGGCGCCGGTATCGGTGTATCTGGCGCCCTGCTACCGGGCCTGGTCAAGCGCGAGCTGCCCAAGGGCGCGGATCTGATGACCGGCGTCTACACCATGGCCCTATGCCTCGGCGGCGCCTTGGGGGCGGGCCTCGCCATTCCCGTCAGCGAGCTGCTCGGGGGCTGGCCAGAAGGCCTCGCCGCCTGGTCGGCGCTAGCCATCGTCGCCCTCATCGCCTGGGAGTGTTGCATGCCGCGCACGGCCCCGGAGCGTCGCCCCGCCGGCTACGTGTCCTCCGGGGCGACACCGGCCATGCTGCGACAGCCGTTGACCTGGCACGTGACGCTGTTGATGGGCAGCCAATCTTCGATTGCCTATATCGTGTTTGGCTGGCTGCCTACCCTGCTGGTCCAGCGAGGCTACGGCGAAGCGGAGGCCGGCTGGCTAATGGGCACCTCGGTCATGGTCCAGCTGATTTCCGCCCTCGGCGCGCCGTGGCTCGCACGCCTGGGCCGCGACCAGCGTCCGGCCCTGCTGCTGGTATTGGCAAGCACCGCTGCGGGCCTGTGGTGCCTGTTGATGGCGGGGCCCGAGTGGAAGATCGTCGGCGTGATTCTGCTCGGACTCGGCCAGGGCGGTAGCTTCAGTCTGGCGCTCACCCTGATCGTCCTGCGCACCGCGGACTCGAAGCTCGCCGGCCGCCTGTCGGGCCTCGCTCAGGGGGGAGGTTATGCCCTCGCCGCCCTTGGCCCGCTGGGTGTCGGTATCCTGCTCGAGTTCGAGGCGTCCCTCGCCACCATTACCACGACGCTGATGACGGTACTGGCCATCGCGCTGATCTTTGCCATGTTTGCAGGACGCGAGCGTCAGCTGATACAAGATGCCGAGGGCGGCATCTCGACTCGAGCGGCGCCCCGGCGAAGGCGCGCCTGACGCCCACGTTTCGCCTCCCACCTGACGCCCACTTTTCGCCCCCCCCAGAGCCCCCACCCGTGGCGTGTGCCTGGCCAGTACGCTGCGGGGCGCGGCTCCTCGACGTGACCATGACTTGCCCTACGCCGATCAGGTCGTATCATGTTGCCCTCACGCCTACTCTGGAGCTCTTCCCATGACACCGCCCTGCGCCGCCCCCCTGCTGATTATCTACACCGGTGGCACCTTGGGCATGATCGACACCGACCAGGGACTCGCCCCGGGACCCGACGTCGAAGCACGCGTGCGCCGAGCGCTCGCCGGCCTGCCGTCGGCCCGCCTCGCGGCGCTGCCCGACTTTCTCTGGCAGGAACTCGGTACGCCGATCGACTCCAGCAGCGCACGGCCGAACGACTGGGCAGCCCTCGCCAGCAAGATCGCCGACTGCCATCGCGACGTCGCCGGTATCGTCGTGCTGCACGGCACCGATACCCTGGCCTGGACCGCCTCGAGCCTCGCCTACCAGCTTCAGGGCATCGATCGTCCCGTGGTGATCACCGGTGCCATGCTGCCACTGGAGGCAGACGGCAGCGACGCCTTGCACAACATCGAGACGGCACTGGGGTTCGCGGCGATGCCGCGGCTTCAGGAAGTCGCACTGTGTTTCGACGGTGTACTGCTCCGCGGGTGCCGCGCTCGAAAATGGCATACCCAGGATCGCCATGCCTTCGCCAGCCCCAATCAGGGACGCCTGGGGGAGCGCCGCGGAGACGACTGGACGCTGATCGAGAGCCGTGGCCTCGAAGCGACCCAACGCGGCGCGCCACGTTTCGAGCTGCCCGACTACGCGGGGCTCGAGGGCGCAGTGGTGCGCCTGCCGCTGTGGCCGGGCATCAACGCCTGGCAGGTGGCCGCATGGCTCGATGATGATCGAGTCCAGGGCGCACTGCTGGAGGTCTGGGGCGGTGGCAACGTGCCCGATGACCTGGCGATCGGCCAGGTGCTGGCCGAGGCCACAGGCCGAGGCAAGCTCATCGCCGCCATCAGCCAGTGCCCCTACGGCACCGTTGACATCGGCCACTACGCCGCCGGGCGCCTGCTCGCCGAGGCCGGCGTGATGTCCGGCGATGACATGACGGCAGAAGCCGCCTACACCAAGCTGGTTCACCTGTTGGCTCAACCCATTAGCGACGACCAACGCCGCCGCCGCTTCATGACCCCCTTGGTGGGCGAGCGCGGCTAGGCCTTGGCGCGTCGACCGTTGGCAGCGGCAGACGTAAAAGGGTGAGAAATACGCAATGAAAATGGTTTAAGGTAGAGCCGTGCACTTATAATAAGGAGATCCTCATGGAACACCCGGACCATCCCTTTTCCGAGCTTTTCGAGCAGCTGGGGCTCGCCTCGGATCACGCCTCCATCAAACGCTTCATCGAGCGCCATTCGCCGCTCCCCCAGGGCATGGAATTACCGGACGCTCCTTGCTGGAACGAGGGCCAGGCCGAGTTCCTTCGCGAGGCCATCGACTCCGACGCCGACTGGGCAGAAGTCGTCGATCACCTCGACGTTTCCCTGCGAAAACCCTGACCTTCCGGCTGCTGACCGGTCGCCAGGGATGCGGCATCCGGCTAGCCCCTTGATGAGACCAAGGAAGATGACCGATGTTTTTTCCGACGCCGCGACGGCGTCCGGAGGCGCAGTTCCCCAGGTTATGAGGGAGCGCCTGACGCAGTGCCCCGCATTGCCAACCTTACCCTCAGTGGTCACCCGTATCCTGCCCCTGACTCGCGAGCCCGATGCCGGCCTGCTCGATTTCGCCCGCGTCATCGAAACCGACCCCGCCCTGACGCTAAAGCTCGTCGCCTTGGCCAACAATGCCTTCTATGCGCGTGGTGGTGGCGACCTGACCACCTGCCGCGAGGCGGTCCAGCGCCTCGGCTCGGAAGGCACGCTGGCGGCACTGCTGAGCTTCAGCCTGCTGCGCGGGCGGCACCGGCGCGACTTCCATGACGTCTGGCAGCGTACCGCCCTCGCCGCTCAGGTCGCCAAGATCCTGGCGGAAAAACTCTGTCCCCTGCACTCCGGCCTGTTGTTTACCCAGGCGCTGCTGCAAGACATCGGCATTCTGGCGCTCAGCGCCATCGACGCCCAGGATTATTCTCACCTGGTCGCCTCCGCCACGAGTCACGCTGACTTGTGCCGCCAGGAGCTTGAGCGCTATGGCTGCGACCACGCGGCCATTGGCGCCTGGCTGGCACGCTGCTGGGGCGTTCCCGAGGTCCTCGCCGAAGGCATCGCCGAAAGCCATGGCGATCCCGCCGACGGCATCGCGACGACCGCCTGCCTGCGGCTCTCCGGGCGGCTGGCCGACGCCTGGCTCCAGGGCGGCAGTGACCGCCAGCTACATCAGGAGCTGGCGGCGATCTCGACCTATCCGAACATTGACCTCGACGATTCCGACGTCATGGACCTGGCCGAACGCCTGCTGGAACGCCTACCCGACATGGCCGCGTTGCTCGCGGCGAGCCTCGACGTCGAACGCGACCTGACCTCTCTGCTGGCCGACGGCAAGCATCAGTTGTTCGAATTGACCCTGCGCCTGCAGCAACGCCTCCAGGCCAAGGAACAGGAACTCGAAGACCTGCGCGAGGACAATGCCAAACTGGACGCCAAGGCCAGCAGGGACAGCCTCACGGGGCTCGCCAATCGCGACATGCTGGAAAGACACCTGGCCCAGTTGCTGCGCCAGGCCGGCGATCAGGACCTGCCGCTGTCGCTGCTGTTCATCGATCTGGATCGCTTCAAGCAGCTCAACGACCGCCACGGCCACGCGGTCGGGGACGTCGTTCTGACCCACTTCGCGTCCACCCTCACCGATGCCATTCGCGGCACCGACCTGGCGGCTCGCTACGGCGGCGAGGAGTTCGTCGTGCTTCTGCCCGGAGAACGTCCCGGCGGCGCCCACCGTGTCGCCGAGCGCCTGACCCGATGGCTCGGCGAAAAACCCATGGCCCACCACGACGATCAGCCGTTGTACATCACCGCCTCGATCGGCATCTCGCACTGGGAACCAGGCATGGCGCCGGTGTCCGCCGCCGCCCTGGTCGAACTCGCCGACCAGCAGATGTATCGCTCGAAACGCGGCGGTCGAGCCCGGGTGTCGATGCAACTGACGAGCAGCCACCACGACACGTCGACCAGCGAAAGTGACATCACCTAGGCCGCCTCGACGCACGACCGGTGATTCACGTCAGGCTCGCGGAACCAGCCCGACCGCTGAACGACGCGCCCGAACACCGCCCCGCGCAGAGGCCATGATAGCGAGGGTGTGAACAGGGTCCGCTACAATCGCGCCTCGACACGCTCGAGGATCTGTCGGCTGACCTTGCCGACCAGCGGGCGCGCGGCGCGGTTCACCGCCTTCTCCAGCAGCCGATTGCGAATCGTGTAGTCCAACGTCAGGCTGACGCGGGTCCCCTCCGGCACCGCTTCAAGGTCATAACGCCCGCTGTTGCTGACGCCATCGAGCGACTCCCAGGCCAAGCGATGGGGGGGCGATTTCTCGGTCACTTCGACATCGAAGGTCCAGTCCATGCCGAGGGCATGAACATGCCAGCGATAGCGGTCATCGCCCAAGGCGTCGATGGCGGTGATCAGGTCCGAATAGTCGGCGAAGTCCTCCACACGCTCCAGCACCGCGAAGACTCGCTCTGGCGGAGCAGAAACCACGGCGCTATGTTCGATGCTGGCCATACCGTCTCCCTGGTCGCGCGTCCTGCGAAGCTCGAGAGCCCACGCTGAAGCCCCGGCCCAAGAGCCATTCTCCAAGGCCGAAAGCCGGACGCGAGTAACGTGTTTTGAGGCGTGAATCTGTGGACGATAACGACGCGTAAAGGGCCTGGCAGCACCCGAAAAGCCCCCAACCAACCGGCACGAGGCCCTAATGGGTAACGCCGCCGGGAACGGCCCGTTGCCGACAACCATCCGCGGTGCAACGTCCCTTGTCACGGCACGACTCGCCTATGCCAAGCCGACTACAGCATCCGTATTCTGCCGGTTCTTGTAAAGAACCTCAGCGAAGATCGCGCATCAACAGGGCGTACTCCATCCCGGCCGCACCCAGCAGCTCTTCCGGCAACGCCAGACGCACCACGTGTCCCGACCCTGGGGCCACGGACAGGCTCTCTCCCCGGCGATTCTCGAGGTGTCGCAGCACGAAACGTCGATTGCCCCCCGGCAACATCAACTCGAGCCCATCGCCGAGTTCGAAGCGATTCTTGACGTCCACCTCGACGAGACCTTCGGCCACGTCCGTCCTCAGGATCTCGCCGACGAACTGCTGGTGCACCCCCACCGAGTTGCCCTGCTGATAGTTCTGATACTCATCGTGCACATGGCGCCGATAGAACCCCTCGGTGTAACCGCGGTTGGCAAGATTCTCCAACTCGTCCATCAGCCGCCGATCGAAGGGGCGTCCTGCCATGGCATCGTCGATGGCGCTTCGATACACCTGGGCGGTACGCGCCACGTAGTAGTGCGACTTGGTCCGCCCCTCGATCTTCAGCGAACTGACGCCCATCTGGATCAGACGCGGCACGTGCTGGACCGCACGCAGGTCCTTGGAATTCATGATGTAGGTGCCGTGCTCGTCCTCGAACACCGGCATCTTGACACCCGGGCGGGCACGGTCCTCGATCAGGGCGGCGAGGGCCTCCTGGGCGTCGTCGCCTGGCGCCGTCGGCTGTCCGTTCGCAACCGGAATCAGGTCCCCCGTCGCATCCTCGGTCGCCGTCTGCGCCGCATACTTCCAACGACAGGCGTTGGTGCAGGCGCCCTGGTTCGGGTCGCGATGATTGAAGTAACCGGATAGCAGACAGCGCCCCGAATAGGCGATACACAAGGCGCCGTGAACGAACGTCTCGATCTCCAGGTCCGGGCATTCGGCACGGATCTCGGCGATTTCATCCAGCGACAGTTCCCGCGACAGGATGATGCGCTCGACGCCCTGGCGCTGCCAGAAGCGAGCGGCGGCGTGGTTGACCACATTGGCCTGGACCGACAGGTGGATCACCTGATCGGGCCAGCGCTCTCGCACCATCATGATCAGCCCCGGGTCTGACATGATCAGGGCATCCGGCGCGGCCTCGATGACCGGGGACATGTCTCGCAGGTACGTCTTCAGCTTGCTGTTGTGGGGCGTGATGTTGGAAGCCACGTAGAAACGCTTGCCACGCTCGTGGGCATAGGCGATGCCCTGCCTGAGCGTGTCGATCGTGAAGTCGTTGTTGCGCACACGCAGCGAATAACGCGGCTGGCCGGCGTACACGGCGTCGGCCCCGTAGGCGAAGGCATAGCGCATGTTCTTGAAGGTGCCGGCAGGGCACAGGAGTTCGGGGGCAGTCATGGCGTCACCGCATGCAGAGTCGGCGGCGAAGTGTGCCACAGGCCCCCGTCGGGCTTTTTGACAAGCGGCAACGAAAAGTCATCTTCGGCGCGACTGGCCTGGCTTGCTCGGATTCGGTACCCTTTGCGCGCCGGACCGGACCCCGGCCAGGTCGAAACGCGCGGACTGCAGCGACTACTGGTGCAAGACGCCCGCCGAGACACGCCAAATTCTCCGACAAGAGTGCCCCATGTCTGATACCTCCCCCGCCACCGTGGTGATCTATTCCGGTGGCATGGACTCCTATACCGTTCTCCATCGAGCCCTCGCCGAAGGCCGCCAGGTGCATGCGTTGTCGTTCGATTACGGCCAGCGCCATCGCCGCGAACTCGACGTCGCCCGTCGCGTCTGTCACGAACTCAAGGTTGCCCATCAGGTGATAGACATCACCGCCATCCATGGCCTGATCGACAACTCTGCGCTGACCGACACCCGTCGCGACATGCCCGACGGTGACTACGCCGAGGACAACCTGGCCACCACCGTGGTGCCCAATCGCAACATGGTGTTGCTGTCGCTGGCCATCGCCAAGGCGGTCAATATCGGCGCCGACCGAGTCGACTACGGCGCCCACGGCGGCGATCACGTGCTCTACCCCGACTGTCGCCCGGCCTTCGTCGCGGCGATGAACGAGGTCGCGGCCATCGCCAACTTCTCACCGGTCGCCATTCACGCGCCCTATCTTGGCAAGACCAAGGCCGAGATCGTCGCCGACGGCCTCGCCCTGGGGCTCGACTACGCCAAGACCTGGACCTGCTACCGCGGCGAGGCGCTGGCCTGCGGGCGCTGCGGCAGCTGTCGCGAACGCCTGGCGGCCTTCGCCGCCCACGCCATCGAAGATCCACTTGGCTATGTCTCAAGTGATGTCTCAAGTGATGTCTCAAGTGATGTCTCAAGTGATGCCTCAAGTGATGCCTCGGGTAATGCCTCGGATGATGATGCCCCGGGCGAGGCTACGGCAGGAGACGGCCATGTATAGCGTCAAGGAAGCCTTCTATACGCTGCAGGGCGAGGGCGTGCAGTCGGGTCGAGCCAGCGTCTTTTGCCGTTTCTCCGGGTGCAATCTATGGTCAGGGCGTGAACAGGACCGGGCCAGTGCCGCCTGCCACTTCTGCGATACCGACTTCGTCGGCACCGACGGCCACCATGGGGGTCGCTTCGCCGATGCCGAGGCCCTGGCGACCCATCTCGTGAAGCTGTGGCCCCACGCCGACGCCCGGGTCGTTCCCTACGTGGTCTTTACCGGGGGGGAACCGCTGCTGCAGCTCGACACCGCCCTGATCGATGCCATGCATCGCCACGGCTTCGAGATCGGCGTCGAGACCAACGGCACTCTGCCTGCCCCTGCCGGTATCGATTGGCTGTGCGTCAGCCCCAAGGGCGACGTCCCGCTGGTACAGACGGTTGGTGACGAGCTCAAGCTCGTCTACCCCCAGGCCAGGGCCTTGCCGGAACGCTTCGAAAACCTGGGCTTCACTCACCGCCTGTTGCAGCCGATGGATGACAGCGCTCTGGATGGCGCTGGCGAGCAAGGCAACGCCGAGGACGGCGCGACAGGGCCGGGGCGGTCGCCGCTGGCCGCCGCAACCGCCTACTGCCTGGCCAATCCTCGCTGGCGCCTGACGCTACAAACCCACAAGATCGCGGGGATCGCCTGATGGCTCTGTTCGTCAACCGACTGACTCATATCGATGTGTCGCTATGGTGCCCCGAGCGGGGCCTGGTCGGCGCCAGCTGGCGCGTCGACGCCGAACTCGACGGCGAGCTGGGCGATGATGGCATGCTGTTCGACTTCGGCGAGGTCAAGCCGTGGATCAAGTCGCGCCTGGATGACGGCATCGATCACACCCTGGTGATACCCACCGACGCGCCCGGCATCAGCGTCAGCGACTGCGCCGAAGGCGTCTGCGTGCGCACCACCCTGCCCTACGCCATGCAGGTCCGCGGGCCGCGCCAGGCCTTTACCTTCTTGCCCTGGTCGCGCATCACCCCTGACAATCTGGCGCTGCACCTGTCCGAAGGGCTAAGCCGCCGACCGCCACCCCGGGTCGAGCGCATCACCCTAGCGCTCAGCGACGAGGCGATCGACGGCGCGGCCTATACCTACAGCCATGGCTTGCGCCGCCACCAGGGCAATTGCCAGCGCATCGCCCACGGCCACCGTTCGCGCCTCGAGATCCACCAGCATGGCCAGCGACAGCCCGTGCTGGAGGCTCGCTACGCCGACTGGCTGGCCGACAGCTACCTGGTCGACCGTGGCGATGTGATCGCGGACGGCGAGGATCCCTCGCGCCTGACCACCGCCTACCGCTCGCCCCAGGGCCAGTTTCGCCTGAGCCTTCCGCGTGAGCGCTGCCGGCTACTCCCGACCGCCACCACCGTGGAGCAGATCGCGTCCTGGCTCGCCGACGAAATCGCCCGAGCCACTGCCACCTCCACACGGGTGCGTGCCTTCGAGGGCACCGACAAGGGGGCCACCGCCGAGGCGGGGGCCTGATGGATTCGCCCGCTCTGACAGCGGCGCCGCGGCGCGACCCGACATCGGAGCGGCGCGACCTGAACGCCAAGAGGTCTGCATGACTGCCGAGATGATTGCCACCGATGGCTGCCGCCCCGGCTGCGGCGCTTGCTGCATCGCGCCGTCCATCAGCTCGCCGATTCCCGGCATGCCGCACGGCAAGCCCGCCGGCGTGCGCTGTATCCAGTTGGACGAGGACAACCTTTGCCGGCTGTTCGGCGATCCCCGCAGGCCGGCGGTCTGCCACCGGTTCGGCTTCGACCCTGACCTGTGCGGAAGGTCCCGCGATCAGGCACTGGCACGCATCACCGAGCTTGAACGCCTGACCTGACGCGCCGCTGGCGCATCGTATCCACGCCTTGGCGAGCCGATCTCATCGGTGGATCGCCGCTCCGCTCCCACAAGACACGAACGCCGCCCTCTCGGGCGGCGTTCGTGTCTTCCCATCGCAGCGTCAGAGGTAAGGCGGGGCTGCACATCGCGCCCCCTTACCTCAATCAGCCTCAACTGGCCTCGCTCCGACAGTGGTCAAGCGTCGCTGGTCTGCACCAGGCGCTTGTCGAGCAGCGTCCGCCAGCGCACCAGCACCGGGGCATCACACAAGGCGACCTCGGACAGCAGCGTCCGGAACTCCTCGCGACGCTTGTCGTCGCCGACATCGACCCGGGTCAGCCACAGCTCGAGAGCGCTCAGCTGTTGATGCAGGTTACCGTCCTGGGTCGCCTGCGCCAGGCCTTGTTCGGCCAGCGCGCGTACGCTGTCGTCACTGCGACCGAGACGATGACGCACCAGCGCCAGCAGCGAGGCAAGCTCCGGCACGAACAGGGTGTTGCGCTCGCGTGCCAGCAACAGGCACTGATCGAGGTAGTCCTCGGCCCGATCCAGCTCGTTGAGTGCCAGACACGCGTCCACATACCACAAGTTGGGCCGCTGGTAGGGGTCACGCCCGGTCACCTCGGCCAACTCTTCATGGCAGGCTTCGATCTGCGTCAGCCCCTCCCGGGCCCCGGACAGCGCCTGCAACCAGCCCAGCACGGTGCGCGATGACACCTGCCAGCGATGCAGGTCCGATGACCCGGTCAGTTCGAAGGCGCGCTGCGCCCTCTGGGCCGCCAGATGGACATGGCCCAGCTGGCGGTACAGAGCCGCAGCGTACATCAGCGCCATGGCCAGGCTACCCGGGTGATTGATCTGTTCGGCCAGGCGGATCGCCGACTCGACGTGGCGCTCGGCGCGCTGATAGTCACCACGCAGACACAGTGTCCAGCCCTGAAAGCACGCCGCCGCCACCTGGGGATGGTCCGAGAACGGCAGCCACTCGATCATCATCGCGGCGTTGAGCGGATCGAGTTCCTCGAGATGATCGTAGGCCTGACGAATGCGCCCCGCCCAGTACTCGCAGCTGGCACCGGCGTAGTCCGCCAGGCGGCGATAGCGCGGGTCGTCGAGCCGCGTGGCCAGATCGCCGAGCCGTGAGGCCAAATGAAACGCATCGGCGTGGGCATTGCGCTGACTACAGCCAACCCACAGCCCCCATTTGACCAGGAACGCCTGTTCCAGGTCCTCCTCGTCCTCGAGGCCTACATCGCCGCTGGCGAGCAGCTCGCGGGCCTTGACGAAGCTCTCGTGGGCGGTAGGCGAGCCGTGCCCTTCGAGGGCGAAGGCGGCTTGCCCACGCACGGTCAACAGGCTGATCTCGCGCTCCGCCTGACCGTCCACGTGACGCAGACTCGCCAGGCCATAGTCGGCCATGCGCATCGCCGTACGGTTGGCACTGACCTTGAGCGCCTCCCGGGCCGCCAATTCGAAGTACCGAGCGCCCCGAGCGAAATGACCGCTGCGCCTCAGGTGCATGGCAAAGTCCCCGGGGTGGCGGCTGATCCACACCGGAAAGCGCTCCTCGATCAGGCGCACGACCTGGCTGTGAATATCCACTCGGACATCACGCGGACAGGACAGATACGCCGCCTCGTGCAGCAACTGATGAGTAAACTGATACTCCCGGGTCGAACCCTCGCCGTCGGCATGCTCGATGATCTCAAGCCGACGCATCTCCTCCAGCGCCTTGCCCAGGCGGGCCATGTCCCAGCCACTGCACTCGGCGAGGAAGTCGAGGCGGAAGTAGCGCCCCAGCACCGCCGCGATATGGGCGACCTCACGATCGCCATCGAGCTGATCGATACGGCTGGTCAACAGACCAAGCAGGCCATGGGGCAGCTCATCGAGCTGAATGCTGCGCCCTTCGCGTCGATCCATGTCGAGGCGACGGCAGATTTCCTGCAGGTACAGCGGCACCCCGTCACAACGCTCGATGATCTGACCGCGCAGGCGCGGACTCAGGTGCAGCCGGTAGCGTCTGGCCAGCTGCGACAGCAGGCGGGAGGATTGCATGGCGTCGAGCCGTCCCAGCGTGATCTGCTGGTCCCAATGCAATTTCGTCGGCAACGACTCACGACCATGGTGGCTCGCCACCAGCAGGAACGGACAATTGATCGGCAACCGCGCCTGCAGCCCGGCCAAGACCTTGAACGATGGCTCATCGACCCACTGCAGATCGTCGATCATCAGCACCAGCGGACGCTCACCGGCGAGCCGCTGGATCAGGCCATGCACCAGCCCCACCACCACCTCGGCGGCTTCACCGCTCTGGGCCAGCTGCGACATTTCGCGCGGCTCGCGAATCCCCATGGCCTCCTCGAGCCACTCACCGGCAGACTCGTTCAAGACCTTGTCGTGAACCCGCTCGACCAGGGCCGCCAGGTTCTCGGCGGTGAGGTCCTCGCCGAGGTGCCAGCGCACCAGTTGCCGGGCAACACCGTAAGGCTCCTGCACCGACAGCCGGGTGTTGGGCTGCCAGCACACCGCCGCCTCACGGCTCTGCTCGAGCTGGCGAAAGCCCACCAGCAGCGCCGACTTGCCAAGCCCCGAAGGACCGCGCACCAGAACGCTCTGACGCAGGCCGATACCGGCTCGCGCCAGGGCATCGCGCAGGGTACGCAATGCCCCTTCGCGCCCCACCAGGTTGGGCGGCGTGGCGTCACGTCCGCCCTCATTGGTGCCCAACACCAAGGCGCGCAGGCGCACACGCCCGTCGCTGGCCACGAGGCGGGAATAGAGGCGCGGTTGCAGGTCCAGCGCAGGCGGCATGTGCTGACTCGCCTGCTGGGAAATCACCAGCTCGCTGCCCTCGGCGGCACTCATCAACTCGAGTGATCCCTGGGTCACCTGTCCCAGAGGGTCGACCAGATGTCGAGCCGGCAGATACACCACCTGACCGCTGTTGAGCCCCGCCGCCAGTTCGATGCTGGGTACCGGCCCCTCCCCGCTCCAGTGACGGGCCGACTCATCGGCCACCAGGCGACGACAGTGTTCGTACAGCGCCACGAGCTCGGCGAGCTGATGGGCGGGTCCGTGGGTACCGAAGCACGCAAGCCCCAGCCCACCGGTCGCCCCGGGCAACCAGAAGCCCCCCAGATGATGGCACTGTTTTTCGAGCCAGCGCATCAACTCGATCTGCAGCGCCAGACAGGCGCGGGTCTCGGAGCGGCTGCTGAGATCCGCAGATAGGCGCAGACGAATGGCCATCACCGACAGCTGACGGCTCTCGACTTCTTCCTCGGCCAAGGGCGCGCTATCGATGGCCAACGCCCGGGAGAACGCCCCCTTCGGCGACAGCGACTGCGGGTCGGGTTGGCCATCGGACCAGAAGCTCGCGAGCTGCAGAAAGCTTGGATCAGGCTGCTGACCGGACAGCGCCAGCAGCTGCAGAAAGGCGTTGTACTGCTCATGGGCGGCGGCCATCTGGCCCTGCTCGGCCATCTGCCTCACCAGCCGCTCGTGGAAGGGGCCGTAGCCAGAGAAGCGGCTGACCAGGTCCTGGAGTACCGTATCCGGCACCGTCCCTTCCTGATCGAGCACCCCTTCGGCGAAACGAATCACCCGCTGCCGCCATTCGTTGCGCGTCTGGATCAGCCAGCGCTGAAATTCCGGGCACGACGGTAACTGCAACTCCTCCACCAGATCGCCGCGGTAGCACCCGAGAAGCTTCTCCAGTCCCTCCACGTCTCGGGTGCCTTCCAACCGCGCCTGCAGCTCGTGGAGATCGAAATGCCACTGAGACGGCAGCTGAAAGGCGATGGTCTGGCGGGATACCGCCAGCACCTTGTCCGCCTCGTCACCGAGGGATTGCCTGAGGCAATGCAGCGCGTGGCGCAGATTGGTGCGTCCGGAGGACAAGCCCTGATCCGGCCACAACAGCTCCGCCAGGGTGGCGCGGTTGACCGGCTGGTGATGCAACAGCAGGTAGACCAGCAGCGCCTTGACCTTGTCGTAACTGAACTGAATGAGGGCATCGTCTCCCAGCGTCAGGGAAAAATGCCCAAAGAGTGCCAGGTGGTCCTGGTCGATTATCTGGGATGCATCGTGTTCGGCGTCCCGCATGATGGTGCCCCTGCGTGGCGGACGTGCTGGCCGTTAAGCCGGCACGCCGCTGTGAAAACGAAAGGCGACGTCCGGCGTCGTGACGAGTTCGGCTTCTTTGGCGCGAAATATCTCGATTCTGGCCTCAATGGGCTCCTCGGAGAGCTGGTTTGCCAGCATGATGTAATCCTCGAAATGACGCCCCTCAGACTTAACCAGACCGCGGTAGAACTTGGCAAGCACCGGGTCAAGGTGAGGAATCAGCCGAGCAAAGCGTTCACAGCTGCGTGCCTCGATCAGGGCACCGACGATCAGGATGTCGACCAGGCGCCCCGGCTCATCGGCACGAACCAGTTTTCTCAGTCCTTCAGCATAGCGCGATGCCGTGAGGTGGCGGTAGGCGACGCCGCGATCCCGCATCAGCGCCACGACCTGCTCAAAATGCAACAGCTCTTCCCGGGCCAACTGCGACATCTTGGTCAGCAGCTCCGAATGGTCGACGTAGCGATACATCAGGCTCATGGCGGTAGACGCCGCCTTCTTTTCGCACTGGGCATGATCGATCAACAGCAGCTCGGGATTCTCCAGCGCCCAGGCGACCCAGGCGTCCGGTGTCTCGCAGGGCAGGAACTCGATCAACTCCACGGGCATCAGTGGCTCGTTTGCAGCAGAAATGGCGCTCATGTGATTAGTGTTCCGGAACCTGTTGAAATCGTTTGGGCCTGCCGGCGAGCCTCGCCGGCGTCGTACAAGGCCGCACCGAGCGCGGCGTAGAGTGCCTGCGGATCTTGTGCGCGGGTGGCATCGCGGCCGATCACCACGAGACCATAGCGTGACAAGTCATGAATCCTGTCGCGCCCCACCCGTAGCAGCTCCACCGCACGCGACAGCGCCGGCTGATCGCTGCGAAACCGAATTCGGTGGCGGGTGAGCTGCGACTCCAGCAGCGCCTCATTCTCGACATGCAGGAACCGGCTGGCGACCGCGACACGCAGCGCATCCAGCTCCTGCATGCGCTCGGCTCGCTCGGCATCGGTCAGCGATAGCCAGTCGAGTATCTCGCCATCGTGGCGCTGACAGCCGCGGCAGACGCTGTCGCCCACGGTGGTGGAACAGAGCCCGACACACGGAGAAACGATTCGTTGCGCCATCGCCCCCTCCCATAAGTATGATTCGGCACATGGTACCGTCTGCCACCTTCGGTGACACCCCTACCCCCATGGAGGGAGGCCTAAATGTTTCCCGAAGACCAAAGTTCAACGCCCGTCACAGAGGGCTCTCTTAACATTGTCGACAGTTTCTTTTAGAATCCCGACACCGTTGACGCCGTTGTCATCACGCACCGATATGTCGCCTTCATGCGACAGTCGCCGTGACCCCCACAACCAATGAGGCCCCCCCGTGCTTGAAGCCTATCGCCAACATGTCGAAGAACGTGCCCAGGAAGGCGTGCCCGCCAAGCCCCTGAACGCCGAGCAGGTCGCTGAACTGGTCGAGCTGCTCAAGGCCCCCCCGGCCGGCGAAGAAGAAGCCATCCTGGATCTGCTGACCAATCGCGTGCCTCCGGGGGTCGATGAGGCCGCCTACGTCAAGGCCGGGTTCCTGACCGCCATCGCCAAGGGCGAGGCGACGTCGCCGCTGATCGACAAGGTCCACGCGGCCAAGCTGCTCGGCACCATGCAGGGCGGTTACAACATCGCTACCCTGGTCGAGCTGCTCGACGACGAGAGCCTGGCCAAGGAAGCCGGCGAACAGCTCAAGCACACCCTGTTGATGTTCGATGCCTTCCACGACGTCGCCGATCGCGCCAAGGCCGGCAATGCGGTGGCCAAGGACGTGATGCAGGCCTGGGCCGATGCCGAATGGTTCCTGTCCAAGCCGGCGCTCGCCGAAAAGATCACCCTGACCGTCTTCAAGGTACCGGGCGAAACCAACACCGATGATCTGTCCCCGGCACCGGACGCCTGGTCGCGTCCGGACATCCCGCTGCATGCCAACGCCATGCTCAAGAATGAGCGCGACGGCATCGAGCCGGAAGTGCCCGGCACCAAGGGCCCCATGGCCCAGATCGAAGCGGTCAAGGCCAAGGGCTTCCCGGTCGCCTACGTCGGCGACGTCGTCGGCACCGGCTCCTCGCGCAAGTCTGCCACCAACTCGGTGCTGTGGTTCTTCGGTGACGACATCCCCAACGTCCCCAACAAGCGCGCCGGAGGCTTCTGCTTCGGCAGCAAGATCGCTCCGATCTTCTTCAACACCATGGAAGACGCCGGCGCCCTGCCGGTCGAGATGGACGTCGAGAAGATGGACATGGGCGATGTCATCGACGTCTACCCGTACGAAGGCAAGGTGTGCCGTCACGACACCGACGAAGTCATCTCGACCTTCGAGCTCAAGACCCAGGTGATCCTCGACGAAGTGCGCGCCGGCGGACGTATCCCGCTGATCGTCGGCCGTGGGCTGACCGACAAGGCCCGCCAGGAACTCGGTCTCGGCCAGTCTGACGTCTTCCGCCTGCCCGAGCAGCCCAAGGACACCGGCAAGGGCTACACCCTGGCCCAGAAGATGGTCGGCAAGGCCTGCGGCATGGACGGCGTGCGTCCGGGCATGTACTGCGAGCCGAAGATGACCACCGTGGGTTCCCAGGACACCACCGGCCCGATGACCCGCGACGAGCTCAAGGACCTGGCGTGCCTCGGCTTCCAGGCCGACCTGGTGATGCAGTCCTTCTGCCACACCAGCGCCTACCCGAAGCCCGTCGACGTCGAGACCCACCATACCCTGCCGGACTTCATCATGAACCGCGGCGGCGTGTCCCTGCGTCCCGGCGACGGCATCATCCACTCGTGGCTGAACCGCATGCTGCTGCCCGACACCGTCGGCACCGGTGGCGATTCCCACACCCGCTTCCCGATGGGCATCTCGTTCCCCGCAGGCTCCGGCCTGGTCGCCTTCGCCGCGGCCACCGGCGTCATGCCGCTGGACATGCCGGAGTCCGTGCTGGTGCGCTTCAAGGGCGAGCGCCAGCCCGGCGTCACCCTGCGTGATCTGGTCCACGCGATCCCCTACTACGCCATCCAGCAGGGCCTCTTGACCGTCGAGAAGTCCGGCAAGAAGAACGCCTTCTCCGGCCGCGTGCTCGAAATCGAAGGCCTCGAGGACTTGACCGTCGAGCAGGCGTTCGAGCTGTCCGACGCCAGCGCCGAGCGCTCTGCGGCGGGTTGCACCATCACCCTGTCCGACGCCTCCGTCACCGAATATCTGAAGTCGAACGTCACCTTGCTCAAGTGGATGATCGCCAACGGCTACGGCGACAAGCGCACCATCGAGCGTCGTATCCTGGCCATGCAGGAATGGCTCGAGAACCCGAGCCTGATGCGCGCCGACAAGGACGCCGAGTACGCCGAGGTCATCGAGATCGATCTTGCCGAGCTCAAGGAGCCGGTGCTGTGTGCGCCCAACGACCCGGACGATGCACGCCTGCTGTCCGACGTCGCCGGCCAGAAGATCGACGAGGTCTTCATTGGCTCGTGCATGACCAACATCGGCCACTTCCGCGCCGCCGGCAAACTGCTCGAGAAGCAGCCCGCAGGCAGCTTGAAGACCAAGCTGTGGCTCGCGCCGCCGACCAAGATGGACCAGCATCAGCTGACCGAGGAAGGCTACTACGGCATCTATGGCCGCGCCGGTGCGCGCATGGAAATGCCGGGCTGCTCGCTGTGCATGGGTAACCAGGCCCGCGTCGCCGCCAAGAGCACCGTGGTGTCCACCTCCACCCGTAACTTCCCCAACCGCCTGGGCGACGGTGCCGACGTCTACCTGGCCTCGGCGGAACTCGCCGCGGTGGCCGCGGTGGAAGGTCGCCTGCCGTCGGTGGACGAGTATCGCCGTTACATGGGCGAGTTCGACGCCATGGCCGGAGAGATCTATCGTTACCTCAACTTCCACGAAATCGAGGAGTTTCAGAAGGCTGCCTCGAACGTGATCCCGGTGGCTCAAGAGGCCTGATGTCCGGGGCCTGTACCAGGCCCCTTGCCTTGAGAGAACGGATCACACCCTTCGACTCCGATGCTCGCAACATCGAATGGCCCGCCGAAGCGGCGGCCATGAGCCGATGACCGAAGCGCCCTACGGGGCGCTTTTTTTCGGTCAGCAGTCGCCCCCAGCCTGCTCTGCGACGCTCGCTTGGGCCATCTCCTTGCCTTTCGCCGCCCACCCTCCGACGGTGCCCTCTGCCATCCGCGCGCCCGTCCAGCCACCGCGGACCTACGACCGGCGCGCTTGCCCCAGGACGGGCGCCGCGCCAAATGCCTGCATCAGGGATCGCGACCACTGACCGCAAGCGTCCGGCTGTGGCATGATCGACGCAGTGCCCCCAAGGAGAACCGTCATGACCAGCATCGTCACCCCGGATATCTGTGATGCTTATCCCGAAGTCGCCGTGTGCGATCCGATCTTTGCCAACGTCGGCGGCATCGAGGCCTTCTGCGGCCCCATACGCACGGTCAAGTGCTTCGAGGACAACTCGCTGGTCAAGCAGGCGGTGAACGAGCCCTGCGACGGTGCCATCCTGGTGGTCGATGCCGGAGGATCGATGCGCTGCGCCATGCTCGGCGACATGCTGGCCGAACAGGCCGCCGGCAATGGCTGGGCCGGGGTGATCCTGTACGGCTGCGTGCGCGACGTGGATATCCTGGCCGAGACCGAGCTCGGCATTCAGGCCATCGGCGCCCATCCGCGCAAGAGCGAGAAGCGCGGCGAAGGCAGTCGCGACATCAGCGTCACCTTCGCCGGCGTGACCTTCTCACCGGGCCAATGGCTGTACGCCGACAACAACGGCATCCTGGTGGCAGATGAGAAACTCGTACTCGACTAGTCTGACCCGGCGTCACTCGCCCATCTCCCATCGCTGCCGCACCTTGCCCGCGATAGGCTCCGGCCCAGCCTAGCGCTCCGGCCCAGACCAGCACCGCGCGGGGCGCAGCCTAGCGCCACTCCGGGCCCGGCCTAGCGCCACGCAGGGTGAGCACACCTCACCCCGGGAGCGAGCCAAGCGGCAGCCAGTGCCGATGCCGTCGTTGTGCCAGCCGCCCGCCATGGCCGAGCACAACGGCAAGTTCACGCCGCCGGCCACGCCTGGCGCTGGCGCTTTACCTGGCACGGCGCGGGATGTCAGGCTAACGCCATGACCTTCCGCCTCGAGCCACCATGAACCCACTGGTCAAAGATGTCCTCGCCAGCCTGCGAGACCACCTGCGTCCACTGCTGGCTTACCACCTGCTGTTCACCCTGCTGGCCTCGAGCCTGCTGCTACCCGCCATCGGCTGGACCCTGGCCGCCTGGTCGGGACGCGTGGGGCGCCCGATCGTCACGACCATGGATGCGCTGCATCTGCTGCTGTCGCCCAACGGCCTGGCCTGGGCCTACGCCGGGGCCTGCGCGATCCTGACCGTGCTCTACCTGCAGCAGGCCGGCATGATGCTGATGGCGATCGACCGTCGCGGCTCCCACGCCCGTCAGGCCCTGGCCGCCCTATGGCTATCCCTGCACCGCCTGCCGGCAGCGCTTGGCCTGGCCATGCTTCAGGTGGCCTGCCATCTGGCCATGCTGGTGGTGGTGGCGGTCTGCGTCGCGGCCTTGCACAGCGCCATCATCGGCAATCTCGATCCGTACTATATCCGGCGTATCCGTCCGCCGGCGTTCTGGCAGTTCATCGCCGCCTGCCTGCCACTGCTCGGCACCTGGGCGTGGCTCGCCGGCCGCCTGTTCGTTCACTGGTGGCTGGCGCTGCCTTGCCTGGTACTGGAGAGAATATCGCCTCTCGCCGCACTCAGG
This sequence comes from Halomonas sp. V046, assembly GCF_052645355.1. Taxonomy (NCBI): domain Bacteria; kingdom Pseudomonadati; phylum Pseudomonadota; class Gammaproteobacteria; order Oceanospirillales; family Halomonadaceae; genus Halomonas; species Halomonas sp. V046. The sequence goes on from NZ_JBQXYF010000016.1 coordinate 49,645, forward strand.
CGCAGCCTGACGCTGACTCGTCACCGCCTGCCCGGCATGGCCGCGGCGGTGTTCGGCATGCTCGGCGTCATTCTTGTCCTGCCTGTGCTGGCGTCTGCCGCGTTCAGCAAGCTGGCCGCACCACTGCTCGCCGGCCTGCCTAACATCACCGCCTTGGTCGTGCCGGTGATGCTGGTTGTGGTGACCCTGGTCATCCTGCTGACCCTGGCCATTGCCTTCGCCGCCATCGCCCTGAATGCCCTGCTGGCCGCCTGCCTCTACTTGCGCCTGGCCCACCGCGAGCCGCGCCCCGAACCGCCCCCGGCGGATGCCCACCCGGGCCGGCTCGCCTGGGGCGTCGAAGTCGGCGTGATCATCTTCGCCATCAGCCAGGCCTGGTTGATGCTCGATCGCCACGAGATTCGCGATAACGTCAGCGTCATCGCCCACCGTGGCAGCTCGCAGGTGGCGCCGGAGAACAGCCTGTCGGCCATTCGCCAGGCGCTCAGCGACGGAGCCGATCAGGTCGAGATCGACGTGCGCCTGTCCGCGGATGGCACGCCGGTACTCAGCCATGACGCCAGCCTCAGCCGCCTGGCGGGAGACAATCGGCGCATCGCAGAGGTGAACTGGGCCGCGCTCGCGGACGTCGATATTGGCTCCAGCTTCGGCCATGCCTTCGCCGGCGAGGGCCTGGCAAGCCTTGCCGAAGCCCTCGCTGCGGTGAGAGGCCGAGCGGGACTCGTCATCGAACTCAAGCCGGACCAGGGCAACGAGGCAAGCCTGCTGGCGGCGGTCATGACGACGCTTGTCGAGGAACGCGACGTGCGCCGCACCTGCCGCGACGCCGCCGTCGACGCCCTGGCCCGGATACAATGCGGAAACCCACGCATCTTTAAGGACACCTGGCTTGCCACCCTGTCCTACCGTCAGCTGGTGCGCATCGATGAACAAGCACCGCAAGCACGCACGCTGCTGCTCGCCGAATGGTCCTTGCCCGGCGGCCTGCCACGCCATCGCTTCAACGCCCTGGGCTTGCGCCACACCCGCATCGACGAATCCGAGCGCCGCCGGGCCAAGCACTATGGCGACACCCTCTACGCCTGGACGGTCAACGACGCTGACCGCATGGCTCGCCTTATCGACCTCGGCGTCGACGGCATCATCACCGACCGTCCCGAGCGACTCAGGGCGATACTGCGCGAGCGCAGCCAGCTCGGCGATGGCGCCCTGCTGCTGCTGAAGCTGCGCCACTGGCTGGCGGATAGCTGAGCGATCCGCCCCCTTAACCGCGCCGCCCTGCGCTCATCGCGCCAACCGCGAGCCCTGGGCACGCCCCTGCCAGGACCCACCCATGGCCCGTGGCGACGGCAAGCGGCGATGCACCAAAAAAAACCGCCGCCGGGGACTCCGGCGGCGGCGTTAGGCATCACCACTGCTGTCGCCCGCTAGTCCCCCATGACCACGCCTTCGCGGCGCGGGTCGGCCCCGCCGAAGATCCCCTCCTCGGTGACTCGCAAGGCCTGCAGCCCACTGACCAGCTCCCGGGTCTCGACCTCATGACCGAGGCCCTGAAGGTCCCGCACCACCGCATCCGGGAAGCGCCCTTCCTCCAGGTACACGGTGCCGCCCGTGGTGATGGCATGCGGCAGATTCAACGCCTGCTGGGCATCCAGGTCCCAGTGCAGCATGGCGTCGATCGCCTCGGCGGTGTAGTGGATGATCGCCGCGCCCCCCGGGGAGCCCAGGCTCGCCACCAGATCGCCGCTGTCGCGATCGAAGACAAGCGTCGGGCTCATGCTCGATCGCGGGCGCTTGCCTGCCTCGACGCGATTGGCAATCGGCGTCCCCTGATCATCGGTGGCGCGAAACGAAAAATCGGTGAGTTCGTTATTGAGCAGAAACCCACCCGGCTGATCCGATCCGCCATTGGCCATGATCCGAGCGCCAAAGGCCTGCTCGATGCTCGTGGTCATGGCCAGCGCCTGCCCCTCGGCATCGATGATGCTGATGTGGCTTGTGCCGTGTTCAGGCTGCTCGGGCTGGGAGGCCAATGCCGACTCCAGCGGCGCCGGATTACCCGGTTCAGCCGCACCACTGCCCATGCTCTGATCCTTGATCAGCTCGGCGCGCTTGGCCAGGTAGTCTTCGGCCAACAGCGTCGACCAGTCGCCCCCCGGCGCATCGACGAAGTCACCGTCGCCGATGTAGCGACCGCGATCGGCAAAGGCCAGTCGCGACGCTTCCAGAAAGGGGTGCAGCCATTCCACCGTCGGCACGCCGTCTTTCACCGGCGTCTCGATCGCCGGCCGGGCCGCCATCATGCCGAGAATCTGCATCAGGGTCAGGTGGCCGGAGGACGGCGGCGGAAAGCCGCATACCTCCCACTGACGCCACGGCGTGCACAACGGATCACGCTCCACCGCCGCGTAGCCGGCCATGTCCTCGAGAGATAACACGCCAGGCATGTCGGGATGATGGCGGACGCGAGCGACCAGATCCTCGGCGATCTGCCCGGTATGCAGGGCCGAACTCCCTTGCTCGGCGATTCGGGTCAGCACCGCCGCCAGGGCCGGGTTCTTCAGCGTCTCGCCTGCGGCCAGTGCTTCGCCATCGGCGTTGAAATAGAAGGCGCCAGCGATCTCGTCATCGGCCAACGATGGCGTCGCCGCTATGCTCTGGTGCAACCGCGGGCTGATCTCGAACCCTTCGGTCGCCAGGGTAATGGCGGGCTCGAACAGCGCCTTCCACGGCAGCTTGCCGTGGCTATCGTGGGCCATCTCGAGCATCCTGACGGTGCCGGGAACGCCCACCGAACGCCCACTCTCCACCGCGGTCATGAAATCGAGCGGCTTGCCTTCGCCGTCGAGAAACAGCGACTCGTCGACGCCGCCAGGCGCCTGCTCGCGGCCGTCATAGGCGAACACTTCGCCATCCTCGGCCAGCATCAGAAAGGCTCCCCCGCCGATGCCACTGGACTGTGGTTCCACCAGGGTCAGCACCATCTGCACGGCGATGGCGGCATCGATGGCCGAGCCCCCGGCCTTCAACACCTGATAGCCCGCATCGGTGGCCAGCGGGTTGGCCGCCGCCACGGCGAAGGAGGATGTCGACCAGCCCGGCTTCTCCTCATAGCCGGAACCGGTCTCCGGCGCTATCGAGGGTCGTGAGTATTGAAAGTCGTCGGCGGCGATAGCGCTGCTGGCCGTTAGCCACAGGCCGACGCCGAGCGTGGCATGAGCCGCTAGCCGGTGAAGCGGACGGGCGGAGCCCAGCGCCATGGGTAAACGCAAGGATGGGGTCGAGGGGATCATCACGGCTCCTTGTTGTGATCTAGGGGTTATCGTTGTGTCGTGCTGCGCCTTGTGCCGCACTCATCGCGCCGAACGGCCGTCGCCACGGAACCTGGGGCACGCCCCCTCGAACGACTCCGCGAGCCGTTGCAGGGGAGTCCCGTAGACGCCCTGCGCTGACGTCATGTCGACTTGAGCGTGACGGCAATCACCTCATAACTACGCTTTTCTAACACAGAATGGCTCTTCCACAGCATAGGCCAGGAGGGCTCCGGCGGCCGCGGCAACATCTGCCGAGCGCCGGCACACCCGTCAGGCACCGCCTTCGTAGCGCCGCAGGCGCCAGTTGGCAAAACCACACAGCAAGGCCAAGGCGAGAAGCCCCAGGGCGGTCCAGCCGAGTACAGCGACCAGGTGGTGATAACCGACGGGGACGTCATGCGGGCGAGCGCGCATGCCCACTTCCGCCAGACGCGCCCCGCCAAACAGCAGAGCGACAAGCAGGCCAAGCGGCAATGCCGAGCGCCGACGAGCGAGGACACGCGTCAGCGCCCAAGGAGGAGTCGGCTGGCGAGGAGCCTTGGCCTTGCTCGCGACCGACGACTTGGCGGTCGTCTTGCTGGCCGTCTTGCCCGCCGTCTGGTTCGCCGGCTTGGCGGCCGCCTTCTGCTGTCGCGACGACGGGCGCTTTCTGGGCGTCGGCGTGCGGCGCGACGAGCCCTGCGGTGACAGTCGCGCGACGCACCAGCGCCCGACCGACCACAGCGCCCACCCCGCACACACCCCGATGGACAAGAGCACGCTGCCCATCACCAACAGATACGCCATCGACTCGATCCCCGACAAGAAAGTCTGCCATGGTGCCAAGTTCGCCGCCCTTTGGGGAGCCCCTTGTTGCGTCAATACGCGCTCAAGTTCTTGATGATCAAGGGCCAGGTGGCACCGAGCCGCGAGGACACCGGCACCTTGCCGGCGGGCAAGCGTCCCGGGCAACCCCCTTCTGTCACGCGCCAGGACCCCTTGGCGGCTACCAGATCGCCCAACGCGGGATAGCGCATCGCCGCTCGCCCATCAGTTCAAGGCGCCACGCAGTACGGCCTGAACCACACCGGTGGTGACATCAACCAACAAGGCATCGGAGCCCGCCTGGCGCCACTGGTGGCCGGAATAGCGCGGCAAGACGTCATCGAAGCGGCGATCCAACCGGTGAGCGACGCCCCTCGGCAGTGGCTCACCGCGAGAATAATGGTGACGGCGATCGCCGCGAATCTCGATCCAGTCGCGATGACGACGAAACAGGTCCCGTAGGGCGTTCTCGTCCACCACCACATAGCGATCATCACGATCACGGCGATGATCCCGGTCATGGCGATCACGGCGATGATCCCGGTCGTGGCGATCCCGGTCGTGGCGATCCCGGTCGTGGTGGTCATGATCATGACGGCCCGCATGGGCATGCCGATGGCGCTGGTCATCGCGCCCGTGGTGCTTGCGTGCGTCGTGACGGTCACCATGACCACGATGCTGGTGGTGGTCGTCGCGAGCGTCCGCGTTTCCCGCCCAGGCGCTGCCCAGCGTCACCGCCAGCACCATGGCGGCGGCCGACACCCCGGACGCCACGCGCCGGCCTGTCTGATGCATCCAGCCCCGGTGATCCGCACCTGACGCCTCCGTCACGGGTGAGCGGGCCTGTGCCGCGGGGAACCGGCGATTCTGGTGAGACATGGGGGTCACCTGTCATATCGAAAACCTGTGCCAATTCTAGCGGCCAGGGCGCACCAGATCCCTGCCAGGCCCCAGACTCCACAGGCTTTGCACCGGCGTCGCTCGATCCCGACAGGCCCGCAACACCCCCGGACGGTGGTCGCTCGCCACACCAGTGGCGCGCCACTACCATGACAGACGCCGCGGGCTGGGCCGCGGCGTCTCTGGGTCACACCTGTCGCCATCGACCTTGAGCGGTCGACGACGCTAGCCATCGAGCATCAGTCGATGGTTTCGCCGGCCAACATGAACCAGGTCTCGAGTACCGCGTCCGGATTCAGCGACACGGAGTCGATCCCTTGCTCCATCAGCCACTTGGCAAGCTCCGGGTGATCCGACGGCCCTTGGCCACAGATCCCGACGTACTTGCCCTTGGACTTGCACGCTTGAATCGCCATCGCCAGCAGCTTCTTGACCGCAGGATTACGCTCGTCGAACAGGTGCGCGACGATACCCGAATCGCGATCCAGGCCCAGGGTCAGCTGAGTCAGGTCGTTGGAGCCGATCGAGAAGCCATCGAAATACTCCAGGAACTCGTCGGCGAGCAAGGCGTTGGCCGGCAGCTCACACATCATGATGACTTTCAGGCCATTGTCACCGCGCTTGAGACCGTTTTGCGCGAGCAGATCGACCACTTCTCGTGCTTCATCGACGGTACGCACGAAGGGCACCATGAGCTCGACATTGTCGAGGCCCATCTCGTCACGCACCCGCTTCATGGCGCGGCACTCGAGCTCGAAACACGGACGGAAGGTCTCCGAGATGTAGCGCGACGCGCCCCGGAAGCCCAGCATGGGGTTTTCTTCACCGGGCTCGTAGAGCTTCCCGCCGATCAGGTTCTCGTACTCGTTGGACTTGAAGTCGGACATCCGCACGATCACGCGCTGGGGATAGAACGCGGCGGCCAGGGTCGAGATGCCCTCGACCAGCTTGTCGACGTAGAAGCTGACCGGATCGTCGTAGCCGGCGGTGCGCAGATCGATGGTCTGCTGAAGCTCAGCCGGCAGGGTGTCATAGTCAAACAGCGCCTTCGGGTGCACGCCGATCATGCGGTTGATGATGAACTCGAGGCGCGCAAGACCGACGCCGGCGTTGGGCAGGCTGGCGAAGCTGAAGGCGCGGTCCGGGTTGCCGACGTTCATCATGATCTTGAACGGGATATCGGGCATGGCGTCGACGCTGGTGACGTTGCGATCGAACTCCAGCAAACCGTCGTAGACGTGACCGGTATCGCCCTCGGCGCAGGACACGGTGACGTCCCGACCATCGGCCAGCACGCTGGTGGCATCGCCACAGCCGACCACGGCGGGAATGCCCAGCTCACGGGCGATGATGGCCGCATGACAGGTACGCCCGCCGCGGTTGGTGACGATGGCCGAGGCGCGCTTCATGATCGGCTCCCAGTCGGGGTCGGTCATGTCGGTCACCAGCACATCCCCCGGGGTAACCTTGTTCATTTCCTCCGGCGTCAGGATCACCTTCACCGTGCCGCGACCGATGCGCTGGCCGATGGCGCGGCCGGTGACGATGGTGCGCCCCTTTTCCTTGAGCTGGAAGCGCTCCAGCGACCCGCCCTCCTGCTGGGACACCACGGTCTCGGGCCGCGCCTGGACGATGTAGAGCTGACCGTCGTCGCCGTCCAGCGCCCACTCGATATCCATGGGCCGCTGATAGTGCTGCTCGATGGTCATCGCCTGACGGGCCAGTGCCATTACCTGCTCATCATCGATGCTGAAGCGCCCACGATCGGACAGGGGCACGTCGACGGTCGCCACGGACTTGCCAGCGCTGGCGTCCTCGGTGTAGACCATCTTGATCAGCTTGGAGCCGAGGTTGCGGCGTAGCACCGCGGGCCGGCCGGCGGCCAGTGTGCCCTTGTGCACGTAGAACTCATCCGGGTTCACGGCGCCCTGCACCACGGTTTCGCCAAGGCCCCAGGAGGACGTCACGAAGACCGCTTCACGAAAACCCGACTCGGTGTCGAGAGTGAACATCACGCCGCTCGCCCCCGTCTCGGAGCGCACCATCTTCTGAACGCCGGCGGAAAGCGCCACGTTCTCGTGGGCATAGCCACGGTGTACCCGGTAGGAAATGGCACGGTCATTGAACAGCGACGCGAACACCTCGTGCACGGCACGCTTGATGTTGTCGTAGCCTTCGATATTGAGGAAGGTTTCCTGCTGGCCGGCGAAGGACGCATCGGGGAGATCTTCGGCGGTGGCGGAGCTTCTTACCGCCACCTTGAGGTTCGGATGCTTGGCCTGGAGGGCCTCGTAGGCGGCACCGAGCGACTTCTCGAACGCCGGGGGCAGCGGTGTATCGATCACCCACTGGCGGATCTTGGCCCCGGCTTCGGCCAAGGCGGCCACATCGTCGACGTCCAGGCGAGCAAGCTCGGCATTGATACGATCGTTCAGCCCTTCGTGGGACAGAAATTCTCGATAGGCATCGGCCGTGGTCGCGAAACCGCCGGGCACGGTGACCCCCGCGCCGGACAGGTTGGAAATCATTTCACCAAGCGATGCATTCTTGCCGCCTACTCGCTCTACATCGTTCATGCCCAGCTTATCGAACCACTCGATGTACTTGTCCACGTGACCCCCTTGGATGTCGACGTCTGGCGCACGTGACGCGCCGTCATGAAGTTGATGTTGGCGACTCTATCAGCGACCCGCCATATTCGCCATTAGTCTAATAGCGAAGTCAGTGGAGGATTTTTACAACACCGAGGCGTTTTCGACGATTTCTGTAGTCGCCTCTCTGACGGGCCACTGCGCGGCGAATGCCGGGCCAGGCCCTCTCGGCGCGGTGCCCCACGGCGAGCTCGCGATTAACGGGGTAACGGCGCCTAGCGCATCGACCTCCCCGCCCGCGGCATCGCAAGGTAGCTTGTCCCCGATCGCATCGGCGAGGACAATACTCGCATCTTCTTAAAGGGGCTTCCCATGACCCGTACCGCCTTTTTCATCTCCGATGGCACCGGCATCACCGCCGAAAGCCTCGGGCGTAGCCTCCTCGCTCAATTCGAAAACGTCGAGATCAGAAAGCTCACCAAGCCCTACATCGACACCCTGGAAAAGGCACGTTCGCTAGCCAGCATCATCGCCGCCACGGCGGTCAGAGACGGCGTCCAACCCATCATCATCGACACCATCGTCGATCAGAAGATTCGCGACGTGATCCGCGAAGCGCCGGGCTTCAAGGTCGATATCTTCTCGACCTTCCTCGAGCCTTTGGAGCGTGAACTCGAGACCCATTCGTCCTACAGCGTCGGTCGCACCCACGCCATTTCCAGCGACGACATCTACATGGACCGCATTCACTCGGTGCACTTCGCCCTCGACAATGACGATGGCGCTCGCACCCACCAGTATGATCAGGCCGATGTCATCCTGGTGGGCGTCTCGCGCTGCGGCAAGACGCCGACGTCGCTGTACCTGGCACTGCAGTTCGGCGTGCGCGCGGCGAACTACCCGCTGACCGAAGACGATCAGGACGAAAGCGGCACCCTCAAGCTTCCGCCCGTGCTCGCCAAGCATCGTCACAAGCTGTTTGGCCTGACCATCGACCCGCGTCGGCTGGCGGCGATCCGTCATGAGCGTCGACCCAATAGCCGCTACAGCTCGATGGACCAGTGCATGCAGGAGGTCGCCCAGGCAGAGGCGATGTACCGTCAGCTGCACATCCCTTTCATCGACGCCACACGCTTCTCGGTGGAAGAAATCTCCACCCGCATGATCGCCGAGACAGGCATCAATCGTCGCTTTTCACCACGCTGACGGCCACCCCGGTACCCACCACGCAGCCCGACCACGCAGGGCCCGACCAGCCCTTCGGCGGGTCGCTTCACGCTTGACACTCGCGGTCATGCCAGGCGCCGGGGCGAGCGCAGCCCGGGCGCCGAGCGTCAGGCATCCGCGGCGCCATCTTGCAATGAGAGTCAATCTCGCTACTATTTACATCATCGTCGCGAGCACGGCTGCCGCTCCTCCTTGCCCTGTTCCTTCGACGACTCTTCTTCGGCAAACGCCTGACCGGCCTGCGACTGGCGGAAGGACGCAGCCTTCCCGAGACAGCCCCAGGACGTCGTGGCGGGCCGGAAATGGCAGCCCCAATGGCGCCACAGAACAACAGCGTCACCCACCCACAAGGATCTTTCCATGGCTCGTCGCTTCGCTCACCACCCGCTCGCTCTTGTCATCGCCACGACTGCGCTGTCGGTGCCCCTGTCCGTCAACGCCGATGACGTTGCCGCCGACGACGTGGTGACTCACTACGCCGACCTCGCCCACACCACCTATCTCGACGCCCTGAAGGCCGCCAAGACCCTCGACGAGGCCATCGACGCCCTGCTCGCCGACCCCACCGAAGAGACCCTGGCCGCCGCACGTCACGCCTGGCGCCAGGCCCGCGTGCCTTACCAGCAGAGCGAGGTGTTCCGCTTCGGCAACCCGGTGGTCGACGACTGGGAGGGCCAGCTCAACGCCTGGCCACTGGACGAAGGGCTGATCGACTATGTTGCCGAAGACGGCTACCAGCACGAACTGGGTAACGCCGGTGCCACCGCCAACATCATCGCCTCCGATTCAATCACCGTGGGCGGCGAGACGCTGGACGTCAGCACCATCACTGCGGAGCTTATCGCCAGCCTCAACGAGATCGGCGGCTCCGAGGCCAACGTCGCCAGCGGCTACCATGCCATCGAGTTTCTGCTCTGGGGCCAGGACCTGCACGGCTATGAATCCGGTGCCGGAGAGCGCCCGGTGTCGGATTACCTGGCAGGAGAAGAGTGCACCAACGGCAACTGTGACCGCCGCGGCGCCTATCTCGATGCCGTCAGCGACCTGTTGGTCAGCGATCTCGAGTGGATGGTCGCCCAGTGGGCACCGACCGCAGACCAGACCTATCGCGACGAACTGCTCGCGGCTCCCACGGCAGAAGGCCTGCGCCGGATCCTGTTCGGCATGGGCTCGCTGTCGCTCGGCGAGTTGGCCGGTGAGCGCATGAAGGTCGCGCTGGAGGCCAACTCCTATGAAGACGAGCACGACTGCTTCTCCGACAACACCCACAACTCGCACTACTACAACGGGCTCGGCATACAGAACGTCTACACCGGTCACTACGAGCGCCTGGACGGCTCTACCTTCGACGGCCCATCCGTGGCCGACCTGCTTGAGCAGAACGACCCTGCCCTGGCCGAGGCTCTCGACAGCCAGATCGCCGCGTCCATGGGTGCACTGGGCAAGCTCAAGGCCAGCGCCGAGGCCGCCGAGTCGCCGATGACCTTCGACATGATGATCGCCCCGGGCAACGACGAGGGTGCGGCCATCGTCAACGACGCCATCCTGGCCCTCGTCACCCAGACCGGCTCCATCGAGAAGGCCGCTGGCGATCTCGGCGTCGACTCCCTGCAGCCGGATGACGCCGGCCACACCTTCTGAGTCCTGGCCGAAAACCTGACATGGATCAGGTTTCGAGCCTCGGGCGGGTGCTGAAATAGCGGCTATCGCAATGCCAATCATTGACGCCGGATAATTCAGCCCGCCCCCGCCGCACGCCCTGGGCCCTCCGCCCCGGGCGTGCGGTTTTTCGTCAACAAGGACGCCCTATACCATGGTGACTTCCCGCTCCACCGTCGAGCGCCAGCGGCTCGCCCTGCTGGCACTGCTGACCGCCATCGCCCCACTGGCCAGCGCCGCACCGATCCAGGACACCCCGATGACCGGCGGTGACGGCTCGGTCAGTCAGTTCGATCACAACGCCTATTCGCTGCCGCTCGGGAACCTGCCGATGACCGAGCGCCTCGACTTCAGCGTCGGCAACAGCTTCTTTCGCAATCCCTGGGTGGTGGCCCCGGCCAGCACCGACGCCCGCGATGGCCTCGGACCGTTGATCAACACCAACAGTTGCCAGGGTTGCCACATCAAGGACGGCCGCGGCCATCCGCCTGCCGAAGGCGAGCCTCCCGTGTCGCTGTTCCTGCGCCTATCGATTCCGGCAGGCGATGATGACCGCGAGCTGGTCGAACGCACCGGCGCCGTGCCGGTAGCGAACTACGGACGCCAGCTACAGACCGCCGCCATCCCCGGGGCCAGCCCCGAAGGCGACATGGTCCTTGACCACCGCGAACGCGAGGTGGCCCTGGCCGGTGGCGAGAGCGTGACTCTGCGCGAGCCCCGCTATCGCATCGACAACCCGGCCTATGGCGAGCTGCCGGATGACCTGCTGATCTCCCCGCGGGTCGCCCCGCCGATGATCGGCCTCGGCCTGCTCGAAGCGGTGCCAGCGTCCACCCTTCTCGCCGCCGCCGACCCCGACGACGACGACGGTGACGGCATCTCCGGGCGCGCCAATCGGGTCTGGGACGTACGCCAGGACAAGACCGTGCCAGGACGTTTCGGCTGGAAGGCCGGCGAACCGAGCATCGAGCAGCAGAGCCTGCACGCCTTCGCCGGCGACATGGGACTGACCTCGTCGTTGACCCCGGCCACCGACTGCATGCCGGCCCAGGGCTGCGAGGACTATCCGTCCGGCGGCGCGCCGGAGGTGTCCGACAAGATCGCCAACTTCATCACCTTCTACGCCGGGAGCCTGGCGGTACCCGAGCGCCGCAACATGGACGACCCCGGGGTCATCGCCGGCGCCAACACCTTCGCTGCCATCGGCTGCGCCGCCTGTCATACGCCGCGCCTGGAGACCGCCGCTGACGCCGCCCGCGAGGAGCTCGCCGGGCAGACGATCTGGCCCTACAGCGACCTGCTGCTGCATGACATGGGCGCGGCCCTGGCCGACGGACGCCCCGAATATCAGGCCAGCGGCAGCGAGTGGCGCACCCCACCGCTGTGGGGCATCGGCCTGGCCCAGAGCGTCAACCCCCTGGCCGGTTTCCTCCACGACGGCCGCGCTCGCACACTACAAGAAGCGATCCTGTGGCACGGCGGCGAGGCCGACGCCAGCCAAGCGCAGTTCCGCCAGCTCGCTCCGAAACAGCGCCAGTCGCTGCTCGACTTCTTGAACTCTCTATGACCGCGGCCATGAGGAACCCCATTGTGACCCATTCCCCCTTGACCCTGTCCTGCACCGCGCTGGCACTCGCGATGACGGCCGGTGTCGCCACGGCCGACCAAGGCCAGGGCGGCACTGGCAACGGCTCACCGCGCCAGCAGTGGCACCAGGATATCGGCGCGCAATACGCCGAGTTCGTCGCCGCCAGCGACGCACTCGGCGAGACCGCCGAGGCCTTCTGCTCAGGCCAGGCGCCCAAGGGCGATCTGCAGGAGCACTGGCAGGATGCCTACGACGCCTGGCAGCGCGGTCGGTTCGTCGATTTCGGCCCCATCGAAGTCGACAGCCGCGCCTGGCAGATTCAGTTCTGGCCCGACAGCAAGAACCTCGTGGGCACACGCATGGCCTCGCGCCTGCGCCAGGACACGCCCCTGACCCAGGACGACATCGCCCAGGCCGGCGTTGCCGAACAGGGCTTTCCGGCGCTGGAATATCTGCTGTTCGACGACGCCATGCAGGATGTCGCTCTGAGCGCCCCGGTGCCCTGCTCGCTGGTCGGCGCCATCGCGGCGCACCTCGCCACCACCGCCGCCGCCCTCGAGAGCGACTGGCAGGCCTTCGCGTCCTACTATCTGGCGACCGACGCCTACACCGAGACCAGCCTTCATGCGGCCATGCAGGCACTGGAGACGCTGGAAGACAAGCGCCTCGGCGAGCCGCTGGGCATGATGGGGTCCAATGCCAGCTTCTACCGCGCCGAAGCCTGGCGCAGCGATGCCTCGGTGACGCTCGCCGCGGCGAGCCTGGAGGGTATGAAGCGCAGCTTCCTGCCGGGCCTGCGGGTGGCATTGGCGCAAGCCGGCCAGACACCGCTGGCCGAGGCTTTCGCCGTCCAACTCGACGACACCCTGGGCCAGGCCCGCGACATCGAGGGCGGCATCCGCAGTGGCCTCGAGGACGCCCAGCAGCGTCAGGCCCTCGGCACCCTGTATCTGGAAGTGGCCCAGCTATCGCGGCTGATGAGCCAGGACATCGGGGCCGCCCTGGGCGTCGTGCGCGGCTTCAATTCCAGCGACGGGGACTGAGCATGGCCACGGATCACCTGCGCCGGCGCCTGTTGGCGCTAGGGCTTGGCAGCGCGGCGGCCTGCAGCCTGCCGACCGCCATACACGCCATGGCCAACGCCGCCGCAGCGCCGTCCGACCGGGCGAGCCCGGACACCACCGCTTGGCTCTTCAGCGCCGCCGACGGCGAGGATGGCAGCCACCATCTGGCCGCTATTCGTCGCGACGGCGAAGGCCACTTTCTGCTGCCGGCACCCGAGCGTTGCCACGGCGGCTGCCTGCGCCCCGGCAAGGCCCAGGCGGTCCTGTTCGCCCGGCGCCCGGGGCGCCAGTTCCACGTCCTCAGCCCCGACACCGAGCGATGCCTGGTCAGCGTCGATGCCGGCGCGGGCTACCACTTCTATGGCCACGGGGTGTTCGATCCCAGCGGACGCTGGCTGTACGTCACCGCCCAGCGCCTGAGCGATGCCATGGGGTTGGTGCGGGTCTACGATGCCGACGCCACCGCGGGCTATCGCCTGGTACACGACATCGCTCTGGATGGCATCGGCCCCCACGAGATTCGGCTGATGCCCGATGGAGATACCCTGGCGGTGGCCCTCGGCGGCATTCGCACCCATCCCGACAGCGGCCGAGTCAAGCTCAACCTGGACACCATGGACCCGGCGCTGCTGCTGGTTGACCGCCACAGCGGCAAGATCCTGTCACGCCACCGCCCCTCGCACCACCAGTTAAGCTGCCGCCACCTGGATGTCGCCGACGACGGCAGTATCGTCGCCGGTTACCAGTTCCAGGGGCCTGAGTGGGAAACTCAGCACCCCTTGATCGCGCGCCTGTCACCCGACGGCGACTTCGAGGAGATCTCCCTGCCGGCCCCCCACCAGGCGAGACTGGCGCAATACACCGCCAGCGTCGCACTGTCGCGCAACGGTCGGCTTGCGCTGATCACCGCCCCCCGCGGCGGTCGCGTGCTGCTGCTCGAGCCTGGCACCGGCAAGATCATCGCCAGCCCTCGCCTGGACGATGCCGCCGGGGCGCGCCGCGACGATCGCGACGATCGCGCCGACGGGCCGGAAACGGACATCGGCTTCTACCTCACCTCCGGCGACGGCGGCTTTCACCACCTGAGCGCCCAAGGCGAGCTGACCACCCTGGCCCGGCTGCCGCTACGCTGGGACAATCATCTGACCTGAGCGGGGCGCGCGCAGCCGACCGCAGGAGCACACACCACGGTCGCCATCATTGGGCTGGACTGAATTAGCGAAAACTGAAAAAAGGCGATGGCAGCCGGCCAGGCCGTCATGCCACGCAAAAAGGCCAAGGACAGCGTTGCCCTTGGCCTTATGAGGATCTTCTCGCAGCTGGTATTAGACGCCGCGCGGCGCCTCGCCGCCGCCCCCCCTCAGCGCACTATTCCCTCTGCCCGTAGCCGATCGATATCGTCCTTCGACAAGCCCATCTCGGTGAGCACCCTTTCGCTATGCTCTCCTAATCGCGGCGGCGGTTGCTGGCCTGTCACGTCGTCGCCATCGAAGCGCAGCGGGCAGCCCACCTGGGGCACGCCGTCGAGAACCTTGGCCAGGCCCCGATGACGCACCTGAGGATCCTCGAACACCTCCGTCAGGGTGTGAATCGGACCGGCGGGAATGCCCCTGGCCTCACACTCGGCCAGCCACTCGTCGCGGCCTCGGGTGCGCAGAATCGCCTGTATCAGCGGCACCAGATCATCGCGATGGGCGATTCGACCCTCGTTGGTGGCATAGCTCGCCCCCGCACCGCTCTCATCCGGCGTCGCCGGCCGAGTCCACTCGGGGTGGCCCAGCAGCTCAGCGAACCGAGCAAACTGAGCGTCGTTGCCCACGGTCAGCACCAGGTGGCCGTCGGCGCAGGCGAACGCCTGGTAAGGCACGATATTAGGGTGGGCATTGCCGAACCGCTCAGGGGATACCCCGCTGACCAGCGCATTGAGCGCCTGGTTGGCCAGGGTCGCGACCTGAACATCGAGCAAGGCCAGGTCGATATGGGCGCCGGCTCCCGTCTCGCGACGCCGGTTCAGCGCCGCCAGCACGCCGATAGTGGCGTACAGCCCCGTCATCACGTCGGTGATCGCGACCCCCGTCTTCATCGGCATGCCGTCAGGCTCACCGGTGAGACTCATCAAGCCCCCCATGGCCTGAATCATGAAGTCGTAACCGGCGCGGTGTGCATAGGGCCCCGTCTGACCGAACCCGGTGATCGAGCACACGATCAGGGCCGCATTGTCGCGCCGCAACGACTCGGCATCCAGCCCATAACGCTTCAACCCGCCGACCTTGAAGTTCTCCAGCACGATATCCGCGCCTCGGGCCAAGGCCTTGACCAGCTGCTGCCCTTCGGGGGTCGCGATATCCAGCGCCAGTGACTGCTTGCCGCGATTGGCGCACAGGTAGTAGGCCGCCTGACGCTCGGCATCCGGGCTGGCCGCATGCCAAGGCGGGCCCCAGCCACGGGTGTCGTCTCCGCGGCCCGGGTGCTCGATCTTGATGACCCGTGCGCCGAGGTCGGCGAGCAATTGACCGGACCAGGGTCCGGCCAGCACCCGGGACATGTCGAGCACGGTAATCCCGGCCAGCGGCCCGGTCGAGGTTGGCGTCTTGGCCTGGGAGCGATCACTCATCGGCTTACCCGGAGAACGCTTGCAGGCCGGTCTGAGCACGGCCAAGAATCAGGGCGTGGACGTCATGGGTGCCTTCATAGGTGTTCACCGCTTCCAGGTTCATGACGTGACGGATCACATGATACTCGTCGGAAATGCCGTTGCCGCCGTGCATGTCGCGGGCGACCCGGGCGATATCGAGCGCCTTGCCGCAGTTGTTGCGCTTGATCAACGACACGACCTCCGGAACCATCTGACCGTCATCGATCATCCGACCGGCGCGTAGAGAGGCCTGCAGGCCGAGGGCGATTTCCGTCTGCATGTCGGCGAGCTTCTTCTGAATCAGCTGGTTGGCCGCCAGCGGACGCCCGAACTGCTTGCGCTCCATGGTGTACTCGCGAGCGGCATGCCAGCAGGCTTCGGCCGCGCCCATGGCGCCCCAACTGATGCCGTAGCGGGCACGATTCAGACACGAAAACGGCCCCTTGAGCCCCTCGACATTGGGCAGCCGTTGCTCATCGGAGACTTCCACGTCCTGGATGGCGATCTGACCGGTGATGGAGGCACGCAGCGAGAACTTGCCTTCGATCTTCGGCGCCGATAGCCCCGGCATGTCCTTATCGAGGATAAAGCCGCGCACCACCCCTTGCTCGTCTCGTGCCCAGACCACGAACACATCGGCAATCGGGGAGTTGGTGATCCAGGTCTTGGTCCCGTTGAGGCGCCAGCCGCCATCGGTACGTACCGCGCGGGTCGCCATGTTGCCCGGGTCGGAGCCATGGTCGGGTTCGGTCAAACCGAAGCAGCCGACCCATTCGCCGCTGGCCAACTTGGGCAGGTAGCGCTCGCGCTGGGCATCGCTGCCGAAGGCATGAATCGGGTACATGACCAGACTGGACTGCACGCTCATGGCGCTGCGGTAGCCGGAATCGACCCGCTCCACTTCACGGGCGATCAGGCCATAGCTGACATAGTTCATGCCGGCACAGCCGTAGCCGTCGATGGTGGCGCCAAGCAACCCCAGATCGCCCATCTCGGTCATGATCTCGCGGTCGAAGCGTTCGTGACGGTTGGCCTCGAGTACGCGTGGCATCAGCTGCTCCTGACAATAGTCCGCGGCAGTCTGCTGGACCATGCGCTCTTCTTCACTCAGCTGATCGACCAGGCGAAACGGGTCTTCCCAGGTCATCGGGGTGATCTGACTCATGACAAGGACACTCCATAATGTCTACATTTTTACTAAATGTAGACCTATTAAGCGCTCCTGCCAACCCCGACCTTGGTCGTCGACAACAAAAAAACCTCGCGCGGCATGCCGCGCGAGGTTCCCCGTACAAGGCCTTGGTGAGCGACTGCTGGCGCAGTCCGACCGTGGCCGACAACCCGCTTAGCGCTGGTCGTCTTCTACGCTCCGGTAGAGCGACTGGATGCTCGAGAAATCCAGGCCACCGCTGCCCTGGGCGCTGTGCAGCGCGAACAGGTTGCGCGCCTCGGAGCCCATCGGCACCGCGGCCTTGGACCCCAGGGCGAGCTCCCAGGCGAGCCCCAGGTCCTTGGCCATCAGATCGGTCAGAAAACCGCCTTGGTAGTCGCGAGACGCCGCCGAGCCTTCCATCACCCCGGGCCAGGGGTTATAGACGTTCAACGCCCAGTTGCCGCCACTGCTCTGCTTCATGATCTCGGACAGCACCGCGGGGTCCATGCCGTTCTTGACGCCGAGCGCCAGGGCCTCGGCGGTACCGCTCATCAGAATACCGAGCAGCATGTTGTTGCAGATCTTGGCGACCTGGCCACTGCCCGAGGGGCCAGCGTGGAACAGGTTCTTGCCCATGACGTCGAGCACCGGCCGGGCCTGGTCATAGCCCTCGGCATCGCCGCCAACGATAAACGTCAAGGTGCCTGCCTTGGCGCCACCGATGCCACCGGACACCGGCGCATCCAGATAGCAGAACCCGCGCTCGGCCGCCGCCGCGCCGACACTGCGCGCATCCTCTGGCGAGATCGTCGAGGCATCGATAAGCAACGGGCGTCCGCTCAGGGCATCGAGCAGGCCCGGCTGATCATCGCGGCCAAGGTAGAGTCCGCGCACGTGGGCGCCAGCCGGCAGCATCGAGACGACGACCTCGGCCCCTTCGGCGGCGTCCAGGGCACTGGCGGCGCGGCTGGCCCCTTCAGCCTCCAGCGCCTTGACGGCGGCTTCCACCAAGTCGAAGACGACCACCTGGTGGCCCGCCTTGACCAGGTTGGTGGCCATCGGCGCGCCCATGTTGCCAAGGCCGATAAAAGCGATATGCATGGCTGAGCTCCTAGCTGTTGTCATTGTCGGTATGAATCGTCGGTACGAGTCGTCGGTTCAAGGTGTCACACAGGCGACGTTCGCCATGCCGGCACCCGGGCTGGGGTTCCACCGGAGGCGAACACCGCAGGCATTCAGGTCAGGTCATCCAGCGGCGACGGCTGTCCCGCCCAGGGCGCCGAGAACATCGCCGCCAAGTCTGTCTCGGGGACCGCGGCCACGTCACGGTGGCACCACCGGGGCGTCTTGTCCTTGTCGATCAACAGTGCCCTCACGCCTTCGGCGAAGTCACCGAGCACGCCGCACTGCACCGACACCACCAGTTCATCGCGGAAGGCATCGGCCAACGACGAATGACGGTGCCGACCCTGCATCTGCCAGGTCAGGTGAGCACTGAGCGGACACCCCGCCGCCAGGCGCGACCGATTGGCCGCCAGCCAGGCATCGTCGCTGTCGTCGGCCAGAATCGACGCGACGGCATCCTCCACGCGGGCGCGATTGGTCAGCGCTTGAATGTGATCGAGGTGTGGCTGAACCTGACCCAGCGGCGCCTGGGAGCGATCTTCAACGCCATCCAGCGCCGTCACGACGGCCGCCTCGGCATCGTCGGCGGTCCCCGGGATGATCTCGCTATCCAGCAGTCGTTCGAGTAGTGCCTGGCGCTCGGCGCGAGGAACGAAACGGTCGGCAAGGCCAATATCCAGGGCATCGCGGGCATTGATGCTGGCACCGGTCAGGCCCAGATAACGTCCGACGCCGGGAGCCATCTTGGTGAGAAACCAGCTGGCACCGATATCGGGGTACAACCCGATCGTGATCTCCGGCATGGCAATGCGCGTGGTTTCGGTCACCAGGCGGTGGCTGGCACCCGCCATCAACCCGAGTCCACCGCCCATGACGATGCCATCGGCCCACACCAGAATCGGCTTGGGGTAGGTATGGATGCGGTAGTCGAGACGATACTCGGCACCGAAATAGCCCCGGGCGAAGTCCCCTGGCGCGCCCTCGCCCTGCTGTTCGCGCTTGAGCGCTCCGACCAGTGCCACCACGTCGCCGCCGGCGCAGAACGCCTTATCGCCTTCGCCATCGAGCCACACCGCGTGCACGGCGTCGTCTTCGGCCCACTGCGCGAGCCGCGCATCGAGGGCATCGATCATGTCCCGCGACAAGGCGTTGAGCGCACGCGGTGCACTCAAGGTAGCGATACCGATTCGGCCGCCGTCCCGGGTAGCATGCTCTTCAAAAGTCACCGGCACTGTCATGGAGTCACTCCCTGTTGAAATGAATCGGTGGTGAAGCGTCGCTCTCGGTGCGTCGCCAGCCTGTCTCACCCAAGTGTCATAGCCTGATCATTGCAGCGCTTCGACGACGCCGTCTACCAGCAGTCGACGGGCAATGATCACGCGCATGATCTCGTTGGTGCCTTCGAGGATCTGATGCACGCGGGTATCACGCACCAGGCGCTCGAGAGGATACTCCCGAATGTAGCCATAGCCGCCGTGCAGCTGCAGCGCTTCGTTGCATACCTTGAACCCGACATCGGTGGCGAAACGCTTGGCCATGGCACAATGGGCCGTCGCCTCGGGGTCGCCCTGGTCCAGTCGCCAGGCGGCGTGGCGAACCATCAGCCGCGCGGCCATCAACTCACTGGCCATATCGGCAAGCTTGAACTGCAAGGCCTGAAAGGACGACAGCGCCTGGCCAAACTGCTTGCGCTCGCCCAGGTAGTTGCGGGCCAGGGTCAAGGCGTGCTGGGCGGCGCCGAGCGAACAGCTGGCAATGTTCAAGCGCCCGCCGTCGAGCCCCTTCATGGCAAACTTGAAGCCTTCGCCCTCCTCGCCAAGGCGGTTCTCCACCGGCACGCGAACGCCATCGAAACTGATCAAGCGCGTCGGCTGGCTTTTCCAGCCCATCTTGTCTTCGTTCTTGCCGTAGCTGACGCCTTCGGCATCGGCGGGCACGACAAAGGCGGACACCCCCGCGGCGCCACTATCCGCAGCCCCGGTACGCGCCATGACCACCAGCACATCGGTGTCGCCAGCGCCGGAAATGAACATCTTGGCGCCATCAATGACATAATCGTCGCCATCGCGGACGGCCTTGGAGCGAAGATTGGCCGCATCCGAGCCGGCACCGGGCTCGGTCAAGCAGTAGGAGCCGAGCAGTTCACCGGCGACCATCGGCCCGACAAAACGCTCGCGAGACGCATCGCTGCCCCAGTTGGCGATCATCCAGGTGACCATATTGTGGATGGTCAGGTAGGCCGTGGTGGAAATGCAGCCCTGGGACAGCTGTTCGAAGATCAATGAGGCCTCGAGCCGAGACAGGCCCAAGCCCCCGTGCGCTTCCGGCGTATAGATACCGAGAAAGCCGGCCTCCCCGGCGCGACGGATCACGTCCACGGGGAAGTGGGACGTCGCGTCCCATTCGGCGGCATGCTCGCTGAGTTCGACGCGGGCGAAATCCGCGGCCGCGTCGGCGAGCGCCTTCTGGTCATCGGTCAGGGCAAAATCCATGGGGCAAACCTCTCTCGATGTGATGAGTCCGGAGCGTGGCTCGACGCTCTCGGTGGTAGATGGGTGGGCACCGGGCACGATGCAACCGGGGAGCAGCTCCGGTCACGGCCCAGTGCCATGCGCCGCCTCCAGGCCGCGACACTCACGCTGAGCCGTGCACTCTGATGGAGCCCAACCTAGCACTTGCTAGGTTTATCCCATATCACCCCATGGTCGAACAAGCACTTTACGTTAACGTAAACCTCGTCTAGTGTTTCTGACGAGGCGGGGCTCTGCCGAGGGGCCTCTCAGCTAAAGGAAGTACCATCATGACCGACGCATCCGCCGGCGACGGCATCGTCAGCGACACACCGACTCCACAGCTGCGGACCTTTACCATCGGCGAGTTGGCCAAGATGTTCGAGGTCACGCCTCGTACCATTCGCTTCTACGAGCAGGAAGGCCTGCTGGCCCCCCGTCGTCAGGGCCAGAAGCGGATCTATCGAGAAAAGGACCGGGTGAGACTCAAGCTTACCCTGCGTGGCAAGCGGCTAGGGTTTTCCCTCGCCGAGATCCGTGAAGTGGTGATGATGTATGACGCCATGCCGGACGGCAATGCACGCCAGCTCCAGCGGCTTCTGGAGATCATCGACGGCAAGCGAGCAGAGCTCGATCGCCAGCTCGAGGACATTCGCCTGATGCGCCTCGAGATGGATGACGTCGACCGCCGGGCGCGCGAGGTGCTGAATCAGATCGGACAGGCCGCACCGCAGCCTAGCGAGACCTAAGCGTGCCGCGCTGCTACGCGGCAAGCTCGACGTCTGACGCCGTTCGATGATGGCACCAGATAGCGGCGCATTGTCGTCTCCCGACGAGCGCCGACAATGACCGGCAAGCATGGCCTTGCCACAGGGCGACAACAACAACCGCAGCCTCCGCCCAGGGCGGCACTTCTCCATCCGCGATAACAAGATGAGAGCTACCATGACACGCCAAACCCCTCTCGCAAGCTACGTCAGCGGCGTCAGCGATCTGCCGCTCAAAGGTCAGACCATTGGTGACTGCTTCGATGATACCGCGGCGCGCTACGCCGACCAGGATGCCTTGATCAGCCGTCACCAGGGCCTGCGCTATCGCTGGAAGGACCTCCAGCAGATCGTCGACCAGGCAGCCAGGGGCCTGATGGCCATGGGCGTCGGCAAGGGTGACCGCGTGGCCATCTGGTCACCCAACTGCGCGGAGTGGGCCATTACCCAGTTCGCCACCGCCAAGATCGGCGCCATTCTGGTCAACATCAACCCGAGCTACCGCACCCACGAACTCGGCTACGCCTTGAAGCACTCCGGCGCCTCGACCCTCGTCCTGCAGGGCGCCTTCAAGACATCTGACTATGTGGCAACGCTGGCAGAGCTGGCTCCGGAGCTCCACAAAGCACCAGCCCCGGAACCCGACAAGGCGCCGACGAGCGGTGTCGCCCTCGCCGAACTCCCCGAGCTCAAGCGCGTCATCTGTCTCGACCCCACGCGTGCCCTGCCCGGCATGACCACCTGGGACGCCATGCTCGAGCGCGCCGACGCCGTCAGCGCCGAGGCTCTGGCCGACGTCCAGTCGACGCTGCAGTTCGACGAAGCGATTAACATCCAGTACACCTCCGGGACCACCGGCGCCCCCAAGGGAGCCACGCTCTCCCACCATAATATTCTCAACAACGGCTTGTTCGTCGCCCGGGCCATGAACCTGACCGACCAGGACCGCATGGTCATCCCGGTGCCCCTCTACCATTGCTTCGGCATGGTCATGGGCAACCTCGGCTGCGTCACCCACGGCGCAACGATGATCTACCCCGGCGACGGCTTCGATGCCGAAGCGACCCTGCAGGCCGTCCACGATGAGAAGGCGACCACGCTCTACGGCGTGCCGACCATGTTTATCGCCGAACTCGAGCACCCGGAGTTCGAGCGCTTCGATCTCTCGAGCCTGCGTACCGGCATCATGGCGGGATCGATCTGTCCCATCGAGGTCATGCGCAAGGTCATCGACAAGATGAACATGCAGGATGTGACCATCTGCTACGGCATGACCGAAACCAGCCCGGTCAGTCTGCAGACCACGACCGAAGCCCCGCTCGACAAACGCGTCACCACGGTGGGCACCATTCACCCCCATCTCGAAGTCAAGCTGGTCAGCCCCGACAGTGGTGCGGTGGTTCCCCGCGGCGAACCCGGCGAGTTGTGTACCCGGGGCTACAGCGTCATGCTCGGCTACTGGGACAATGAAGCCGCGACGGCCTCGGCAATTGACGCCGGCGGCTGGATGCATACCGGCGACCTTGCCACCATGGACGACGAGGGTTACGTGGCCATCGTCGGCCGGATCAAGGACATGATCATCCGCGGCGGCGAGAACATCTACCCGCGGGAAATCGAGGACTTCCTCTACACTCACCCCGCCATCTCCGACGTACAAGTCATCGGCGTGCCGGACAAGAAGTACGGCGAAGAGGTCATGGCCTGGGTCAAGCTCAGCGAAGGCGAGAGTCTCGATGAAGACACCCTCAAGGGCTTCTGCAAGGGCAAGATCGCCCACTACAAGATCCCCCGGTACGTGAAATTCGTCGACGAGTTCCCGATGACCGTCACCGGCAAGATCCAGAAGTTCAAGATGCGAGAGGAAGCCACTCACGAGCTGGGACTGGCCTGATTGCCCCCGATCCGCGGACGCGACACGAACCTGACCCACAACGCATCACGGCCCCTTGCCTGGGGCCGTGATGCGTTGTGGGGAACTCGCCGAGGCCAGGCCTCAGTCTAGCGCCATGCCCCGCTCGTCCTGAACGCCTCTCAGTGCTTCAAGGCGCCGGAGCTGATCGCCTGTGGCAGCAAAATTGTCCTCAGCGAGCCACGCCTTGAAGGCCGCTTCGAGTCTGGGCCACTCGGTGTCCACCACCGAGTACCAGGCGGTGTCGCGATTGCGCCCCTTGACCACCGAGGCGCAGCGAAACAGGCCCTCGTAAACGAACCCCAGGCGCTCCGCAGCACGCCTCGAGGCGGCGTTCAGCGCATCACATTTCCACTCATAGCGCCGAAAGCCGAGCGCGAAGGCATGCCTCATCAGCAGATACATGGCCTCGGTGGCCGCGGGCCTGGCCTGGAGCAAGGGGGAGAACTTGATGTGCCCCACCTCCACAGACCCCGCGTCCACGGCAATACGCAGAAAGCTCGCGACCCCCACGGCCCGATGCCCGTCTCGAACATCCACGATGGCAAAGAACAGTGGGTCCGACAGCGCAGCCACCTTTGCGACCCACTGCCGATACTCACCAGCATCGCCGAAAGGCCCATACGGCAGGTAGGTCCAATCGCGATCATCCACGCAAGCGGCATTGGCCTGAAACAGCGCATCGGCATGGCGTTCGGCATCGAGCGGCTCCAGCCGACAGAAGCGTCCGGATAACACAACCGGCGAAGGCGCAACCGCGCCTCCCCACCCATCGATCGCGTCCCCGACGGACTGACCAAACCGATTGACCTGCGACGAAACGTCCATGGCATCCCCCGAGCCGACAGCGATTGAGCCTGGGCGACCACTACCCCGCCCCCAGGCCTGGCCTTGTGCGCATGAATCCGCCCAAGCGGCGGCCCTACATCCCCTTCGGAGCAAAGATCCCTGGCGCGTTGCGCCAATAGCCCTTGTAGTCCATGCCGAAGCCAAACACATACCGGTCGGCGACCTCCAGGCTACAGTAGTCGGCCTTGAGCCCCGGCACCGCCTTGCGGTCGTGGGTCTTGTCGACCAGCACGGCGGTGGAAATGCTTGCGGCGCCGGCCTCGCGGCAATAGGCCAGGATGGCTGCCAGGGTCGCCCCTTCGTCGAGGATGTCATCGACGATGACCACGTGACGCCCGGCCATGGGAATCTCCGGCGACACGCGCCAGAACAGCTCACCGCCGCGGGTCTTGCCACGATAGCGGGTGGCATGCAGGTAATCCACCTCCAGCGGAAACCCCAGGCGTGGCAGCAAATGGCCGGTGGTGATCAGGCCACCGTTCATCACGCAATAGAACACGGGCAACTTATCGCCGAGATCACGGGTAATCGCGTCGGCCATGCGATCGAGGGCATGCTCCACCTCATCGTGGGAGATCAGACAGTCGGCGCTGTCCATCACCTCGCGCATATGGTTGAGGTCGGGCTGGCTGACGGAGTCGAGTTTAGGCATAGAATAAAGGGCTCGGGTGTGGGTTCCAGGGCGTGCGGGGGCCATGCTCACCGCGCCGCCCCTGCAAGTGACGGCCGCGCGGTGAGCGCGATATCAAGCGTCCCCCAGGGCCTCGAGGCGCGCATGCACGCGACGCCAGCGAGAGAGTGCCACTAGGGCATCGAGGTCCGGCCGCGCCCGACCATAGCGAAGGCGCGACAGGCGTCGCGAGGTGCGCTCGGCGCACACCTCGAGCACCTGCTCCGCGGCAGGCCTGTCATTGCAGATCAGCAACATATCGCATCCGGCATCCAGGGCCGCCTGGGCACGTGCGGCGGGGCCGCCGACGACGTGGGCGCCGGCCATGCTCAGATCGTCGGAGAAGATCACTCCCTTGAAGTGCAGGCTCTCACGCAACAGGCCAAGCCAGGACGGCGAGAAACCCGCTGGACGCGGATCGAACGCCGGATACACCACATGGGCAGGCATGACGCCGTCCAGCCGCGTCGCCAGCTCGGCAAAGGGGATCAGGTCCCTGGCACGCAATGTGGCGAGATCACGCTCGTCCACTGCCGTGCCATGGTGAGTATCCGCGGCGACCCCGCCATGCCCGGGGAAGTGCTTGCCGATCCCGGCCATCCCGGCCTCGTGCAGGCCATCGACGAAGGCACCGCCGAGGGCAGCGACCTCGGCCGGGTCCGAGGAAAAGCTGCGATCGCCGATCACCGACGAAAGGCCGATGTCGACATCGAGGACCGGCGCGAAGCTCAGGTCGAGCCCGCAGGCGGCCATTTCCATCCCCAGCAACCAACCGGCATCCTGACACAAACGGCGCGTGACCTCGGGAGCGTCGTGGTAACCGCTGGCCAGGCGCGACATCGACGGCAGGCGCGTGACGCCGCGCTTCAGGCGCTGCACCCGCCCGCCTTCCTGATCGATGCCGAGCAGCAAGTCCGGGCGCAGCTCACGTATCGAACGGCACAGGTCACGGACCTGGCCC
Organism: Halomonas sp. V046; assembly: GCF_052645355.1. NCBI lineage: Bacteria > Pseudomonadati > Pseudomonadota > Gammaproteobacteria > Oceanospirillales > Halomonadaceae > Halomonas > Halomonas sp. V046. The sequence continues at coordinate 75,374 of NZ_JBQXYF010000016.1, forward strand.
GCGTCGTGGGTATTGCGTGCAAACAGGATTACCCCGCCCACTGCGGGATGCCGGAGCAGCGTCCGCTCGTCGGCCGTCAATTCCTGACCTTCGAGATCCAGCATCACCGGTCCGAGCATCTGGGTCATGTCGCGTACCTGATCGGGAAAAAGGGGAACGATTCTAGACCAAAGTCGTGGCTCGGGACACCCCGTGCCCAGACCGCCGGCAGGGGGCCAGACAACGTCAAGCATGGTCGTTAGAATAGCGCCCCTACGCCAATTCGGGAGTTTCTCTTGTCGGCCACCGACCTCAACCCGCTCAGCATCGTCCTGGTCCTCATTCTCGGTCTATGTTTCGGCAGCTTCCTCAACGTCGTCATCGTCCGCGTTCCGGTGATGCTGATGCAGCGCTGGCGAAGCGAGGCGAGAGCCGCCCTCGAGCTCGACGACGACACCGTCGCCCCGATGACGCTGTCTCGGCCGCGCTCGCATTGCCCCCGCTGCGAAACAACCATCGCCTGGCACGACAATCTGCCGCTGATCGGCTGGCTCAAGCGACGCGGTCGCTGTGCCAGCTGCGCCGGCCGCATCAGCGTTCAGTACCCGCTGATCGAGCTGACGGGAGCCGTCCTGGCGCTTGCCATCGTCGCCCTGCACGGCATCACCTTCTCCGCTTTGTGGCTCTACGCTGCCTGCATGACGCTGCTGGCCTTGGCCATCATCGACCTGCGCACCCAACTGCTGCCGGACGCCTTGACCTTGCCGCTGCTGTGGGCGGGACTCGCCTACCAGCTACTCTTCTCCCCCTTGATGCTGCCGTCTGCGGTGATTGGGGCGATGCTGGGCTACGGCGTGCTCTGGGGCTTCGCCACCCTGTTTCGGTTGATCAGTGGGCGCGATGGCATGGGCTACGGGGACTTCAAGCTGTTTGCCGCCCTCGGCGCCTGGCTAGGCTGGCAAGCCCTGCCGCTGGTCATGGCCATTGCTGCCGGCGCCGGGGCCCTCTGCGGCCTCGCCTTGCAGACGCTGGTGCCGCGGCTTCGCGGGCAACCGCTGCCGTTCGGGCCCTGGCTCGCCATCGCCGGTTGGTTGGCGCTACTGGCCGGCGAGGGTCTGATGGCAGGCTATCTATCGCTGATCGGCTAAGGAGGGAATCCCATGATCATCGGACTCACGGGAGGCATCGCCTCCGGAAAATCCACCGTCGCGCGGCTGTTTGGTGCCTTGGGCGTGCCCTGGGTCGATGCCGACGACATCGCACGCGACGTCGTCGGCCGGGGGCAGCCTGCCCTTGCTGAGATCATCGCTCGCCACGGGCAAGCCGTCATCGACGACCATGGATGCCTGAATCGTTCGGCGCTGCGCGCTATCGTGTTCGCCGATCCGGCCGAGCGCCGCTGGCTGGAAGGCGTCACGCATCCACGCATACGTCAGCGCCTGCAAGAGCGTCTGAACGAACTGCAGAGCGGCGACGCACCTTACGTGCTGCTGGTCTCCCCCTTGCTGTTCGAATCCGGCCAGTCGCAACTGGTCGAGCGCTGTCTGGTGATCGATGTGCCCGAGCCGCTCCAGCTAAGCCGTACGGCATCGCGGGATGGGGTCGACGAGGCCCAGGCTGCGGCCATCGTCCGAGCCCAGATGCCCCGCGACGAGCGCCTGGAGCGTGCCGATGAGATCATTGTCAACGATGGTGACCTGGCCTCGCTCGAGGCCCAGGTGGTCACACTGGACCGGCACTATCGGCACCTCGCTCACGGCGCCGGAACTTTGCCCGACGCCACCTGATCGGGCATGCTTGTTCGTATCCGTCCGCCCCCAACGACCGCATGAGCGCGAGAAGAGCGCAAGAGGATATCCATGAGCCAACAAGGCGCCCAACGTCCCCTCCAGGTAGCCTGCCCCCAGTGCAAGACCGCCGTGGCCTGGTCCGAGAACAATCCCCATCGGCCCTTCTGCAGCCATCGCTGCCGCCTGCTGGATCTGGGCGCCTGGGCCGATGAGTCCCACCGCATCGCCGGCGAGCCGGCGATGGACGAATCGAGCATCGACGAATGGGTGGCCCAGGCCGAGCGGGACGCCCACCTCAATGGCTGAAGGCACCCGATCCTATCGCCTGCTCGCCGAATTGGAGCATGCCTTCGACGACCTTCTCGACGCCGTGGCAGCGCTGGTTGACACCTGGCAGGCAAGCGCACTACCCGCCTGGCGGTTCGGTGACGGCCAGGCATCCGCCGACTGGCTACGCCATGCCTTGCTCGATGTCTGGTACCAGGACGGCCAGGATGGCCGTGCGACCACCAGCCATATCGGCATCGTCGCGGCGGATGAGGCGACCCTGGCTCAGGCCGGCAGGGTCAATCAGTACAAGGAGGTGTTCGCCGGCATCATCGCCAACATTCGCCAAGACAGCCCCGGCCTGATCCCCGAAATCAAGGCAGTGCTCCCCTTCCGCCATCCGGAGCTTCACACCCATCTCAAGGGCACGGGGCTCGCCCGGCTGCACCTGAAACAGTGCTGGCGAGCACTGCCCGTGGCAGAGGCCCCGGTCGCGCGGGTCAGAATGGCGTGGTATGCGAGCGGCCGCTCGATCACGCGGCTATCGGTTCAGGAAGCAGAACAAAGGTTGCTGGCGCTGGATAGCGACGCGCCCCATATCCGCATCCAGTTGAAGCGCTTGGCGGGTATCCCTTCGAGCGAACCGTTGGCTCGCGTACAGACCCAGGCCCCCCTGATGCGTGCCAACCTGTTCTATACGGAGCCATTGGGCGACGGCCGTCAGCGCCGAGCCATGAACGTGGCCTTGCCGCTGTTCGTCCCCACGACGTCGCGACGTCTCCCTGACTACAACCAACCACCGGCTACCCCTCCGCCTCAGCGCCTACGCGCCAAGCGCAGCGACGAACGCCTTGAGCAGACGCCATTTTTGCCGAGTCTTCGCGTCTACCGCTACCGCTCGCTGTAGCGCCCGCCATCGCGCCACGCGTATCCGATCGCGCCTTTCACAGCCTGCATCTATCGTTACCGCTCGCCGTAGCGCCGTCATCGCGACACGCGTATCCGATCGCGCCTATCCGATCGCGCCTTTCACAGCCTGCATCTATCGTTACCGCTCGCCGTAGCGCCGTCATCGCGACACGCCGATGACTGCCCGGGCACCCGGCGGCCCGGCGGCCCGGCGTCGCCTCGACCCTCACGCCACGCCTAACCGATCGCGCCATCGCGACCGGAATGACTCGCCCCCACGCCCCCCGACAGTCGCCGGCGCGTCCACGATGACGCCTCCGGCGACAAGGCGCGGCTTTTCTCCCAACGGAAGATAGGATGCGTCTTACATCGATGCAGCCATCACGTCAGTAAAGCTGCGAACAAGCCGACAGAGTTACAGCGCGACCTGCCCCCATACTGTTTCGTTACAGCAAAAATGGAGAGGGACTGTGTCGCCTCGAATTGAAGCCACGGCGGAAGGCCCTCCAGCCTTGACGAGGGTCAAGGGCAAGTCGATGAGTGGCATTCCGATCAGGCGATCCGACCTAAGGATTTCAGCGTCTGGACCAGGCGTGACACCTCGTCGGCGGGCTGAGCATATTCTTGCATCAAGGCCTGGAGACGCTTCTCGAAGTTCTGGTGGCGTTCGCGGGCCTCGTCTTCCTCCTGGCGCTCGAGGGACCGCACGGGCGGTCCCGTAGGGATCTCCGCGGCGGCTTCGGGGTTCTCAAGACCGCGCAATGCCTCGGCGAAGGCATCGTCTAACTCGCGGAATCTACGTAACTTTTCGCGTTCGTCCATAGGCTTTTGGGAATTTTGAGATTTCATTTGTTACCGGTCGTTAACGTCATTCGGAATGAAAGAGAGCATAGATGATTGCGTCCCTGTTTTCCTCTCAAAGTGAGAAAAACGACATCTTTTCTTTGTAAAACAATATTCTACATATGAATTACAGGGCTGATTCTTTGTGCACAAACGATCAAAACGGCACATTGAACTTGCCATCAACACGCCCTACACTGCATAACTAAGTAACAGGATGTATCCGTACGAAACAAACCTAATCACTACTGGCCTGGCCGGGCCGTCAGGGAGACAGCCTGTAAGAGCCACCAAGGGCAACATCGCCTGGCTCTAGCGGCCAAGACCTCATCCTGAGGTCACAAGATTGTTACTGGTTCAGGGAGGCACGACCATGTTCAATGAGATGATGCGCGCAGAAATCTGGTTGCAGGAAACGCTGGACAGTCAGCTCAGCATCGAAGACCTGGCAACCCGAATGGGATACTCGTCCTCGCAAGTCAGGCGTCGGTTTCGCCAATCTTTCGGTATTTCACCGAGCGCGTATCGCGACATGCTGCGCCTGGAGAAGGCCGCACGGTTGCTGATCCATACTCCCCACGGCGTCCATGATATCGCACGTCGCTGCGGTTATCGCAATCATTCTGCCTTTACTCGCGCCTTCCAACGCCGCTACCGGGTCGCCCCGCGGGAATACCGCCAGAACCAGCGCCTGGAGCTCTACCGCCAGCGTCACAATCTACCGCACTTCTCGGTCAAGATGGCAGACCTGCCGTTGCGCCGCGCCGCGGTGACCCGCTTGTACCAGCCGCCGGAAATCATCGAGAACCTGGACAACTGGCAGCGCAACGCCGATGGCGCCTACGACCTGCCGGCCCGACTCACCAATGCTGCACCGATCGCGATTCTGCACGACCACCCGCTGGCCAGCGAAGCACCGCGTATCGATCTTGGCGTCCACGTTGACGAGGAACACGCCCATCGCCTGGCCTTGCCGCTACCCTTCCGCCTGGTAATGATGCCGGCACAACGCCACGCCTGTATCGCGCTCGAGGACAGCTCTCATCTGACGAGCGCCATGCTGTTCATGGCCTGCCGCGGCCTGTCCGAACACGGCGTCTACCTCAGCGGTGAAGCCCCGCAACTGGTCAAGAGCAAGTATGGACTGGAGTTGCGCCTGCCGCTATTGGAAGACGACTGACACCCCGCGCCAACGCCCTGTCCGTGCCTAGCCTGCACGGGCCGGGCCCAACCTAGGCGTCGATGCTCGCGCCGGCGACCGACGCCTGGATCAGGGCCAGGTCCAACCTCCCTACATGGTCCGCTACATGGCCCGTTACATAGCCCTTTACATAGCCCGGCGGCAAGGCATACCGAATGCCGCTAGCCAGTACACCATGCGAGCTCCGCTTCACGCCCTAGCCCCGCCTGCCTTTCGCAGGCAGTTTGATGGCCCGGACAACGACCCGCCATCGAGCCCTATTCCCGCCCCGAACCCAATCTGGCTTACCGCTGATTTCGCCAATCATTGTCCTGCGACAGATTACCAGACAAGAATGTATCGAAGCTCCCGGATGTCCTTGTATCGACCACCTGCCAGCAAGATATCTTCCAGGCTCGGCTTAACCGTCAGGAACGGACTTAACACGGTCGAATACACCCGGCGCGCCCTGCCTGACCTCCCGATAAATAGCCGGAGCCCGAGTGACCACGGCACTTTTTCATTTACGATGAACTCGCCGACCATCCACTCTGGCGAAGATAAGCTGCCGGCACGTGCGCGTAATCACCACGGCTGACGGGCAGGCGTTAGCTCATTTGATCCCGCTTACAACCCCTAACGATGGGGCTGAGATAGCCCGTTTGGCAACCCCTGTGGTAAAAGACCCACTCGCACAAACCTTGATAACGCTCAGCCATCGTGCGCCGAAGACATCATTGTCGCAATCTGACTACAAGATAAGTAAAAACTAATAATAAAACATCATCTCCCGGTAATCGTCCGAGAGTGTGACGGAACCGAACGATGGCAATGCAGAACCGTGGGCCGAACCGCTCTGGAAAACGGTCGAAAAGCGCCTTGGCGCCTCTTCGCGCCCCAATCCCTTGTGCTCACAATACCTGGCGCGTGGTCTACCCGGCAAAGTCAGGCTGTCAATGAAAGCGACTCACCAACGTGCTCCGTGGACCAAGCGCCACAACGTTCAGACAGCAAACACAGAAACGCCCACACACGTCGCCCTGCGCCAAGGGGTGGCCGATGATCGCCGGGCGCCTGACGGCTGCCCGGCGGTCGACCAACGGCCTACTGCAGCAACGATCAGCTACAGCAACGATCAGCTACAGCAACGATCAGCTACAGCAACGATCAGCTACAGCAACGATCAGCTACAGCAACGATCCGCTACAGCAACGATCAGCTACAGCAACGATCCGCTACGACAAGGATCAGCCATAACCCGGGTCAGGCGAACATCGCATGGCGGTCGACCCGCCTTGCAACCCGCACCCAACCCGAGGCGATCACTCCTCGACGCGCACCAGCCAGGACTCGACGGTCTCGGAGCCGTGCTCTTCTTTCCACGCCTTGAGGGTCTTCTGGTTACCGCCGCGAGTCTCGACGACTTCACCGGTATTCGGGTTCTTGTAGATCTTGAGCTTACGCTTGCGGCGGCTACCGCCGGTGCTGCTGGTGGCGACCTTGGCGGCACCGGAAGCCGGCTTTGGGTCGAGCAACGCGATCACGTCTGCCGCGCTCTTGTCGAACTCACGCATCAGCACTTCAAGCTTATCCTTGAACTCGAGTTCCGCTTTGAGACGGTCATCGTTCTGGAGCTGGTCGAGCTTTGACTGAAGTTGCTGGAGCTGCTGCTCCATTTGCATGTAGTCGTTCAACAGTGATGACATGGATTATTCCTGAAATTGAATGTAGGATGCCGGGCCATTATTGCGCCAATTAACCCATTAAGCAACACAGCCATTATTAAGATAGCTTAAGTTTGGACTTTTCCATTTCATTACGACGCAACTCTTCACAACCGCACAGTTCTCTACAGCAACCAGACTTCCCGCTCCTCTCCTCTACTCACCATCCCACTCTCTCACCGCCTAGGCCGACGCCTAAACAATAGTGGGAGACGGCAATCTTATCGACAGCGTCTCCCGCACTTCGACCCGCGTCTGCAAAGGCAGGACAAAAAAAACGCCGCCCCGAGGGGCGGCGTCTTCAGCGAGGGGTAACGTCACCCCCTTCGCGAGTCAGTCGATCGATCAGTCCTGACCCATCTGCTGCTTGATCAGATCACCGATGGTGGTCGGGCCACCAACACCTTCGGATTCCTGCTGTTCACGCAGCTTACCCATGTTGCGACGGGTGTCGTCCTGGTCCTTGGCCTTCACGGACAGGGCGATCTGACGGTTCTTGCGATCGACACCGATGATGCGGGCCTCGACGCTGTCACCTTCGTTCAGCACGTTACGCGCGTCTTCGACGCGATCGGCACTGATCTCGGACGCCTTGAGCACGGCGACGACGTCGGTAGCCAGCTCAACCTGAGCTTCCTTGGCATCGACTTCGACGACGCGACCAGTCACGACGGTACCCTTGTCATTGACGGACAGGTACTCGGCGACCGGATCGGAGTCCAGCTGCTTGACGCCCAGCGAGATGCGCTCACGCTCCGGGTCGATGGACAGGATGACGGCTTCGGCTTCGTCGCCCTTCTTGAAGTTGCGCACGGCCTCTTCGCCAGTCTCGGTCCAGGAGATGTCGGACAGGTGAACCAGGCCGTCGATGCCGCCGTCCAGACCGATGAAGATACCGAAGTCGGTGATCGACTTGATGGTACCGGCAACGCGGTCGCCCTTGTTGAACTGGGCGTTGAAGGTTTCCCACGGGTTGGCGGTGCACTGCTTGATACCCAGGGAGATACGACGACGCTCTTCGTCGATATCCAGCACCATGACGTCAACATCGTCACCGACCTGAACCACCTTGGACGGATGGATGTTCTTGTTGGTCCAGTCCATTTCGGACACGTGAACCAGACCCTCGACGCCCTCTTCCAGCTCGGCGAAGCAGCCGTAGTCGGTGAGGTTGGTGACGCGGGCATGAACCTTCATGCCTTCCGGGTAACGATCCTTGATGTTGACCCACGGATCTTCGCCCAGCTGCTTCAGGCCCAGCGATACGCGGTTACGCTCGCGATCGAACTTCAACACCTTGACGTTGATCTCGTCGCCAACGGCAACGATTTCGCTCGGATGCTTGATACGCTTCCAAGCCATGTCGGTGATGTGCAGCAGGCCGTCGACGCCGCCCAGGTCCACAAAGGCACCGTAGTCGGTCAGGTTCTTGACGATACCGATGATCTGCTGACCTTCCTGCAGGGTCGCCAGCAGTGCTTCACGCTCGGCACTGTTCTCGGCTTCGAGAACGGCACGGCGAGAAACGACAACGTTGTTGCGCTTCGGGTCGAGCTTGATGACCTTGAAGTCGAGTTCCTTGTTTTCCAGGTGCGTCGTGTCGCGCACCGGACGAACGTCGACCAGAGAACCGGGCAGGAAGGCACGGATGGAGTCGACGTCGACAGTGAAGCCGCCCTTGACCTTGCCGTTGATCACGCCCTTGACGATTTCTTCTTTCTCGAAGGCAGCTTCCAGCACCTTCCACGCTTCGGCACGCTTGGCCTTCTCGCGGGACAGGCGCGTCTCACCGAAGCCATCTTCCACGGCTTCGAGAGCCACGTGGACCTCGTCACCGACGGCGATGTTCATCTCGCCGTTGTCGTCGCGGAATTGCGCGGCGGGAATCTGACCTTCGGACTTCAGGCCGGCATTGACGGTAACCCAGTCACCTTCGATGTCGACGACAGTCGCCGCGACGATGGCGCCCGGCTCCATGTTGATGTCCTGGAGAGACTGTTCAAACAGTTCAGCAAAGCTTTCGCTCATGATGTTCCTACGTGATCAACGTTGAGTGCGGCAGGGCCGCTTCTCCGCACCACCAGCGAGTGCGGGCCATTTCCGAATACCCCGGGGACGTTGGCGCTGGTTAGACCTGACCGAGCTAGCTGTGAAAAATGGGCTCGGGCACGTCATGACGTCTTGCCGGGGACTCCGCAAGGAGGTTTCAGCGCGAGGCAACCAGGCCCTTCTGGGCCAGCCACTCCGTCAACCGATCCACCACTTCCGGTATGCTCAGGCGCGTGGTATCCAGCTCGATGGCGTCATCGGCGGGGACCAGCGGGGCCACGCTACGCTGCGTATCACGAGCGTCGCGTGCCTGAATCTCGTTTAAAAGACTCGATAGACTAGCACCCACACCCACCTCCCGCAACTGCAAGTGGCGCCGCTTGGCTCGCTCTTCGGCGCTGGCGGTGAGGAATATCTTCAACGGCGCATCGGTGAACACCACGGTCCCCATGTCGCGGCCGTCTGCCACCAGCCCGGGGGCCTGGCGAAAGTCGCGCTGGCGCTGCAGCAACGCCTGGCGCACCGCAGGCAACGCGGCGACACGCGACGCGCTGTCGCCGACCTGCTCGGTGCGAATCTCGCGGGTCACTATCTCGCCCTCGAGCTCGACGGCGGTCTCGGCGCCTTCGATGCGAAAGACGACATCCAGCGACGCCGCCACGGCGGCGATCGCCGGCTCGTCGTCGAGGGCCAGATCGCGCCGCAAGGCCGCCAGCGCCGTCAGGCGATACAGACAGCCGCTATCGAGCAGGTGCCAGCCGAGGCGCTCGGCGATCAGCCGGCTGATCGTGCCCTTGCCCGCCCCGCCGGGCCCATCGATGGTCAGCACCGGCGCAGCGTTGGTGGCGCTGGCGTGGGAATCGACACTCATGCGCCCTCCTGTCGCTCTTCTTCCAGGCTCAACCCGACGCGACGCGCCAGATCGAGAAAGGTCGGGAACGACGTCGCCACGTTGGCGCAATCGTCCACCTCGATAGGCGCCGAGGCCCGCAGCCCGGCAATGGTAAAGGCCATCGCGATGCGATGGTCTTCGCGGCTGTCGATGCGTCCACCGCCATAGCTCGGGGAATAGCTCGGGGAATAGCTCGGGGAATAGCTCGGGGAATAGCTCGGGGAATAGCTCGGCGAACCGCTCGGACCGACGCCACCATCGCCTTCGCCGCGGCCGACGATGTCGATACCGTCGTCATAAAGCGTGTTGTCGATACCAAGCGTGGTCATGCCATCGGCCATGGCCTGGAGCCGGTCGGACTCCTTGACCCGCAACTCATCGGCGCCGCGCAGCCGCGTGATGCCCTCGGCGTTAGCGGCGGCGATGAACAGCGCCGGAAACTCGTCAATGGCCAAGGGCACCTGATCGACCGGGATGTCGATACCCTTGAGCGGTGCATAGCGAATATGCAGATCGGCCACCGGCTCGCCGCCGACCTCACGCGAGTTCTGGAGCCTCAGATCGGCCCCCATGGCCTGAAGAATATTGATCACACCGATGCGCGTCGGGTTGACGCCAACGTGCTCGAGCACGAGATCGGATCCCGGCGTGATCGCCGCCGCCACCAGAAAGAAGGTCGCCGAAGAGATATCGGAAGGCACGTCGATCGGGCCTGCGGTAAGGCTGCCCCCGCCACGAAGCCAGCAGGTATCGCCGTCGCGACCCACCGAGTAACCAAAGCCTGTCAGCATGCGCTCGGTATGATCGCGGGTCGGCGCCGGCTCACGCACTCGGGTCTCGCCCTCGGCAAACAGCCCCGCAAGCAGCAGGCACGACTTGACCTGAGCACTGGCCATGGGCATGTCGTAGCGAATGCCCTTGAGCGCCTGACCGCCCTTGATCTTGAGCGGCGGACGCCCTCCCTCGGCGGTGTCGATCACGGCCCCCATCTGGCGCAGTGGATCGGCCACGCGCCCCATCGGGCGGCGCGTCAGTGAGGCGTCACCGGTGAGCTCGGTGTCGAAGGCCTGGCCCGCCAGAAGACCCGAGAACAGGCGCATGGCGGTGCCGGCATTGCCGACATACAGCGGACCCGCCGGCTTCTTCAGACCGTGCATGCCGACGCCGTGGATGACCACCCGCCCCTGGTGCGGGCCTTCGATGGTCACCCCCATCTCGCGGAAGGCCTGCAGCGTGGCAAGGCTATCCTCGCCCTCGAGAAAGCCGGAGACCTCGGTGACGCCCTCGCTGAGCGCGCCGAGCATGATCGAGCGATGGGAGATGGACTTGTCGCCGGGAACGCGGATACGCCCGGTAACGCCGCCGCCGGGCGCTACCCGGTAACGCAGCTTGGCTGTCTCTTGCATCTGATATTCCGCCTGATAGCTGGTCTGATTGAGCAGAGAATCGAAGTAGTGTCGCGCATGGCTGGCGCGGTCAAAGATGCCCAGCATGGCATCGCCATCGCCCTGCGTCACCGCTTGGCGCAGGCGCGAAAGCCCCGCCTCGAAGTCATCGAGGGCCTCCAGCACCGCACCCTGGTTGGCCTGAAAGACGTCACGCCACATCACCGGATCGCTGCCGGCAATGCGCGTAAAGTCGCGAAACCCGCCGGCGGCATAGCGAAAGATGTCCAATCGCTCGTCCTGGCGCGCCAGGGTATCGACCAGGGAAAAGGCCAACAGGTGCGGCAAATGGCTGGTCCGGGCCAGGACTTGATCATGGCGCTCCACGTCCATGATCAACACCTCGGCTCCGGCCGCGCGCCATAGGCCTTCGACCAGCCCCTGAGCCTCCGGCGCGGTGTTCTCGCACGGAGTCAGAATGACCTTGTGATTGTGGTACAGGCTCGCCATGGACGCCCTGACACCGCTCTTCTCGGAGCCGGCGATGGGATGCCCCAGCACCAGCCGCGAGGGCATCTCGCCGAACACCTCGACGGCGGTGTCGCGCACGGCGGCCTTGGTACTGCCGACGTCGGTGATCACGACCCTCGCATCGGCCCGGTGCAACAGGGCTTTGAGCTCGACCATGACGGAGCGCATCGCCATCACCGGGACCGCCAGCACCACCAACGTGGCAGCGTCGATGACGCCCGCCAGGGAGGTGCTGCCGGCGTCGATCAGGCCCATGTCCTGGCCGCGCCGAATCTCCTCGCCGTCGGGATCGCTGGCGACGATGACGCTACCATCCGAGCCCCCGACACCGGCCTCGCGCAGGGCCGCGGCCAGCGACCCGCCGATCAGGCCCAGACCAACGATGACGACGCGAGAGCCTGGCGGGATGCCGGAACCCGTGCCCTGGGATACCAACGGTGTTGTCGACTCACTTGCCGACATGCCTACAGGACCCCCTGGGGGTAGGACCCCAGCACCTTGACCTCCGAGGCGCGCAGGCGCACTTCCTCGAGTAGCGCACCGACGCGTGGCTCGTCGACATGGCCGGCGAAATCGATGAAGAACACGTAGTTCCACACCCCGGTGCGCGACGGCCGCGTCTCGAGGCGTGTCAGGTCGATCTGGTGCCGATGGAACGGCTCGAGCAGATCGTGCAGCGCCCCCGGCTGGTTGCGCATGGCCACCACCAGCGAGGTCTTGTCGGTGCCCGACAGCGGCACCTGCTGATTGCCGATAATCAGAAAGCGCGTGGAATTGTCGGGACGGTCCTCGATCTTCTCGGCCAGATGGCTAAGCCCATAGAGCTTGGCCGCCATATCACCGGCAATCGCCGCACTGTGCCACTCGGACTTGACCATGCGCGCCGCTTCGGCGTTGGACGACACCGGCACGCGCTCGGCATGGGGAAAGTGCGCGTCCAGCCACTTGCGACACTGGGCGAAGGACTGCGGGTGCGAATAGATGCGCGACACCTTGTCTTTCAACGTCGAGTCGGCCACCAGCAGGTGGTGGTGAATGCGCAGCACCACCTCGCCACAGATATGCAGGCCCGAATCGATAAAGGAGTCGAGGGTGTGATTGATTACGCCCTCGGTGGAGTTCTCCACCGGCACGACACCGTAGTTCACCGCCCCCGCCTCGACCTCGCGGAAGACCTCGTCGATGGCCGCCATCGGCAGGCTAATGGCGCTCTCACCGAAGTGCTTCAGGGACGCCTGCTGGGTAAAGGTGCCCTCGGGGCCCAGGTAGGCCACCTTGATCGGCTGCTCGAGCGCGAGGCACGCCGACATGATCTCGCGGAACAGGCGCGCCATCTCTTCGCTGTCCAGGGGCCCCTTGTTCATCTCCATCACCCGGCGCAGCACCTGGGCTTCGCGCTCGGGACGATAGAACACCGCCTGGGGGTCGCTGGCGGTCTTGGTCACGGCGACGTCGCTCGCGCACTGCGCGCGCTCGCTGATCAGCCGCAGAATCTCGCCGTCGATATCGTCGATGCGTTGGCGCAGCGCCGACAGGTTTGGCTTATCCGACTCACTCATCTTCGCTGTCCTCTTATCCTCGCCGCTGCTCGAAATCGGCCATGAAGGCCACCAGCGCATCCACGGCGGCTTCGGGCACCGCATTGTAGAGGCTTGCACGCATGCCACCGACGCTACGATGGCCCTTCAGGTTCAACAGCCCCGCCGCGTCGGCCTCGCGCAGGAAGTCGCTGTCCAGCCGTTCATCGGCCAGCACGAAGGGCACGTTCATGCGTGAGCGATTGGCCACCGCGATGGGGTTGCTGTACAGAGTGCTCTGGTCAATCGCCGCATAGAGCTTCTCGGACTTGCGCGCGTTGATGGCATCCATGGCCGCCAGGCCACCGATGTCGTCCTTCAGCCACTCAAATACGAGCCCCGCCAGATACCAGCTATAGGTCGCCGGGGTATTGATCATCGAACCAGCCGCGGCAAGCTCGCGGTAGCTGAACAGCGTCGGCATGTCGCCGCGCGCCCGATCCAACAGGTCGTCGCGCACAATCACCAGCACCAGCCCGGCCGGCCCGATGTTTTTCTGCGCGCCGGCATAGATGATCCCGTAGTCGCTGACATCGAGCGGGCCGGACAGGATCGTCGATGACAGATCGGCCACCAGCGGCACCTCGACACCATCGGCGCGCAGACCGCGCGGCGTGTAGTCGTAGGCCAGGCCGCCGATCGTCTCGTTGGGCGTCACGTGCAGATAGGCGGCGTCGTCCGACAACAGGATCGCCTCCTGACTCGGCACCGCGGTATGGCCGTTAGCTACGCTGGACGCGGCAACATGGGCGCCACCGAACAGATGGCGAGCCTCCTGGATCGCCTTCTTGCCCCAGATCCCGGTCTCGACGAAGTTCGCCGTGCCGCCCTGCCCCAACAGGTTGTACGGCACAGCGGCAAACTGCTGGGTCGCCCCGCCCTGGGTAAACAGCACCCGATAGTTGTCCGGCACCGCCAGCAGGCTGCGCAGATCGGCCTCGGCCTTCTCGGCGATCGCCACGTACTCGTCGGAGCGGTGACTCATCTCCATGACCGAGAGCCCACGGCCCTGGTAGTCGAGCATCTCGCGCTGGGCACGCTCCAGCACCGCGGTCGGCAGCGCGGCGGGGCCCGCGCAGAAGTTGTAGTGACGTGTCATCGGTGTCCAGTCTTTCGTCTATTCGTCGTTATCGGGGGTATCGGCGTCGCCGACAGAACCGGCGTCAGAGTCCGCCTCAGCGCCGCTTGCCTGCTCGCCGGAAGACTCTCCAGCCTCTCCAGCCTCGCCTTCGACCTCGCTCGCCTCGCCCTCGAGAACCTCGTCTTCGTCGAGTTCGTCGATGCGCACGGTCTTGACCAGGGACTCGGCTTCGCCGAGGCGGATCAGCATCACGCCCTGGGTGTTGCGCGAGGTGGTCGAGACTTCTTCGACCCGGGTGCGCACCAGGGTGCCGCGGTCGGTGATCAGCATCATCTCGTCGCTGGAGTAGACCTGCATCGCCGCCACCAGGTCACCGTTGCGCTCGCTGGTCTGCATGGCGATGACGCCCTGGCCGCCACGCCCGCGCAGCGGAAACTCCTCGAGACGCGTGCGTTTGCCGTAGCCATTGACGCTGGCGGTAAGAATGTAGATCTGGCCGTCGCTGGACGACACCACTTCGCTACCCTCGGCCTCGCCCTGCTCGCCGCCCTCGGCATCTGCGTCGATCTGCTGGCTCTGCGGAATGATCAGGCTGATCACTTCGGCATTGTCGAGCAGGCGCATGCCGCGAACACCGCGGGCGGTGCGGCCCATGGCGCGCACGTTGGTCTCCTCGAAGCGGATCGCCTTGCCGTTGGACGACAGCAGCATGACATGATCGTCGCCCTTGGTGATGGCGGCGCCGATCAGACGATCGCCTTCATCGAGATCGATGGCGATCAGGCCGACACTGCGCGGGCGCGAGAACTGCTCGAGGCTGGTGCGTTTCACCGTACCGCTGGCGGTGGCGAAGAAGATGTAGCACTCGGGGTCGTACTCGTTGACCGGCAGGATGGCGTTGATCGACTCGCCTTCGTCCAGCGGCAGCAGGTTGACCAACGGCTTGCCCCGCGAGCCACGGCTCGCCGCCGGCATCTCGTAGACCTTGAGCCAGTAGACCTTGCCGCGATTGGAGAACAGCAGCACGGTATCGTGGGTCGAGGCCACCAGCAGGTGCTCGATGACGTCTTCGTCTTTCATCTGGGTGGCCGACTTGCCGCGACCGCCGCGACGTTGAGCCTGGTAGTCCGACAGCGGCTGGGTCTTGGCATAGCCGCTGCGGGACACCGTGACCACCATGTCTTCTTCGGCGATCAGGTCGGCCATGGACAGGTCCAGATGGCTGGCCTGAATCACGGTGCGACGTTCGTCACCGAACTGGTCGCGCACCGCGGTCAGCTCCTCGCGAATCACTTCGAGCAGGCGCTCTGCCGAGGCCAGTATCGCCATCAGCTCGGCGATCTTCTCGAGAATCGCCAGGTACTCATCGAGCAACTTTTCGGTCTCGAGACCGGTCAGGCGATGCAGGCGCAGCTCCAGGATGGCCTGGGCCTGGGCCGGCGACAGACGGTACTCACGACCGGCCTGATCGAGCCCGAACCCTTCCTCGAGCTCCTCAGGCTTGCACGAGGTCGCGCCGGCACGCTCCAGCATTCCCGTGACCTGGCCCGGCTGCCACAGCTTGGCCAGCAGCTTTTCCTTGGCTTCCGCCGCACTCGGCGAGGCCTTGATCAGCTCGATGATTTCATCGATGTTGGAGATGGCGACGGCCAGGCCTTCGAGGATATGGCCGCGCTCGCGCGCCTTCTTGAGCTCGAACAGGGTACGCCGGGTGACGACTTCACGACGGTGGCGAATGAAGGCCTCAAGCACCTGCTTGAGGTTCATGATCTTCGGTTCGCCGTCTTCCAGCGCGACCATATTGATGCCGAAGACGTTCTGCAGCTGGGTCTGGGCGAACAGGTTGTTCACCACCACCTCACCGCTTTCCCCGCGCTTGACCTCGATGACCACGCGCAGCCCGTCCTTGTCGGACTCGTCGCGCAGCTCGGCGATCCCCTCGATCTTCTTGTCCTTGACCAGCTCGGCGATCTTCTCGATCAAGCGCGCCTTGTTCACCTGATAGGGCAGCTCGGTGACGATGATGTGGTCACGGCCAGACTTGTCGTGGTGCTCGATGGTGTGCTGGGCACGCACATAGATGCGTCCCCGGCCGGTGCGGTAGGCCTCGAGAATGCCGGCACGGCCATTGATGATGGCGCCGGTGGGGAAATCGGGCCCCGGAATGTACTCCATCAGGTCATCGACCGTCAGGGTGTAGTCGTCGATCAGCGCCAGGCAGCCGCTGATCACCTCGATCATGTTATGGGGCGGAATGTTGGTGGCCATGCCGACGGCGATGCCGGACGAGCCATTGATCAGCAGGTTGGGCACCTTGGTCGGCAGCACGTCGGGAATGCGCTCGGTGCCGTCATAGTTGTCGACCCAGTCGACGGTGTCCTTCTCCAGGTCCGCCAGCAGCTCGTGGGCGAGCCTGGCCATGCGCACTTCGGTGTAACGCATCGCGGCGGCGTTGTCGCCGTCGATCGAGCCGAAGTTGCCCTGACCGTCCACCAGCACATGGCGCATCGAGAAGTGCTGCGCCATGCGAACGATGGTGTCATACACGGCACTGTCACCGTGGGGGTGATACTTACCGATGACATCGCCGACCACACGGGCCGACTTCTTGTATGGCTTGTTCCAGTCGTTGCTCAGCTCGTGCATCGCGAACAGTACGCGCCGATGCACCGGCTTGAGGCCATCGCGCACATCCGGCAGCGCACGGCCGATGATCACGCTCATCGCGTAATCGAGGTACGACTGTTTCAGTTCGTCCTCGATATTGACTGGCAGAATCTCTTTGGCGATGTCACCCATGGGTCGTCAAGTCCTTTGCACAGCAGCAGGTAGGCGCGTCACGTGGCCGTGACAAGGCGCACAAATACAGCGCCATAGCATACCACCGATGCACCCAAACGGGCAGCGTCTACGGCGTGACCAACGGTGCCAGCTCGTCACGCAGCCGACCCTCGATGGCGACGGCCTTGTTAGACGCCACATCGAGCAGCACGAACGTCAGTACCGCACTCGCCACGGCCTTGCCATCGCGGGCGCGCACCACGTCCTGGGTCATCTTGGCACTGCGCGAGCCGAGCTCGGACAGCCGAGTGTGGACCTTCAGGTCGTCGCCACCCACGGCCGCCCGGCGGTAATCGATATTCAGGTTCACCGCGACGAAGGCGACGTCGCCAGTGCTAAGCTGCGCCATCAGCGATGGCGACTTGTCGAAATAGTCCCAGCGCCCCTCCTCCATGAACTCCAGATAACGCGCGTGGTTGACGTGGCCGTAGCCATCCAGGTGATAGCCGCGCACCCTCAGCTCGGTGCAAGTGATATGGGATTTCACGTCGTGCTGGTGCCGTTCCATGTCGTTCCTCCATCGGATAACCCATCGTTATGTACAAGACCCCGTGCTGGCGCAGCGCAAGGCGAACCCCCGGGCCCCGACAAGGCGCCAGATTGTGCCCCGCGGGCCCTCGCCGTCCGTCGCAAAAAACACCAGGTGTGATGATCCTGACCGACCCAGTCAACCACATTCAAACTAGTGTTTGAACTTGTCTTATGCCACTTTCCGCCGATATAGCGTTGAGAAAGGGTCATAAACCACGCGCACCGACTGGCACCTGCGACGCCCATTGTCCATAATGTGCGTCCTTTCAGACCCGGGAAATGCTTCATGTGGTTCAAGCACTTGCACCTCTATCGACTGCACGGCGGCAGTGACATCGACGCCGGAAGCCTGGAGAGCGCCCTGGCCGAACAGGCGTTTCGCCCCCTCGGCGGCGCCGAGGCGCGCCGCATCGGCTGGACGACGCCGGCCGGGCGTGCCGGGACCCAATACCTGCACGAGCTTCAAGGCCAGCGCCTGATGACGGCGTTGCGCCAGGAGCGCATCCTGCCCGCCTCGGTGGTGCGCGAAGAAGTCGAGGAGCGCGCCGAGACCATCGAAGCCACGGAAGGCCGCAAGCTGCGTCGCCAGGAAAAGCAGGCGATCAAGGAGCAGGTCTACGAGGAGCTGCTGCCGCGCGCTTTCGTGCGCAGTCAGAAGACCGATCTGTGGTGGGACAGCCGGCGCAACCTGATCGCCATCAACAGCTCCAGCCGCAAGCGCGCCGAGGAGCTGCTGGACCTGCTACGTGAAACCCTCGGCAGCCTCAAGGTGACGCCATTGGCGGCCCAGACGCTGCCGATGCGCGCCATGACCACCTGGTTGAACGACGAGGCTTCGCGTCCCGCCGACATGCTGATGGGGGATCAGGTCGAGCTCAAGGCCAAGGGCGACGATGGCGTGCTGCGCGCCCGCCAGGTTGATCTGGACAGCGACGACATCCAGCGCCTGCTCGAGAGTGGACGCCAGGCGAGCAAGCTGGCCCTCGGCCTCGAGGGCCGCCTCACGTTCGTGCTCCACGACGATCTCGCCGTGAAATCCCTGTCCTTCGATGATGCCTTGATTGAGGAAGCCAACCAGACCGAGGATGGTGACGACGCCATCGTGCGCCTGGAAACCGACTTCCTGCTCATGGCCCAGAGCCTCGGCGAGAGCGTTGATCGTTTGATCGAATGGCTCGGCGGCGAGGCCCAGAGCGCCTCCGACCCGGCCACCGCTGCCTTTGCGACATCCTCATGACACCGACCATCGACACCGCAAGCGACACCGCGAGCCAAGACCCCTGGCATGACATTCGTCCGTATCAGGATGATGAGGTCGCCGCCACTCTGGCTCGCCTGTCGGAAGACAAGGAGCTGCTGGGCGCCCTGACCCGGTACCGGCTGCCACGCATGTCGCGGCTGATGCCGCGGCTGTCGCGCAGCCTGGCGAGCCTGGTGATCAAGCGCGAAACCCGTGGCGTGACCACGGTGCGCGATTTCCAGCAGCGCATCGCCGCCTACATGCAACGCATGCTGCGCACCTCCACCGACGACTTTCGCGTCGACGGCCTGGATGCGCTGGACAAGGACACCGCGTACCTGTTCATCGGCAACCACCGGGATATCTCGCTGGACCCGGCGTTCGTCAACTACGCGCTGTATCTGTCCGGTCGCGATACGGTGCGCATCGCCATCGGCGACAATCTGCTGAAAAAGCCCTACGTCACCGACCTGATGCGCCTCAACAAGAGCTTCATCGTGCCGCGCAGCGCCCGGGGCAAACGCGCCATGCTGGCGGCCTACCAGAACCTCTCGAGCTACATTCGCCACTCCATCCAGGGCGACAACCATTCGATCTGGATGGCCCAGCGCGAAGGCCGGGCCAAGGACGGCATCGACGTCACGGACCCGGCGATCATCAAGATGATGACCATGGCCCACCGCGCGGAGAACCGTAAGGCGCCGCTGGGCGAGGCCATCACCGAGCTGCGCCTGGTGCCGGTATCGATCAGCTATGAGTACGATCCGTGTGATGTCCAGAAGGCACGTGAACTGAAGGCGCTCAAGGAAGACGGCGGCTACGAGAAGAGCGAATTCGAGGACATCAGTTCCATCGTTGCCGGCATCACCGGCCACAAGGGCCGCGTCCACCTGCGCTTCGGCACACCGCTGGACGCCAGCTTCGACACCCCGGACGCGGTCGCCGACGAGATCGATCGTCAGGTGCTGAGCGGCTACCACCTGTTCCCGAGCCACTATCTGGCGCTCGAGGCCCTCGGCGAGTCGCCGGAGCTTCTCGATCTTGGCGAAGTGACCGAGGCCGACCGTGCCCGCTTCAGCGCCCGTCTGGCGGAGGTGCCGGACGACCTGCGCAGCTGGTGGCTGAGGCAGTACGCCAACCCCGTTCTGCACTGCGCCAGGAGCGACTGACTCGATGAGCCGCCCCCAGCCACCACGGCGGGACGGCGAGTCCCCCTCGGCCGGTACCGCCGCCGGCCGGTTTCTCCGCGATGATTCGGCGCGTGAGGCCAACCGCGTCACCCTGATCGGCGCCCTGGTCGACTTCATCGTCGGCGTGGCCAAGATGATCGCCGGCATGATGGTCGGCTCCGCGGCCCTGATCGCCGACGGCATCCACTCCTTCTCCGACATTCTGACCGACGTCTTCGTCCTGGCAGCCACCCATTATGGCCGTCAGGCGCCGGACAGCGATCATCCCTATGGCCATGGTCGCATCGAGACCCTCGCCACCCTGTGGCTCGGCAGCGTGCTGATCTTTGTCGCCGGTGGTATCGCCTGGTCCAGCGTGGAGCGCCTGCTCGACCACGACGTCGCCGCGCCCCCGGGTCTGGCGGCGATCGGTATCGCCGCGGTGTCGCTGGTGGCCAAGGAATGGATCTTCCGCTACACCCTGAGCGTGGCCAAGCGCCTGAACTCCAAGCTGCTCGAGGCCAATGCCTGGCACTCACGCTCGGACGCCATGTCGACGCTGGTGGTGATCATCGGCCTTGCCGGCACCCAGGTCGGCATCGACTGGATGGACGCCGCGGCCGCCATCGTGGTGGGCCTGATGGTCGGCCAGGTCGGCGGTCGCTTGATGTGGGAGTCCTCTCGCGAGCTGATCGACACCGCCCTGCCGGCCGAGGAGCAACGCGAAATGCGCCGCCTCGGGGAGCAGGTTCCCGGCGTGCATGGCATCCACGACCTGCGCACAAGGCGGCTCGGCAGCGACGTGGTGCTCGATCTTCACATCGTGGTGCCGCCGAGGGTGACCGTGTCCGAGGCTCATGAAATCGGCAATGCGGTCAGCCGTAGCCTACGCGACGCCTTCCCACGACTGGTCGACGTGACCTTCCATATCGATCCCGAAGACGACGAAGGCGAGACCGAGCATAGCCTGCGTCCAGGACTACCGCTGAGGGAAGACGTCGAGGCCTTGCTCAACCAACTGTGGGCCCGTCACCCGGCCTGGCAGCATCGTCTGGCGCTCAACCTGCACTATTTAGGTGACCGCATCGACGTGTCGTTGTACGTTGATACTAGTCTTGAATGCGCATACCTGAGTGACGCCGCGACGGCGCTGCATGACGCCGCCGCCCACCTGCCCTGGCTCGGCCGTCTAAGGGTCTGGCAGGGCCCTGGCAAGGGGTAGCGCGTTCGAGGTGTCCTTCTCTTCCCAGACGTTCGGTGCCATGAGTCGACGCTCCGCTAGCCAGAGGTCCCCCGATACCGCGCGTCGGCGTTTTCTGACGCTGGCCGCGGGCCTGGTGGTTGGCGCCGGAGCCGGGCTCCTGTCGTCGCCCAGCCGCGCCGGCCTCGACGCGTCTCGATTGCGGGCGGCGGCCAACGGCCAGTTCGGCAGCGCCGGCGTCTCGGTGATCAACCAGTGGCTCACCCTGGTGGATCGCCTGCGCGGTGCCCCTCTGTCGACGCAACTGCGTGACGTGAACGACTTTTTCAACCGCCACCTGCGCTGGCTCGAGGACCGGACCATCTGGGGCCAGGAAGACTACTGGGCGACCCCGGTCGAGGCATTGGGGCGCGGCGCCGGCGACTGTGAAGACTATTCCATCGGCAAGTACGTCACGCTCAAGGAGCTCGGCATCCCGGTAGAGCGGCTGCGGATGATCTACGTGCGCGCCAGGCTCGGACGCAGCCAGATCACCCAGGCCCATATGGTCCTCGGCTACTATGCGACACCCGGAGCCGAGCCCCTGATCCTCGACAACATTGCCGCCGGCATCTCACCGGCCAGCCAGCGCACCGATCTCGACCCGCTGTTCAGCTTCAATGGCAGCGGCCTGTGGGCCGGTGGCTCGACGCGCTCGCGTGCCGACCCACTGGCGCGACTCTCGCGTTGGCGCAGCGTGCTCGAACGCATGCGTCAACAGGGCATCAACTAGCCCTCGACAAGATCGTCAAATACGCTAAAGATTCCGCCGCTTTGCAGCACGCCTCAACCGACTCAGCGGCACACGGCCGAGCAACTACAAGGGACTCCATCATGTCGCTCATCAAGCAACTCTGGCTGGCCATCATCACCGTCCTGTTGCTCGCCTTCGTCGGCAGCCTGACAGTGGCCGTGACCAGTAGCCGGGCCTACATCGAGCAGGAGATCCGTATCAAGAATGCGGACAACGCCAACGCCCTGGCGCTTGCCATGACCCAGTTGCCGAAGGACGACACCACCGTTGAGTTGCTCCTTTCGGCGCAGTTCGATACCGGCCACTACCGAGTGATCCGCTTTCTGACACCGACCGGCGAGCCGGTAGTCAGCCGCGAGGATAGCGAAGCCGCCACCGATGTCCCGGGGTGGTTCGTGGACCTGGTCGACTTCGATGTGCCTCCGGGGACTGCGGTGGTGCAGGATCGCTGGCGGCAATTCGGTCAACTCGAACTGCAGAGCCAGCATGCCTTCGCCTATCACTCGCTGTGGCGAAGCACGCTCACGATGACGGCATGGTTCGCTGCCGCCGGCATGATCAGCCTGCTGATCGCCTACCTCATCGTGCGTCATATCCGCGGGCCACTGAACACGGTGACCCAGCAGGCCCACGACATCGGCCAGCGCCGCTTCACCACGGCGCCACTGCCCAGAACCCGGGAGCTTCGCGCGGTTTCCGAGGCGATGAACCGCCTGTCGGCCAGCGTCAAGGACATGCTCGAAAAAGAGAGCGAGCAGATCGATCGCCTGCGCCGCCAGCTGCTCGAAGACCAGGTCACCGGCGCCCTGACCCGTGAGGCCTTCCTCGACCGCCTGCGCTACAACCTGTCCCAGGATGACGAAAGCAGCTATGGCACGTTGGCACTGGTGCGTGCCAACGGCCTGGCCCGCCTCAATGAGCGAATCGGACACCCGCAGACCGATGCCCTGCTCCAGGCCCTGAGCCAACGCCTGGCAGACATCGCGCACGCCCACGGCGAGGGCCAGGTCGGGCGGCTCAACGGCAGCGATTTCGCCCTGCTGCTATGCGGCGAGGTCGACCCTCAGTGGCTGAGCCAGCGGCTGGATGCCAATCTCGGCGCACTTGTCGCCGATCATGCCCCGTTGCTGAGTCTGCCGGCGGCCCTTTCGCCCTACCAGCAAGGCGATGAACGAGGGGCGCTGCTGGCGGGCCTGGACGGCGCGCTATCGGCCGCCGAGGGCAAGGGCCAACAGGCCGTGGTGGTCTGCGAAGGCAGCTGCCGCGAGACGCTGTACCAGACCCGCCCCGAGTGGCGCGAAGCGCTGACCTCGGCCATGGCGGAAGGCGTGCTGCTGGGCCAATATCCGGTCATCGACGCGGCTGGCCACTTGTTGCACCACGAAGCACCGGTGCGTCTGTTGCTCAGGGGCGAGTGGCGTCAGGCCGGGGTCTTCCTGCCCTGGATCGCACGCCTCAAGCTCCACGACAGCCTCGATCTCAAGGTCGTCGAGGCGGCGCTCATGGCCATTCGTGATCACGGCGAGCCCGTCGGCATCAACCTCTCTCATGCCGCGGTCACCCAGCCAAACATGACCCTGGCACTGCAACAGCGCCTGGCCGCGAATGCCGATGTTGCCCACCTGCTCTGGCTGGAGGTGCCCGAATCGGTGGCGCGCAGCGATCTCGATAGCTTCCGCCATCTGTGCAAGGTGCTGCAGCCTTACGGCAGCCATCTCGGCATGGAGCACGTCGGCGCGGCCTTCCGCCAGCTCAGCGCGCTTCAGGATCTCGGGCTGTCCTACGTCAAACTGGATGCCACCCTGATCCAGAATGTCAGCGACCGGCCAGAACAGCAGACGATCCTGCGTGGCATGGCGACGCTGTGTCATTCGCTCGCGATCCAGGCGATTGCCGAGGGTGTGGTCGATGAGCGTGATATCGACACCCTGTTCGAGCTCGGCCTGGACGGCGTCACCGGACCCGCGGTCACGGCACGCGGCATCACAAAGGGTGCCGATTCACCGTCGAACGGGGTCCCGTGACCCCCGTGACAAGCCTGCGATAGCCCCGTGACAGGCCTGCGACTGGACACCGGCACTCGCCCGACAACAGCGAGTGCTCACGGCGCACAGTCGCCATACCGACTCACGAACCGACTCGCTCCTAACGCCACCGGCCGCCTCTGAGGGCGGCCGGTGGCGTTGGGAGCGGATCAGATCAGGTCGTCATCATCCCCGACCAGGTTGACGTCGTTATAGCGACGCCGCAACGACTGCCTCTCCATGATCTTGTTGCGGGCGGCATCGGGCAGATCCATGAAGCTGATCACGCCCTTGTCCATCAACAGGTCCAGCACGTCCTCGAGTACGCGCACGAAGGCCAAGTCCGATGCCTGAAACTGCGACACATCCGCCTGGGCCTTGCCATCGGAGAGGAAGAACAGCAACTCCGAATCATCGGCGGCCATGAACTCGTCACACATCGAGGTGGGCTCACGGCTCACACAGACGATTTTCGCCTGTGAATCACGCTGAACATACATGTCAAGACTCCGCAATCGTCGAACGAACAGCATAAATCATGGATCATTGATGGAGTAGCCCCGAAAGGGAAAACCTCCCGGGGATGCGCTCATCGCGTTACTCCCTTGCCCTACGCAAGGCAGACCTACTCCACATCGAGTTGCCCCTGGCTGATCATCTGCCCGATGAAGTCATGAGACTGATCCGATCCCATGCTCACGTTCTCCAGAGTAATCTTCTGATCGGCATTGGTGTTGTCACCGTCGAGGCCACCATCGCTCTTGATGTAAAGCACCGTATCCGCGCCTTCTTGCTCGGCGTGGATAAAGCCATCAAGCGCCTGCTGGTCCGTGTCGCTACCGGGATCGTAACCCTGTAGCAAATCCCCGAGGGAGAGCTTATCGGCCTCCAGATCCACGCCGTACTCTCCGAGGTGGAAGTCCTTCACCACATCCTGAGCCGGCGCATTGACGGTGCCCTCATCATTCAAGTTCCAGATGAAGGTGTCCGCGCCGAACCCGCCGAGCATGGTATCGCTGCCTTCACCGCCGATCAGGATATCGTTGCCACCACCGGCGATCAGGGTGTCGTCCCCTGCGCCACCGTCGATACGATCCGTTCCACCGTCCTGACGCTCGGTGTCGATCAGTGACTCCTGGTTGTCGCGGATGTACTCGAGCACCTGGGTCTCACCGGGATCCTCGCCGCCGTTGACCGACCACTTGAGGTACTCGAACAGACCACCGAACCCAAGTCCATCGTGCTCGCCGGCCTCGAAGGTCTGCCCCTTGCCGTTGGTCCAGGCCAGCGCATCGGAATTCACCGTGTCGCCGAAGATCAGGTCGCCTCGACCGGTCCCCTCCAGCACGTCATCACCCAGCGCGGCCAGCTTGTCGAAGGACGAGCCACCTTGGAGCGCAGCTTCCAGGTCCTCGGCGGTGTTGACGATGGTCGCCTGCCCCGTCGGCGCGGTGGGATAGACGTAGTCATTGACCGTGATGCTATCGATCTCGACCAGATCCTGTTGACCACCACCATTGATCACATCGAACACCAGGCGGTAGGTGCCGCTCTGGAGTGCACCGGTTTCGATCGTCGACCAGGACGTTTGGCTGTTGTCTACTGTCCCCGAGCGGATGCTGGTCCATCCCCCCTTGCCATCGTCTTGCTGCACATCCCAACGGAAATTGTCGCTGGTGCCGTAAGCATCGGTCTGGTAGCGGAACTCGATCGTTGAGTAGCCGTCATCGGGCACATCGAGGGTAAAGGCATCGCTGGTGGCGACCGCACGACCATCGGACGATGAGCGATCCGTCAGGGTCAAAGTCCCTCCGGAAATATCCAGAATCCCCTTCGAGTCACCCGACCTGGTCCATGCGAGTCGCGAATCGAGGGTGTGGTCGCTGCCGGTAAAGTCCGCCAGAGTGCTCGAGCCGGATTGCGTGCCCGACGAGTAGGGAATGGCCGCACTATCGTCCACGACATCGGTATTATCGAAGAACTTCAGCACGTCCTCGTTGATGCCGGACCCGATGCCGATCGCTTCGACGCGGCTGATGTCGGAGAGCCCCTCGAAAGCCTCGATGGCGTTGTTGACCTCGTTGAAGCCTGTGCTGCTGCCACTCCCTCGGACGACATTATTATCATCGAGGTAATAGGTCGGATCACCGTCCGTCAGGAAGAATGTCAGGTTCTCGTACTGGTTGGTCGACTGCTCCTGCAACCACTCCCTGGACGCCTCGAAGGCCGCCTCGTAGTTGGTGCCACCACCGGTGTAGTACGAACCGTCGACCCCGTTGATATAGTCGATGATGCGATCCACTTCGCTGGCAGAAGAGCCCAGGTCGAGCGCCGCGGTGTAACGAGCGCCGGTGTCGAAATCGACTACCTGCAAATTGATCACCCCGTCAAACTCGGACAACTGATTGACCAAATTGACCAGGGCCTGTTTGGCCAGCGCCATGCGCGACAGATTTCCAGTGCCGGAGGCGTAGCTCATGCTGCCGGAGGAGTCGAGGATCAACGACACGTTGTAGTTCTGCGCCGGGTTGATCACGGTGAACTTGCCACCGGCATCGCCGACGATCACATCGCTACCGTCCGATCCCGTCACACTGCTGCCGGTGTTGTCACAGACATAAAGCTGGCCGGGTGCACCGAGGTTCAGTGACAGACTGCCCTCGGCGGTGTCTCCGTCGCCGTCGGTACCCGTCAGGCCCAGTTGCACATCGAACTCCTGGTTCGAGTCACCGAGACGATAGTCCATATCCCCGAGGGTAAAGGGCGCGCCGACGCCACCGAGAATTTCCACGCCAGCAAAGCTCTCATCAGAGCTCAGCTCGAAGGTCCAGCCATCCTTCACCCCGACCAGCGACAGCCCACCTTCACTCGTCTCTGTGATGGTAACCCGGTTGGTCACATCGACGCCGTTGCCATCGAGCACGCGAACGTCCGCAGCCGACAGAGATACGTAGGTATTCGCGGTATGCGACGGAGAACCACTGCCTGTCGCGTTATCGGCGTAATTCACCGCGCGCACCGTCAGGCTAGCCGCCGCATCGACCCCGGCGACGTTGATCGTCTGGCTCACCAGGCCAACCGACTCATGCCCCGCCCACGACGGGTCACCGAGCGTGGAGAAGCTCAGCGAATTCATGAAGTCGATGCGCAGCAATTCGTTGGTATCGATGTCGGAGTCGAGCACGCCGATGGAGCCATCGAGTGCATTGATCGCGAACCCGTTTGGCGTCGAGTACAACACATCGTTGCCGGCATCGGCATCGCCGGTATTCACCGCGAAGTATTGGAGCTTGGCCCCCTGAGTGCCCTCGGAGACATCCGACGTCCCAGACCGGCCATTAGTGATCTCCCCTTGATCAGAGACCTCGACCCGGAAACTGTCGTGGGCCGGATCCAGGGTCACGGTGAAAGCGACCTCGCCACCCTCGGTGACGGCCTCGAGCACCTTGCCGTCGCTGGTCTGACGATAGGTCAGCGCCTGACCATCGAAGTACAGCGGGCTGCCGGTGACGTCCACCGCTCCCTGTCCATCGAGACCACGGAAGGAGACATCCTCGACCCCATCCGCACCGGAGGCGTCGCCGAAGTTGAGCGACCCGGTCGCGCCCTGCTCGAGAACGGAGTCATCGGCCACGAAGCCATCTGGGCTGTCGTCATCGACGTTGACCGTCAGAGAACCTTGGGCTTCGCTGCCGTCGCCATCGATGATGGTGTAGCCGACTTCCAGCGAAATATCGTCCTCAGTACCGGCAGTACCGTGATCCAGCGCCTGGCTCAAGGTCACCTTGTAGGCCCCGGTCGCCACATCGGTCAGCGCAACGGTGATGACCGGCGCACCGGTACTATCGCTGCCGATCAGTGTCAGGCCGTCGGCGCTAACGCTGTAGTTGACCGCCTCGCCGCTGGCGGTCAGCGTCGGCAAGCCGGCACTGCTCCAGCTGAAGCTGCCGGCACCATCGTTGCCAAAGCTGTAGCCAAGCTGGCCGGTTACCACGGTGGCTTCGCCCGAGGCATCCCCCGGACCACCCGCGATGCCACCGTCGAGGCCATCTTCGTCGACCACCACACTCTGGTGGGTCACGGTCGGCGTCGAATCGGCGGCCACCTCCACCGTCAAGGTCGCGGACGAGGTATCGCCGTCGCCATCGGTGATGGTGTAGTCGATCACCGCCGCACCTTCGAATCCGGGGGCCGGGGTGAAGGTGACCTCGCCGGTGGCGACATTGACCGTCACGCTGCCCTGGCTCGAGTCCCGTAAGGTGGCGCTGGTCAGGCTCGCGCCATCGGCACCGACTTCGTCGTTGGCGAGAACGTCATAGGTCACCGCGGTGTCTTCGGCGGTCTCGGTGGCGTCATCGACCGCCGTCGGGACGTCATCGACGATGTCGATGTTCAGCTGAGCCGTCGCCGTATTGCCGTTGGCATCGGTCACCGTGTAGTCGAAGACCTCCGCACCGTTGACGGTATTGTTACCGTCATTGGCTTGGCCCCCCGCGACAGCCGACGTCAGCGTGTAGGTAAAGCTGCCATCGGCGCTGACCACCAAGGTGCCAAACGTGCCGTGGAAGGTACCGGCACTGTAGGTCAGTTCGCCGCCACTGGCGTCCGTCGCCGCCAATTGGCCGGTTGTCACTTCACTATCGGTGGCGGCATCGCTACCACTGGCAAGACCAGCCTCACTGACACTCGCGGTCGCGGTCTCGGCGCTCGGCGAGCCATCGGTCACGACGAATTTCAGGGTCGCCTGGCTAACATCACCGTCACCATCGGTGATGGTGTAGGTCAACGACTCCTCATAGCTGGCATTGGCCTTGGCGGTGTAGGTATAGCTGCCATCGGCGTGCCAGGTCAGGGTGCCCTGCAGGCCGCTGCTATCGACTGCAGTAACCGTGGCACCGTCGGCCCCGGTGATGTCATTGGCAAGCAGACCAGTGGCGGCATCGACCGATAGGGTTGCGCCTGACTCCAGCGAAGCCGAATCATGCTGGGCCTGGGGCACGTCGTCGATAATCTTGACCGTCACCGACCCTGTCGCCACGTTGCCATTGGCATCGGTCACCGTGTAGGTAAAGTTCTCTGCATCCGTTACCGAGTGGCCGCCGTTATTCGCATCGGGACTATCGACGGGCTTGGTCAGCGTGTAGGTGAAGCTGCCATCGGCGCGAACATCGAGAGTGCCGTACTCGCCCTGATAGGTGCCTGCCGTGTAGGTCAACGCATCCCCGTCGGGGTCGGTGGCATTGAGCTGCCCGTTGACCACCTCCTCTGTGGAGTCCGGATTGCTGCCCTCGGCCAGGGCAGACTCCAGAACCTGCAGCTGGGCGGTCGGTGCCGTCGGCACACCCTCGACAACATTCAGCGTCAGCGTCGCCGTGCTTGTGTCGCCATCGGCGTCGGTGATGGTATAGGTCAGCGTATCGCTGTAGGTGGCATTGGGGTCGGCGGTATAGCTATAGCTGCCGTCGGCATTCCACGTGAAGGTGCCTTGAATACCGCTGGCATCGACAGACGTCACGGTGGCGCCATCGGCCCCCTCGCTATCGTTGGCCAGCAAGCCTTCGTCGGCTGCGACCGTCAGCGTCTGTCCAGACTGAACGCCGATGCTGTCGTCGACTGCCGTCGGGGCGGTATCCAGGATCTGGATGTCCAGGCTGTCGCTGGCGGTGTCACCTTCGTTGTCGGTGACCACGATCGCAAAGCTGTCGACGACATTGTCATCCGCGGCGTTGTGGCTCGCCGCACCACCGGTCTCGGTGTAGCTGTACTGGAAGGTGCCGCTCTGGGCATCGAAGCCGGTGATGGTCAGGCTGC
>NZ_JBQXYF010000017.1:0-96879 GCF_052645355.1 Halomonas sp. V046
TTCGCCTGACGACCATAGCGTGCGGGAACCACCTGATCCCTTGCCGAACTCAGCAGTGAAACCGCTCAGCGCCGATGGTAGTGTGGGGTCTCCCCATGTGAGAGTAGGTCATCGTCAGGCACTTATTCTGAAGAAGCCCAATTCCGAGAGGAGTTGGGCTTTTTTGCATGCATGGGGCAGGCCCCCCTTTTTTATTCGTGGGGCCGCGCCGAACGAAAATAACCTCGGTGCGGTCCGGCCTGGCTTTTCGTAACGGAGGCTCGTGTCGTTCGTCCCCGCTTTTCTTGTTGCGGCGACGTTGTAACCCGCGGTGGGACTCACCCCCATGTGAGACCGGTGTGAGAGCACCAGGAAGCCGGCCGGTCCGTCAGGCACTTATGATGAAAAGCCCGATTATCGAGAGAGATAGTCGGGCTTTTATCATCAAGAGGCTTATCCAGCGCCATAGGCATGGAACGGTCCTGGTTATACGTCAGTCGGGGCAGCCCCGACATCATTGTTCGTCCAACGCCTGAACTCGCTCACGCGACCGGCTCAGGATGGTCAGTCTTGCCTCGTTGGTCGATGAGCCGAATGAGGTTGGCTAGTGGCGGCGAATCATTGCCTTGGCGCCAGGCGAAGCGTAGAGGCATATCGCAATCGTCAAGTTCATCGAGACGGAGGTACTGGATACCAGGCATCGGATGGGCCGCGGCGGAGTCTGGCACGATAGCGATGCCGAGCCCTGCGGCTACCATGCTCAGGATGGCGATGTTATCGGCGCCGTACTGGACCACCTTCGGGTGGAAGTTGTGGTGATGAAAGTGTCCCATCACTCGGTCGTGATAAGCGGGAGATGCTTGTCGAAACCCCCAGATGAAGTCCTCACCTTCCAGCTCCGACAAGCGCTTGGGCGGCTGGCTGGTCCAGGCAGAGGCCGCGGGTACGGCAAGGATCAGAACGTCTCGATGGTAATCGCGACAGAGGATGCCGGACTCGTCGTCGTGCTGGAGGTACAGGAGCCCTGCGTCGAGCGTTCCCTCTCTCAGGCGTTCCAGTGTTGGACCCGATAACAGTGGATAGACTTCCAGGGCGATATCCGGATACCGGCGGCGGAAGTCGGCTAACAGCGACGACACTCGAGGCACCCACAAGTGGGTGACCGTAATGCCCAGGCTCAGGCGACCACTGATACCGCTGCCGAGTGCCGAGAGCCGGCCGCGCAGCTGGTCGCGATGGGCCAGAAGCTCACGGGCCTCTTCGACCAGGGCGCGACCGGCCACGGTCATGACCATGCCGCGCGCCTGGCGCTCGAAGAGGCGGGTTCCCAGATCTTCCTCGAGTAGCCGTATCTGGCGCGTCAGTGCCGGCTGAGCGACGTGAATGCGGCGGCTGGCGGCAGTGAGCGAGCCGGCTTCGGCGACGGCGAGAAAATAGCGTAGCTGGCGAAATTCCATGACGAGCCATGCTGGTTTGATATGGAGGGCATCAAGTATAGATATTTCTGATATGGCCTGAAAGCTTCCATAGTGAGGGTGCCTAATAATTCCAAGACGGGACCTCTCATGACAAAGCGCTACCATCTCGCCGTCACGGCCCACTTCGCTGTTTGTGTGCTGGCGATGGTCTGGCCGGGAGCCCTGATCGCTAATCGCATTGAGCCCTATGTCCTTGGTCTGCCCTTCCTGTTCTTCTGGTACGCCGCCTGGATGATGGTGCTGTTCATCGGCATGTGGGTCGCGTACGCCGTACGCCACGGAGTGCGGTCATGAGTGATTCCGTCGTGGTGATGGGGATTACGCTGGCTTACCTGGCCGTGGTCCTGTGGGTGGGCATTCGTGCGCGGGGGCAGGGTAGCTCCAACCTGGAAGGCTACGTTGCCGGTGGGCGCCATATTGGTGTAGTGATCCTCTTCTTCATACTCGGCGCCGAGATATTCTCGGCGTTTTCGTTTCTTGGCGGCCCAGGCTGGGCCTATGACCGCGGTGCGCCGGCGTTCTATATTCTGGCTTACCTGGGGTTGGCACCGATTACCATCTGGGCGTTGGGCCCGAAAGTCGCGAGCTTGGGGAGAGAAAAGGGCTATCTGACCCAGGGGGACCTGATCGCCGATCACTATGACAGCCGTCCGCTTGGCGTGCTGGCCGGGGTCATCGGAGTTCTCGCCATGGTGCCTTATCTGACGATTCAGATCGCCGGCGCTGGCCTGTTGTTCCAGGCGGCGACCGACGGGCTGGTGCCGTTCTGGCTCGGTGCCTTGCTGGCCTTCCTGGTGGTGGCCGTATACGTCTTTACCAGCGGTCTCAACGGGATCGGTTGGACCAATCTGCTGCAGGGCATCATGATGATCGTCATCGCCTGGTTTCTGGGGTTGGCGATCCCGCAGCACCTCTACGGTGGCGTCGGTGAGATGTTCCAGCGCCTGGCGCTGGAGGCTCCCGAGTATCTGACCATGCCTGGCGCCAAGGCCATGTCCTGGGGCGCCTTCAGCACAGCGGTGCTGGTCAGTGCCTTTGGTGGCTCGATGTGGCCGCACCTGTTCATGAAGTTCTACTCTGCTGACAGTGGCCAGAGCCTGCGCAAGGTCAGTGTCTTCTATCCGCTCTACGCTTATCTGCTTATCCCGCTGTTGCTGATCGGTTTCGCCGGCATCCTGGTGTTTGCCGAAGCCCCGCTGGACCGGCCCGACAGGGTGCTGCTGGAACTCGTCGTCAACGTCTCGGATTTTCCTGCTTGGGTCATCGGCCTGATGCTCTCTGGCGCGTTGGCTGCGGCCATGTCGACCGGTGCCAACCTGGCCCACACGGCTGCCGTGATCATGGCTCGTGATGTGCTTGGGCCATCGCTGCTGCGCGATGCAACGGATGCTCGAATGGTTTTCACCACCAAGGTCTGCGTTCTGGTGGTGTCGTTGGTTGCCTATGTCTGTGCCTTGGTCAATCCGGCGTCTCTGGTCACGCTGCTGCTTGGCGCCTACGGGATGATCGTTCAGCTCTCTCCGATGGTGCTGGGAGCGCTGTTCCTGCCCGCGTTGACACGCCGGGCCGTGTCCATGGGGGCACTTGTCGGGAGTCTTGTCTTTCTCACCTGTCAGTTCCTCGTGGCGAGCCCTCTTGGCTGGCACGCGGGGTTCTGGGGCATTGTCGCTAACGTCGCGGTGTTGCTGCTGTGGCAGACCCGTATCGAGAAGATCAGCGTGACGCCTGTCGCCTGACTGTCCACCCTCAATGACAACACTAAGGACCTCCCATGACTCAGACCTACGATAGCGTATCGCTCAAGTCCATGATCGAGGCGCAGCTCGATGAGCATCTCGATGGTGTGACCGCGCTATACCGGCGTCTTCACGAGCATCCGGAATTGCCTTTTCAGGAGCATAAGACCAGCGCCCAGGTTGCCGAGGCGCTGCGGGCGCAGGGCTTCGAGGTAACGCAGGGGGTGGGTGGAACCGGCGTCGTGGCGATGCTACGCAACGGCGATGGCCCGACGGTGATGCTGAGAAGCGACCTGGATGCGTTGCCGATTCTTGAAGATACCGGTGTCGATTTCGCCAGCCGGGATACGGGGCAGACGCCGGATGGCCGGCAAGTGCCGGTGATGCACGCTTGCGGCCACGACCTCCACTCCAGCTGTCTGGTGGGGGCTGGCGCGGTACTGATGGCGCTGCGAGAGCACTGGCAGGGGACGCTGATGTTGATCGCACAGCCCGCCGAGGAGATCTTCGGCGGCGCTCAGGCGATGCTCGCCGATGGCCTCTACGACCGGTTTGCGCGCCCGGATATCGTTCTTGGGCAACACAATATGCCGGCGTTGGCCGGCACCGTAGGTCATACCGAGGGCCAGGCCATGGCGGCGGCGACCACGCTCAAGGTGACGGTACACGGAGCCGGGGGGCATGGGTCGATGCCGGCGCAGACCATCGATCCGGTAGTGATCGCCGCCCATATCGTGACGCGGCTTCAAACCATCGTCGCTCGGGAGGTGCCTCCGGAGCAGACCGTGGTCGTGACGGTGGGCAAGCTGGTGGCCGGCACCCAGGGCAACATCATTCCCCATTCTGCGGAGATGGAGGTCAATGTTCGCGGCTTCGACGATGCGCTCCACCGTAGGGTCCTGGAAGCCATCGAGCGGATCGTGCGTGCCGAATGTGAGGCTGGCCGCTCACCTAAACCCCCGGAGTTTGAAGTGCTGACCGAAACCATCACCCTGCGCAACGACGACGCGGCGGTTGCCCGAGTGCGCGCCAAGCACGCAGAGTTGCTCGGCGAATCGACGTTGTTCGACATGCCGAGGGTCAACGGGAGCGAGGACTTCCCGTACTTTGGCAATGCCGACGCCGGTGGCTTCGGTGGTGATGATATTCCTTGCGTGTACTGGTTTGTGGGCGCGACTCCCGACGCGCGTTGGCAGCAGACCCCGGGCGAGAGCCTGAGCGAAAAGCTGTCGCAGCTGGAGATGCCGCACTCGCCGTACTATTTTCCAGGCAACGACGTGACCGTGCGCACGGCGATGGCGGCGTTTGCGGCTGGGGCCTTGGCATGGCTGGCTCCCAGGGAAAGAGACACGCCGGGCGCTTGACGCCACCCCGGCAAGCCAGCGGCTGCGAAACCACTCGTTGGAGGACGCGACGCAACGATAATCCAGTGCTACGTGGCACTGGATTTTTCGGTCGGACACTGGGAGCGCCGAGCTTAAGGGCTCGCGGACAGGACCGCTAGAATTCCACCTCCAGCCCCGCATATACCGAGCGGTCGGGGGCAGGCTCGAAGTAACGGTTCCCTGTGGCGTTGATGCGCACGTTGGCGTAGTGCTCTTCGTCGAACAAGTTCCGCACGCCGAGGTAGCCGGAAAGCACCGTGTCGGCGCCGATACGCCACCCGTTGCCGGCGCGCAGGTTGACCAGCCAATAGCTGTCCACCTCCACCCGGTTGGCGTTGTCGGCCATCATGTCGCCAACGTACTGCGTCTCGAGGGTGGCAAACGGGCGTTCGCTTCCATTGCCTTGGCCATACCAGGTGAACTGGTTGACCCAGGTGGTTTCCGGAAGCCCCGGCAGGCGGTTGCCATCGAGATCATCGACGCCTTCGACATCGTCGAACTCGTAGCGGGCCAGCGTCAGGGCGCTGTCCAGGCGTATGCTGCGTGATGGCTGCCAGCCCAGTGCCAGTTCGATGCCATCGCGGGAGGTGTCGCCCGCGTTGGTATAAAAGGTACGCCCGCTCGCCCCTTCATAAGGCACCAGCTCGTCCTCGACATCGATGGAGAACAACGCCACGTCATAATCCAGCCCCAGTCCCAAGGTACCCCGTGCTCCCAGCTCACGGCTCCAGGCTTGCTGTGGCTCGATCTGCGGATTGAAGCCACCGCTGCCATCGGGGTTGGCGAACTCGGCAAAGGTGGGGGTCTCGTAGGCGGTCCCGGTGTTGGCATACACCTGATGATGGGGGCGGTAATGGTAGCTCGCGCCAAGGCTGCCGCTGGCTTCGCGGAAGGTGCGATCGCCGCTTTGGTCGCCATCGCTCAGGTAATCATCGTCGACCTTGAGATCTACCCGGTCGAAGCGTCCACCGAGCGATACTGTCCAGGCCTCGCTGAGAGAGAGGTCGGCCTGGCTGAAGACGCCGAGAGAGTCGGCGGTCTGTGTCTCGTCGGCCACTTCGCCGGTCACGCGACCATCGAATGCCACGTCACGACGATGGCGGTCGTCCTGTTGTCGTGCGCCTTCCAGGCCGACCATGAAGGCCACAGGCATGCCTGCGATGCTGGCTTGCTGGCGATACTCGGCGCTGACTCCAAAGTGCTCGCGGTCATAATCGATCAGGCTGTCCCCGGGGTAGGGCAGTTGCTGCTCGAAGTCGCGCCAGGTGGTGAAGCCCTTGAGCGAGAGTTCGCCGGGGCCGAACCCCCGGTCTTCGTACTGCAGGCCCAGTACCTGCTGGTCGACTCGTTGGCCGGTATCGTACTCCTCGGTGAAACGCCCGGCCTGGCGACGGTCGCTATCGACCTGGTCCTGGGTCAGGCCACCGGGATCTTCCGAGCGCGGGTTGTCGAGCAGGTTCAGGATCGCGGTCAGACGACGCTCGGAGTCGAGGTCGCGGGATAGTTTGGCGTTGAGCTGGTTCTTCTCTACGCGGCTGTGATCGCGATAGCCCGCCTGTTCCAGCCTCGAAGCGCTGACATGATAGGCCCAGCCGGCATTCGTGCCGCCGGTGGCCAGGGTCTGCTTGTTGTACCCATCGCTGCCGATGGCGGCGCCGATTCGGGTCTTGTCTTCGCCTTCTCCACGACCATCCGCGGTGGTGACGGCGATGACTCCGCCTGCGGCATTGCCGTACTGCACCGACGAAGGGCCACGAATGACCTCGATGCGCCGAGCACTGTCCAGGTCGATGGCATCGAGTTGGGCCTGGCCGTCGGGCAGGCTGTAAGGAACGCCGTCGACCATGACGGTCACGCCGCGGACGCCGAAGGGGGCTCGGGCCCCGAAGCCGCGGATCGATACGCGAGCCCCCTGAGCGAAGTTGTCGCGGTTCTGGATGAACACCCCCGGCACCGTGACTAACGACTCGTCGATGTGCACTCTTTGCCGCCCCTGGGCAATCGCGTCGTGCTCCACCACCGAGACCGCCAGCGGTGTGGCGTACAGCTCTCGGGCGAGGCGCGGGGCCGTCACCGAGACGGGGGGCAGGGTCAGGCTGGTGGCTCCCTCTGCCTGGCCGGCGGCGCTATCGACGGGTTGGGCGAGGGCAGGGGAGCCGAGGCCGCAGCCCACCACGAGCGCGGATGCGAGACGAAAGGCGGTCATGGACGTCCTTGATGGGGAGAGCTGGATCGATTCGCCTAGAGTCTAAAGAAGACGCTTCAGAATAGGTAGATGATAAATACCTAATGCCTGGTATCCGGTGGAAACGCGCGACGGTTTCCTCGTCGCAAGACGGGCCTAGACCAAAGTCGCTTTTCGTCTTGAGCGCCGGTAGTTTACCTTTCTGTTGAAATAACGAACTGATGTTCTCCATGCGAACTTTTCTACGACAGCGAAGCGAGCAGAAGAAATGTCGGTCGATATAACGATAACTCCCGGAGGATCCCCATGAAGCTTACCCAGACGCTACCTACCACGCTCGCGAGCTGCCTGCTGGCCGCATCCATCGCCGCTGTATCGGCCACCTCGGCCCAGGCTGCCACCACCCTGCGCATGGCTCACTTCTGGCCGGGCGCATCGGGTATCAACACCGAGATCTTCGAGCAATGGGCCAAGACGGTCGAGGAGGAGTCTGGCGGTGACCTGCGGGTTCAGCTATTTCCGTCAGGCACCCTGGCCAAGCCCGACGATATCTATGAGGCGACGGTAAACGGCATCGCCGACATCGGCGCCACGGCGCAAGGCTATACGGCGGGGCGCTTCCCGCTAACCCAGATCGTTGAGTTGCCCGGCGTATCGGATACCGCGGTCCAGGGCTCGTGCATCCTGCAGACGCTCTATGATGATGGTCTGCTCGACGAGGAGTACGCCGATACCAAGGTGTTGTACATGTTCACCACCGGCCCGGGCTACATCCATACCGTGGATACCGACGTCCGGACACCGGCGGATCTCGAGGGCTTGCGCATTCGTCGCCCCACGGCGGTGGCCGGCGACATCCTAGAGAACATGGGCGCAAGCCCTGTCGGCATGCCGGCGCCGGATATCTATACCTCCATGCAGCGCGGTGTGATCGACGGCCTGAGCTTCCCCTGGGAAGGCATGAAGGGCTTTCGCATCAACGAACTGGTCGAGTACCACACCCAGGTACCGTTCTATTCGTTGGTCTTCGTGGCAACCATGAGCCAGCGCGCCTACGACCGCCTGAACCCCGAACAGCAGGCGGTGATCGACGACAATTCCGGCATGAAGTGGGCCGAGAATGCCGGCGAAGTCTTCAGTGCCATCGACCAGGTGGGCAAGCAGGAGGCCGAGGACGCCGGGCATACCATTCGCGTGGTCGACGATCCGCTCAATGACCCGGATTGGGCGGCACCGCTTGAGAAGGGCATTGAAGACTACCTGTCTGGGCTCGAAGAGCGCGGTCTGACCCAGGCTCGCGATGTCTATCAGGCCGCGCTTGCCGCGCGTGACTCCTGCTCGACGAAAGCGGAGTAAGCGCCATGCGTGAACCTCTCGAACGGGTCAGCCATTGGCTTGCCCTCGGCTGTCGTGTCGTCGCCGGCATCGCGTTGGTCGCACTACTGGCGGTGACCATCGGGGATGTTGTCACGCGCTATCTGCACCGCCTGACCGATGGTGTCATCTCGCTTAGGGTGATGGGCAGCGTGGAGCTGGTGAGTTACTTCATGCTGTTCTCACTATTGGCGGCCATGGCCGCCAACGTCGAGAAGAGTCAGGTGGTGGTGGAGGCCTTCTCCCATCGCCTGCCGCGGTCCTTTGCCGCTCGCTTGAATGGCGTCTATCTGCTCGGCTTTGCTGGACTCGGTCTGGTATTGTTCGTCGGCTTGCTCGGGGCGGCGTCGAGTGCTGCCGGTCACGGCGAGGTGACGCAGGATCTGCGTCTGCCGATGAGCCCGATCTATCTGGTCGCGGCGGTGCTGAGCCTGTTGCTCGGTGTGCGTAGCCTGATTCATGCGCTGCTCGGCGCCTTGTATGCGGTAGACATGGAGGTGTCACATGGCGACTGAAACGATCGGCGCCATCGGCCTTGGCCTACTGCTGGTGTTGATGGTCCTGCGGGTTCCGGTAGCCCTATCGATGCTGTTGGTTGGCGTGGGTGGCTTCTCTCAGGTGATCGGCTGGGAGGCGGCGGTCTCCATGCTCAAGTCGGTGCCGGTGGAGGTGCTCTCCAACTACAGCTTCAGCGCGGTGCCGATGTTCATTCTGATGGGGGTGCTGGCCGCCCACTCGGGCATGGCCGGCAAGCTGTTCCAGTCGGCGCGGGTGATCTGCGGCGGCTGGAAGGGGGGCCTGGCCATCGCCGCGATCGGCTCCTGCGGGATATTTTCGGCGATCTCCGGCTCGTCCTTGGCCACCGCCAGCACCATGACGCGGGTGGCGCTGCCGGAGATGGAGCGCTACGGCTATCATCGCGGGCTGGCCACCGGGGCGCTCGCCGCTGGCGGGACGCTCGGCATCATGATTCCGCCGAGCATTGCGTTGCTGATCTACGCCATTCTCACCGAGCAATCGGTAGGTGACATGTTCATGGCGGGCCTGATTCCGGGCCTGATGGGGCTCGCCTTCTATGCCCTGACAGTGAGCGTGGTGATGCGGTTGAAGCCGTCGCTGGCGATCGCAGGGGTGCCGACAGGCTGGGGGGAGAAGCTTGCCTCCCTCGGCGGGCTGGTGCCGTTCTTTGCGGTCTTCTTGATCATGATCCTGGGCATCTACTTCGGCATCTTCACGCCGACGGAAGGCGCCAGTGTCGGGGCCTTCGCGACCCTGCTCTATGCACTGGCCAAGGGCCTGCGTGCGCGCGAGCTGTGGGCCGCGGTACAGGAAACGCTGGCGCTCTCGGCGGTGGTGTTCTTCATGCTGGTGGGGGCCGAAACGCTCGGCTACTTCATTTCGGTGTCGCGCATCTCGTTCTCGATCAGCGATACCCTTTATGCGATGGAGCTGTCGCCCTTCGTGGTGGTGCTGTGCATCCTGGCGATGTACTTCGTGCTGGGCATGTTCATGGACTCCATCGCCATGCTGGTGATCACGGTGCCGGTGGTGTTTCCGATCATCCAGTCGCTGGGGATCGACCCGGTGTGGTTCGGCATCATCACGGTGCTCACCGTGGAGCTTGGCTTGATCACGCCACCGGTGGGCATGAACGTGTTCGTGATCAAGGCCATGGCGCCCCACGTGGGGCTCGGCGAGATATTCCGTGGTGTCTCGCCGTTCATTGTCTCCGACTTCCTGCGCTTGGCATTGCTGCTGGCCTTCCCGGTGCTTGCCACGCTGTTCCTGTAGGGCTCGGGGGCACCGCCGTGAGATGGCGGCGGCGCCTCTTGCCCGTAGACTCTGGCGCCCCCTTTCCAGGGGGCGTCGGCGTTTGTGGCGGGCACCCGCTCAGTCCTGGCGGCGCTGGCGCTGGCGAAACGCGCGAGGGGCGAGGCCCGTCAGGCGCTTGAAGAAGCGTGTGAAGTAGGCGGGCTCCGAGAAGCCCAGACCGTCGGCGACCTGGGCAATGGTCAGGTTGGTGTAGGTCAACTCGCGCTTGGCCTCGAGCAGCAGCCGCTCGTGGAGCATCATCAGGGCACTGCGTCCGGTAAGCCGGCGGCACAGGGTGTTGAGGTGCGCGGCACTCAGGTCGAGCTCCTGTGCCAGGTCGGCTACACCGGGTTGGCGTCGAAACTGGGTCTCGATCAGCGTCTGGTAGCGGGTCAGGTGGCGATGAGAGCGATCGTTGTCGCCGCGCTTCGTCGCACGGGACCCATCGCCCACGGCAAGCCGTGAGGCTTCTATCGTCAGCGCCTGCACCAGCGCGCCCAGTAGGCTATCGCGGCCCTGGGCGGGGCGTCGGTACTCGCTGTCGATATGCTCGATGAGCGTCGTCAGATGGCCGTGGGCCTCACCTTGGGGGAGCGGTTGAGCGCTGGGACGTCGCCACACCCTGGCCTGTTCCGGCAGGGCGACTTCGAGACGCTCCACGAGGGGGGCCGCCAGGGTCAGAATATGCCCGTCGATGTTCTCGGAAAAGTGAAACCCGTGGATGGTCATGGGGGGCACCACGATGGCAAGCGGCGCCTTGAAGCGCTGCCGGTGACCCTCCAGTTCCAGGCTGATGTCGCCACCGCGAAGCACCAGCAGATGCATCAGGTCGGCGTGGCGATGAGGCTGGATCCGCCAATCGTGCAGGCGACTGCGTTCGGCGATCGACTCGCAGTGCAGCAGGTCCGGTGTCGGCCAGTGCTCGATCTCGCCATAGAGGGCGAAGATCGGCACGGTTTCCAGTCCGGAAGGGGCAGCAGGGCGGGGCATGTCACCTCCTCGGGGTCGGTGGGACGGCTTCGACCAAAGTCGAGGAAAAATCTTCGGAAAGTCCAATTCACCTGCCGAATATTGCCTTATCTGCGGTGCTATTTCAGTGAAAAATACAACCTATAACGATAATCGCGATTCCCTCCCTGCTCCTGCCGTCGACGAGGCCATACCATGACGACTACCGCACCGCCCCCTCAGATCCTGACCACCCGTGTCGCCATCATCGGCGCCGGCCCTTCCGGGCTGCTGCTTGGACAGCTGCTGGCTCGCCAGGGCATCGCCAACGTGATTCTCGAGCGCAAGAGCGGTGAGTACGTCCTCGGGCGAATCCGTGCAGGCGTTCTGGAACAAGGCATGGTCGACCTGCTGCGGGAAGCCGGTGTCAGCGAGCGAATGGACGCAGAAGGTCTGCCCCATGACGGCTTCGAGCTGGCCTTCGACAATCGCCGCGTGCGCGTGGACCTGGCCGGTCATACGGGGGGCAAGCGAGTGATGATCTATGGCCAGACGGAGGTCACTCGTGACCTGATGGCGGCGCGCGAGGCCGAAGGTGGCATCAGCTACTACGAGGCCGATGCGGTGACCCCTCATGACCTCGAGACGGATGCGCCTTACGTGACCTTTACCCATGCTGGTGAATCTTACCGACTCGACTGCGCTTATGTGGCCGGCTGCGATGGCTATCATGGCGTGTCGCGGCGCTCGATCCCGGAGGAGCGTCTCAAGACCTTCGAGCGCGTCTATCCCTTTGGCTGGCTGGGCATGCTGTCGGACACACCGCCGGTGACCGATGAGCTGATCTATGCTCGTCATGATCGCGGGTTCGCCTTGTGCAGCATGCGCTCGGAGTCCCGCAGTCGCTACTACGTTCAGGTGGGCCTCGAGGAGAAGGTCGAGGACTGGTCTGATGAACGCTTCTGGGACGAGCTCAAGCGCCGCCTGCCCGATGAGGTGGCCGCGCAGCTGGTCACGGGGCCGTCGCTTGAGAAAAGCATCGCGCCGCTGCGCAGCTTCGTGGTGGAACCGATGCAGTATGGCCGCCTGTTTCTGGTCGGTGATGCCGCTCACATCGTGCCGCCAACCGGAGCCAAGGGCTTGAACCTCGCCGCCAGCGACGTCAATACGCTGTACCGTCTGCTGCTGAAGGTCTTCCGGGAGGGGCGCACGGACTTGATTGAACGCTACTCGTCAACCTGTTTGAAGCGGATCTGGAAGGCCGAACGCTTCTCTTGGTGGATGACCTCGATGCTGCACCGATTCAGCGACGAGGAGGACTTCGAGGCGCGCATGCAACTGGCCGAGCTCGACTATCTCACCGGGTCTGAGGCGGGCCTGACGACCATCGCGGAGAACTACGTCGGGCTGCCGTACGAGACGCTGGAATAGCTTTCGGCAAGGACCGTCAACAAGATCTGGCTTGGCGGCGCCATCAGCGAGCGCCGCGGCCTACCGCCCTTTGTCTCGTGTGGCCAGGCTCCAGTACCTTCTGTCGCCGACTAGGCAGGTCGCGGTGCTTGACGTACTGTCATGGGCCAACCGCCAATGCCTGCACGCTCTGCCATGACCCAAGACCGCTTGACGCCGTTTCAGATCCTGATCCTGATCCTTTCCTTCTACGTGCTTGGCGCGATGGCGGTGCAGGAGCTCAATGACCTCACTCCCGAAGTCGAGGAACTGCTGTCGACCCTCGACCTGGTTGTCTGTGTCTTCTTCTTCGCCGATTTTGCCATTCGCTTTTACCAGGCAGACGACAAGTGGCGTTTCATGCGCTGGGGGTGGATCGATCTGCTGGCGAGCATCCCGGTCAGCTTCTTGTTCGCCGGACGCCTGATTCGCGTGGTTCAGATCATCCGCATGCTGCGAGCGATCAAGTCGGTGCACTTGATCTGGAGCCTGATGTTTCGCAACAAGGCCAAGGGCATCTTCGCCTCGGTGGCGTCGGCGACCTTGTTGCTGCTGATTTTCGGCTCGGTGGTGATACTGGTGGTCGAAGGCCCCAACCCCGCAAGTTCCATTGACACCGGCGAGGAGGCGTTGTGGTGGGCTTTTGTCACCGTGACCACCGTCGGTTACGGCGACTACTATCCGGTCACCACCCTGGGGCGTGTCGTCGCTGCCCTGTTGATGGTGGCAGGGGTGGGGCTCTTCGGGAGTTTCGCCGCCTATGTCGGCTCGTTGTTCATCGATGACCAGGAAGACGAGTCCGAGCGCTTGCACCGAGCCAATCGCGAGATGATGCGGGAGCTGCATAAGGAAATTGTGGCGTTGCGCCAGGAGGTGTCGTCATTGCGCGGGGAGTTGAGTGGCGCTGCGGCCGACGACGGTAACGCGCCGCCGGGGGCCCAGGCCGCGACGGAGCGCCCCACACCGGGTCCGAGGCCGAGCGTGAAGGACGCGGCCTCGGACCCTGGGCAGAAAAAAGAGTAGCGAGGGGCCTCGCTACTCGATTTGCTCATCGCTTGATGCGTGCACCAGCGAAGGCCCTACCTAGTCGTCCTGATTGACGCTGGTGACCTCGAAGGAGTCCCGGGCCAGGCTCAGCTCGAGCTCTCGATGCTGATCGTCATAGCCCTCGACTTCGATGTGTCCGTAGCCGTCCGCGTCGATTGACGAGATCTGCACGATGCCCGATGCCTGGGCGCTGTCCAACGCCTTGCCGACGTCTTCGGCGCTGAGGCTCCACTCTGGCGCCTGACTCTGAGTGGCGTTGCGTTGTTCGCGCAGAACGCTGCCGTCGTCGAGAGACAGGTCGACGTCCAGACGCGTACCGTCGTTATGCCAGCCTTCGGCTTCGAAGCGATTGCCATCGTCGATGCTGAGCTCGTCGAAGCGGACGAAGCCGTAGTCGCTGGCAGCCTGGGTCATGCTGTCGAAGCGATCGCGTGGACTGCTTTCATCGGCCATGGCGGTCGTGGCCAACGGCACCAGCAGTGCGCCACTGAGAGCCAGGGTAGCAATCGTCAGGGTAAGAGG
Organism: Halomonas sp. V046; assembly: GCF_052645355.1. Classification (NCBI taxonomy): domain Bacteria; kingdom Pseudomonadati; phylum Pseudomonadota; class Gammaproteobacteria; order Oceanospirillales; family Halomonadaceae; genus Halomonas; species Halomonas sp. V046. The sequence goes on from NZ_JBQXYF010000017.1 coordinate 13,916, forward strand.
CTTGCGAGTCATGATGTCGTTCCTTGTTGGCTGAGTAGGTTACCCGGCGATCCTTGCTCCCGGGAGTGACGCCAGTATCGCAAGGTCCACCTGTCGTCAGCCTGACAGCTTCGTTCATGTTTCATTCATGAATCCGGGGGAAGCAGACCAAGCGTGGAGAAGTGCGGCAAGAGCGCGGCAAGAGCACGGCAAGAGCACGGCAGGAGCACGGCAGGGGGCGCCAGTGAGCACGGCAGGAGCGCGTCAGGAGCGCGGCAGGAGCACTGCAAGAGCGCGTCAGGAGCGCGACAGGAGCACTGCAAGAGCGCGTCAGGAGCGCGGCAGGAGCACTGCAAGAGCGCGGCAGGAGCACGGCAGGAGCGCGGCAGGAGCACGGCAAGAGCGCGGCAGGAGCGCGGCAGGAGCACGGCAGGAGCACGGCAGGAGCACGGCAGGGGGCGCCAGTGGTGACCCGGATAACGTCAGGCGGCGCCGGGCAGGGAATGCCTCGGCGCCGCCATCGTTGCTGCTGGGTTGGCTGCGAAATGAGTGTTGCGCGGGTATTAGCCGCGCTGGTCGGGGCGGACTTGGTAGTCACCCTCCAGCACCTGGTGAGGGCGCGTATCGCCATGGTCGCCGTCAGGATTGATCTGTTCGGCGTGCTCAGCGCGATAGTTATCCATGCGCTTTTTCATCTTATGCCGAACGAAAGGCATCATCGCCCAGCCGACCAGCAGGAAGATCAGTCCGAGCAGCGTGCCGACGACCATCATGACGCCGAAGAAGAGCCAGGTGAGGATGAGCTTCGGGCCGCTCATGCGGGACGTGGGGCGCGCCTGGCGGGCCCGCTCCTGCCACTGCTGGGCCGCTCGCCAGGCGGCATTCTGAGCGCGGTCTTGCTGGTGTCCATTAGTCGTCATGATTCACTCCGGTAACCTCGAAGGTATCGCGCGTCATGCGCACTTCCACTTCGCGTTGCTGATCATCGTAGCCTTCGATCTCGATGTCGCCTGTACGATCGACATCAAAAGAGCCGAATTGTTGCAAGCCCGATGCCTGAGCGCTATCCAGCGCCCGGGTGACGTCATCGCCACTGAGGCTCCAGTCGGGAATCTCGCTCTTGCGCTGCTCTTCGCGAATGACGCTGCCATCGGTGAGCTGCATGTCGATGTCGAGTTGCCAGCCGTCATCGCGCCAGCCTTCGACCTCGAAGCGGTTGCCGTCATCGACGCCGAACTCATCGAAGTGGGTGAATCCGTACTCGCCGGCAGACTGGAGCAGGGTATCGAGCTGCTCGCGGGAGACGCTGCCGTCGTCGGCCAGGGCGGTGGTCGCCATGGCGCCGGTCAGAGTCAGGGTGGCGAGGCTGAGAGTCAGGGGCTTCATCATGGTGTCGAATCCTTGCGTTGCTTGATGATGGTCTTTCGCCGGGAGCGGTTGGCGCTGCGTTGGCGAGTGGAGCCATACTGGCAGCCCTGACCTGTCATCGAGCTGACAGTGTCGTTCATGTTCCATTCATGTTGCATACGGCAAACTTCGCGCCCATGAGATACCTGATACGATCGACGCTGACGGTGTGCTTGTTGGCCACCCTATGGGCGATGACCTTTGCGCCGTTGCCCTCCGCTGGCGCTCGCCTCGGTGAAGGCGACGCGGGTGGCGGTATCGTTCACGCTTTCGGCATCGGCCACGCCCATGCCGATGACGACGATGCCGGCTGGCGTGACCTGCACCAAGAAGTGGAGCAGGGCCGTCTGGTTGGGCTGCCTAGCGTGCTTGATTGGCTGGAGGCGCATTACATCGGCCAAGTGGTAGAGGTCGAGCTCGAACGCGAGGATGGCGCCCCGGTATACGAAATCGAAATGATCGGCCCCGAGGGGCAGGTAGTGGAATTCGAGTTCGATGCCGTGAACGGCGAACTGATTGGCATCGAAGGCGTTGGCATCAAGGAGATGCAGCGACGCTAGCGGGCCCGGGCAGGGCACCAGACAAGGAGCGTGGCATGAAGATTCTGCTCATCGAGGATGATCAGGCGCTGGCCGAGGCGCTGGCCGAGTCGCTCAGGGATGGCGGCCTGCTGGTCGAGACGGCGGGCAGCGGCGGCGACGGTGATTTTCTATTGCGCACCGAGCGCTATGACGCGGTGATCCTCGACCTGGGCCTGCCCGATGGCGACGGTACCCGGTGGCTGGCCCAGTGGCGCGATGACGCCATCGATCTGCCGGTGCTGGTGTTGACCGCTCGTGAGCGCTGGTCCGACAAGGCCGCCGGCTTTTCGGCGGGCGCCGACGACTACGTCACCAAGCCGTTCGAGACTGCCGAGGTGTTGTTTCGACTGCGTGCCCTGGTGCGCCGAACCCACGGCCATGCCCACCCGGTACTGAACGCGGGCGATCTGAGTTTCGATACCCATAGTGGCAGCGTCACCCTGGCCGGGCGCCCGGTGACCCTCACCGCCCAGGAATCTCGACTGCTGGCTTACCTGATGCATGCCCGTGAGCGGGTGGTGAGCCGCGTCGAGCTGTCCGAGCACGTCTACGACCGTGACCATGAGCCCGACTCCAACGTCATCGACGTTCAGATCAGTCGCCTGCGGCGCAAACTCGGCGGCGAGCGGATCGTCACCCTGCGCGGCCAAGGCTATCGCCTGGTGGCCGTCGACGCCGACGGCGAGTGAAGAGGCGCATCATGGGGCTGATGGCGAACATGTCGCGCTGGACCCTGGCGCGCCGGCTGATCATCGCCTCTGTGGTACTGGTCATGGTCATCGTGCCGCTGGTCGGGGTGGGACTTTCCTACAGCTTTCGGGAGTCCGCGTCGGCCTCCTTCGACGAGCGCCTGGCGTCGATGCACAAGGTGCTGCTGGCCGCGATGGAGCAGGACCCGGTCAGCGGTCAGGTCGTGGTCGACGATAGCCTAGGCGACTCGCGCTTTGGGCGTGTGTTCTCCGGCTGGTACTGGCAGATAAGCGACGGCCAGGGGCTCAATCGTGTGTCGCGGTCGCTGTGGGATCAGCGGCTGCCTCTGACCGCCGATGGTGGCACCCGGTGGCGAACCCTGAGTGGCCCGCGCGGCCAGTCCCTGCGCCTGGTGGAACGCACCTTGCGCCTGCCCGGCCAGCCCTACCCGATTCACGTCAGCCTCGCCGTCAGTCGTCAGGAACTTCAGGCCGAAGTCGCGCGCTTCGAGTGGTTGCTGTGGTTGTCATTGGTGGCGCTAGGCGCGCTGTTGCTGGGTGGCCTGGCGCTGCAGATTCGCTGGGGACTGGCGCCATTGAGGGCTCTGCATCGTGATCTGGCGGCGGTAAAGAGCGGAGACCGAGGGCACCTCGACACGCGCTTGCCGGGAGAACTCGCCGATGTGGCCAGCACCATGAATGACGTGCTCGACCACGATCGGCGGATGATCGAACGGGGCCGTGCCGCCGCAGGCAATCTGGCCCACGCGCTGAAGACCCCCGTCAGTGTGCTGCAGGCCCAGGCCGACCGATTGCCAGCGACCGAGCGGCGGCAGGTGCGTGAGGAGGTAGCGCGCATCGACGCCGCCGTGCGTCACCACCTCGCCCGGGCGAGTGCCGCCGGCAGTGCGGTGCTGGCAGGGCCCGTGCGGGTCGCCGAGGTGCTGGCGCCGGTGGTCAATGGCCTGGAGCGCTTGGCCGGCCGACGCGGTATCACCCTTAAGCGCGATATTCCGGCGCAGTTGACGCTGCGAATCGATCCTCAAGACCTTCAGGAATTGACCGGTAACCTGCTCGAGAACGCCATGGACTGGGCGTCTTCTCGCGTTCGTCTCACGTTTTCTCTGGCCCACGGGGGGAGCTGCCTAAGCCTCGCGGACGATGGTCCTGGCATGACCGAGGCGCAGCGCAGCACGGTGCTGGCGCGGGGCGTTCGCCTGGACGAACAGCGTGCCGGCAGTGGCCTGGGGCTCGCCATCGTCGAGGATCTCGTGACCCTCTACGGCGGCCGCCTGACCCTGGGAGAATCCGACCTGGGGGGCCTTGCGGTGGACGTCTGGCTGCCCGGCGCAGACCAGCCTCAGGGCTCCGGCGCGCGACGCTAGGCACGCAGCGTCAGCGCAGAGGCCGACGATTCGTCGAGACACCTGGTGGGGCCGGTTGCCGTTGCTGGTCGCAGATGCCGGCGGGTGCATTGTGCAATTCACCGCACCTTGCGATGATGCCGGCTTCGATAACCGTCAGCGAGCCGCGTGTGGACAAGTTCGAGGTCAAGTTGGATCAGGCGGCGCGGGCCGCTTGGCTGTCCTACGTGGGTGGCCGCACCCAAGATGACATTGCCGCCCAGCTCGGGGTATCGCGCCCTGGGGTACAGCGACTGCTGGCGCTGGCCCGCCAGGAAGGCCTGGTCAAGGTCCATATCGATCATCCCATCGCCCATTGCACGGCGCTGTCTCAAGCCATTCGTGAAGCCTTCGAACTCGACTACTGCGATGTGGTGCCGGCCGCCAGCGACACCCTCGACAGCACGCCGTACCTGGCCGTGGCAGGCGCCGATCGTTTGGCCCGGCTGATCGAGCGCAGCGAGCCACAGACGCTGTCGCTGGGCTCCGGGCGCTCGGTTCGGGCCATGGTCGAGGCGCTCAGCCGTATCGACCGCCCCCAACACCGCTTCGTCTCCCTGGTCGGCAACGTCGCTCGAGACGGCTCTTCCAACCGCTATGACGGGGTGATGATGGCCGCCGACAAGACCGGCGGCGAGCGTTTCCTGCTGCCGACGCCGGTGGTCGCCACGACGGTGGAGGAGAAGCAAACGATGATGGCCCAGCCCCTGTTTCGCGCCGTGGGGGAGGTGGCTAAACAGGCCCAGGCCGCCTTCATCGGCGTCGGGCGCATCGATCGCCAGGCGACCCTGTTCCAGGATCATTTCATCAGCGAGGCGGAGCTCGACGAACTGCTGTCGCTGAATGCCGTGGGCGAGCTGGTGGGGTGGCCCATGGATGCCCACGGGCGATTGATCGACTGCTCCACCAGCCGCCGGGTGACCAGCCTCGCGCTGGAGCTGTTTCGTGATCACGCGATGGTGGCCCTGGCCGGTGGTCGCGACAAGGGCCCGGCGATACTGGCGGCCTTGCGCGGCGGTTGGCTCTCGAGTCTGATTACCGATGAGCACGCCGCGCGATACATCGTCGATCAACTGGGCTGATGTCCCGGTGGTGGGGCCGGTGCGTGTCGACGGTTGTCCCCGTCGCGTAGCGCGGTGACCTGCGGCCGGCAACGACCGGCTTCCCTCCTGCGGTATGGCTCCACGTGGAGCCTCTGATCCCCCTGTGGTGCGGCTCGCCGCGCCTATACAGCTAAAGTCTACCCACCGAGGCTTTGCGTTTTGCCGGCTCCTGTTCGATCATTTGATCATTCAATGATCGGATTGATCATTTTCATAGGCAAAAACACTCGCCGAAGGGAAATGCCGTCGCACCGCAGTCGCTGGCCGCAAGCTTGGCCAAGATCCGCAGGCGACGGGCAGCAGGCAGGTGATTCCGTCACGATACCGACAATAACAAGCTCGCCCCGCGGGCCCCCTACGAACAGGAGTGCGTCATGAACCACCCTTACCCCCTGTCCTGCGTCGCCGGTTTTCCGCGCAAGCCGCTGGCCCGTCTGATCTCGGTGGCCGGTGTCGCGGCCTTCGGTGCCTCGGCGGCTCAGGCCGAGACCATCACCGTCGCGACCGTGAACAACAACGACATGGTCATCATGCAGGGCCTGACGGACGCGTTCGAAGCCGCTCATCCCGATATCACCCTGGACTGGGTGGTGCTGGAAGAGAACGTGCTGCGCCAGCGCATGACCACCGATATCGCCACCCAGGGCGGTCAGTTCGATGTGATGACCATCGGCAGCTACGAGGCGCCGATCTGGGCCGAACGTGGCTGGCTCGAGCCACTCGGTGATCTACCCGCCGACTATCGCGTCGATGACCTGCTTAAGCCTGTGCGCGATGGCCTGAGCCATGACGGAACCCTGTACGCCTTACCGTTCTATGCCGAAAGCTCGATGATGTACTACCGCACGGACCTCTTCGAGCAGGCTGGCATTGCCATGACCGAACAGCCGACCTGGGAAGAGGTCGGCTCCTGGGCCGAGACGCTGAACGACCCAGACAACGATGTGGCCGGCATCTGCCTTCGCGGCAAACCGGGTTGGGGCGAGAACATGGCCTTCGTCTCGACCCTGGTCAATTCGTTCGGTGGGCGCTGGTTTGACATGCAATGGAACCCCGAGATCGACAGTCCGGCGTGGAAAGACGCGATAGGCTTCTACGTGGACCTGCTCGACAACTACGGTCCGCCAGGCGCCAGTTCCAACGGCTTCAACGAGAACCTGGCGCTCTTCTCCCGCGGCAACTGCGCCATCTGGGTCGATGCCACGTCGGCGGCCGGCAAGCTGTTCAACCCCGATGAATCCCAGGTCGCCGATCGCTTGGGTTTTGCGCCGGCACCGGTGGCCAAGACGCCAAAGGGCTCCCATTGGCTGTGGGCCTGGTCGCTGGCCATCCCGGCCTCGTCGGATTCGAAGGACGCGGCACGCACGTTCATCGCCTGGGCCACTTCCCAGGAGTACGTCCAGCTGGTCGGTGAGTCCGAGGGCTGGACCAGTGTGCCGCCAGGGACGCGCGCCTCGACCTATGACAACGAGAACTACGTCGAGGCCGCTCCCTTCGCCAGCTTCGTGGTCGAGGCGATCCGCGAGGCCGATCCCACCGATTCGTCCCTGGAACCCAACCCCTATATTGGCGTGCAGTTCGTTGGCATCCCCGAGTTCCAGGCCGTCGGTACCCAGGTCGGCCAGATGGTCGCCGCGGCCTTGGCCGGTGAGACCAGCGTCGAGCAAGCGCTGTCATCGGCGCAGCGCGCCACCGAGCGGACGATGCAGCGTGCCGGCTATCCCAAGTAAGGCTGGCGCTCTGTCCTGAGTGTTTTGGTGCACTCGACGCCGCGTCGATCGCCACTCACCCGCCGAGACTCACCCGCCGAGGGGCATCCGCCTCTCGGCCCTACTTCGAGTGTGATCCGTCATGAACAAGGCTCGAACTTCCGGCCGCTCCGTCGGAGGGTTGCGTACCCTCTCGCTGCAGGCACCCGCGGTCACTCTGCTGTTGCTGTGGATGATCGTGCCGCTGGCGATGACCGTATGGTTCTCGTTTCAGCGCTACAACCTGTTGATGCCCGACATGACCGGCTTCGCCGGCGTCGAAAACTACGAATACCTGCTCACCGATCCGGCGCTGTGGTCGGCCATGGGCACCACCCTGCTGCTGGTGGGGTGGGTGCTGGTGATCACCGTGGTTGGGGGAACCTTGCTGGCGGTGCTGTTCCAGCAAGACTTCATGGGCCGCGGTGTGGCGCGAGTGCTGGCGATCTCGCCGTTCTTCGTCATGCCCACCGTCAGCGCCCTGGTGTGGAAGAACATGATGATGCACCCGGCCAACGGTGTGCTGGCATGGGTCGCCGAATCCCTCGGTCTGCCGGCGCTGGACTGGTTCTCCAGCCTGCCGCTGACCTCGGTGATCATCATCGTGGCGTGGCAGTGGCTACCCTTTGCCCTGCTGATTCTGCTTACCGCCATGCAGTCGCTCGACGACGATCAGGTCGAGGCGGCGCGCATGGACGGGGCGGGCCCCATCGCGGTGTTCTTCTATATCACCTTGCCGCATTTAAAGCGTGCCATCAGCGTGGTGATCATGATCGAGATGATCTTTTTGCTGACCATCTTCGCCGAGATCTTCGTTACCACCTCGGGTGGCCCAGGGCTTGCCACCACCAACCTGGCTTACCTGATCTACATCCGCGCCCTGCTCGATTTCGATGTCGGCACGGCCTCCGCCGGTGGGGTGATCGCGATCATCCTCGCCAACATTGTCGCCATCTTCCTGGTCCGCATGGTGGCCAAGAACCTGGAACAGTGACACTCGCATCGCTCTGGAGGTTTGCCATGACGACATCGACCACGACGACCACTCCCAAGGCCCCGGCGGCGGATGCTACGCGCTCCGATGCGGCGGCCCGCTCGCAGCGCTTACGCCGATTCACCATGGCCGTGCTGGGCTGGGGTGTGGCCTTGACCATCTTCTTCCCGATCTTCTGGATGATCCTGACGGGCTTCAAGACCGAAGCCGATGCCATCGCCGATCCGAGCCTGATCTTCAGCCCAACGCTCGATAGCTACGCCGAGGTCCAGGACCGCGCCGACTACGTCAAGTTTGCCTGGAACAGCGTTGTGGTGTCGTTCGGCTCGACCCTGCTGGCGCTGCTGATCGCGGTGCCGTCTGCCTACGCCATGGCGTTTCTGCCGACCAAGCGCACCAAGGGCACGCTGCTGTGGATGCTGTCGACCAAGATGCTGCCCTCGGTGGGGGTGCTGGTGCCGATCTACCTGCTGTTTCGTGATTTCGGCCTGCTCGACACCAAGCTCGGCCTGATCATCGTATATACCTTGATGAACCTGCCCATCGTGGTGTGGATGCTATACACCTTCTTCAAGGACCTGCCCAAGGACATCCTCGAAGCCGGCCGCATGGACGGCGCCGGCACCCTGCAGGAAGTGTGGTATCTGCTGCTGCCGTTGACGCTCCCCGGCATCGCCTCCACCGGGCTTCTGTCGGTGATCCTGAGCTGGAACGAGGCCTTCTGGAGCCTCAACCTGACGACCTCTCAGGCCGCGCCACTGACCGCCTACATCGCCTCGTTCTCGAGCCCCGAAGGCCTGTTCTGGGCCAAGCTCTCCGCGGCGTCGACCATGGCCATCGCGCCGATTCTGGTCTTTGGCTGGCTGACCCAGAAGCAGATGGTCCGTGGCCTCACCTTCGGCGCCGTGAAGTAACGACTTCGACACAGGATTTTCGGCGGGCCCTCGCGCTGACATGAACGGTGCAAGGGGTGCGATATGCCCCGGGGCGCCGCCAAATAAGAGGACAACAATATGGCAACACTTCAACTCGATCAGGTGGTCAAGAGCTTCGGCGATACCCAGGTGATCAAGGGCATCGACCTGGACATCCAGGACCAGGAGTTCGTGGTCTTCGTCGGTCCTTCCGGCTGTGGCAAGTCGACGCTGCTGCGCATGATCGCAGGGCTCGAGAGCACCACTGCCGGCGATATCAATATCGACAACCAGCGCGTCAACGAACTCGGTCCGGCCGAGCGCGGCCTGGCCATGGTGTTTCAGAGTTACGCGCTGTACCCGCACATGACGGTAGAGGACAACATGGGCTTCAGCCTGAAGCTCGCTGGGGTGTCGCGGGAAGATCGCCGTACCAAGGTGATGGAGGCGGCCAGGATACTGCAACTCGAACCGTTGCTTGAGCGCAAGCCCAAGGCGCTCTCCGGGGGGCAGCGTCAGCGCGTGGCCATCGGGCGCGCCATCGTGCGAAACCCGCGCATCTTCCTGTTCGATGAGCCGCTGTCGAACCTTGACGCCGCGCTTCGGGTGCAGATGCGCATCGAGCTTGCGCGGCTGCACGAAGAGCTCAAGGCCACCATGATCTACGTCACCCACGACCAGATCGAGGCCATGACCATGGCCGACAAGATCGTGGTGCTGCAGGGCGGCGTGGTCGAGCAGGTTGGCTCGCCGATGGAGCTCTACCACCACCCGCGTAACCGATTCGTCGCCGGCTTCATCGGCTCGCCGAAGATGAACTTTCTCAATGCTGTCGCCGAAGAAGGGAGTGCCCAGGGCGTAACGGTGCGCCTGCCGGGGGGCGGTAGCGTCAGTATCCCGGTGGACGGCGGCCAGGTGAGCGAGGGCCAGGCCCTGGACGTCGGCGTGCGACCGGAGCACCTGAGGCTCGATGACAGCGGTCCCTTGAAGGCGCAGATCAATGTGATCGAACGCCTCGGTGGCCAGACCTCGCTGTACGTGGAAATGGACGATGAGCTGATCACGCTGATGGTCGACGGCGACGTCGCGCACCGAGTGGGTGATGTGGTGCAGTTCGGCTTCGACCCTTCCCGCGCGCACCTGTTCAGCGCAGACGGCCTGGCCCTGCAGAGCCTGAGTCGTCATCCGCTGGCCTCGTTGACCCGCCAGGACAACCGTGTCGCCAGTGAAACAGAGGCCTGAGGAGCGCCCATGGAGACCCTGATTTTCGACTGTGATGGCGTGCTGGTGGATAGCGAAGTGATCGCCGAGATGACGCTGGCGGCGCGCCTCGCCGAGTGGTTGCCTGATCTCGATATCGAGGCCGAGATCGGCAAGGCGCTGGGGCAGACGACCGCAGCGATTCTGGCCGGGCTCGAATCCGCTAGCCAGCACCCGCTGCCGCAGGATGCCCTGGCGTTAATCGATGACGAGATCGAAGCTCGCCTGGCGCGCGATCTCATCGCCATCGATGGCGTCGCCGATGCCATCGCACGGCTGACGCTGTCCAAGGCGGTGGTGTCCAACAGCCGGCGCCAGCGCGTCGAGAGTTCGCTGAATCGCACGGGCCTGGCAGAGGTGTTCGGCGCGTTGCCGATCTTCTGCGCCGAACAGGTCGCCCGCCCCAAGCCGGCCCCCGATATCTACCTGCTCGCCGCCAAGACCCTGGGCGTTGAGCCGTACGACTGCCTGGTCGTCGAGGACTCTGTGTCGGGAGCCACCGCTGCGCGGGCCGCGGGCATGACGGTGATCGGTTTCGTTGGCGCCAGCCACATTGCTCCCGGTCATGATCAGCGCCTTGATGACCTCGGCGTCTGGCGCGTCATGCGCCGCATGAGTGAATTGCCGGGGCTGGTGCAGGCCTGGCAGCAACGGCGCGGGAGCCGCGCCGACCAGCAAGAACCTGACCGGCAAGCGCCTGGTCAGCAGGCAGACCACCATGGCTCGTCTGTGTCTCGCTAACGATGTCTCGCTAACGACCGTCGCCCGAGGGGGCCTGGCGGCCGCGCCCTGGCGCAGCGTCCACCAGACTCGGGGCAAGCTACTTACTTCAAGCCACTTACTTCAAGGAACGGATCGATGAAACTCACCGACAAGGTAGCGGTGATCACCGGTGGCGCCCGTGGCATCGGCCTTGCCATCGCCGAGCGGTATCTGGCCGAAGGCGCTCGCGTGGCCATCGCCGACGTCGACCCTGCGGCGCTGAAAGAGGGGCTTGGCCACCTGGGGGCTGGTGAGCGGGCTATCGGTGTGCACCTGAACGTGTGCGAGCGGGACTCCATCGACGCCATGGTGACGCAGGTGGTGGAGCGCTTCGGCACCATCGATATTCTGGTCAATAATGCCGCGGTCTTCGATATGGCCCCGGTGCTGGAGGTCAGCGAGCGGAGCTTCGATCGTCAGTTCGCGGTCAATGTGAAGGGCCTGTTCTTTACGCTTCAGCGGGTGGCCAGGCAAATGGTCGAGCAAGGCCACGGTGGCCATATCGTCAACATGGCCTCCCAGGCGGGCCGCCGCGGTGAAGCTCTGGTCAGCACCTACTGCGCTACCAAGGCGGCGGTCATCAGCTTGACCCAGTCCGCCGGACTCGGCCTGATCAAGCAGGGGATTCGTGTCAATGGCATCGCCCCTGGCGTGGTCGACACTCCGATGTGGGGAGAGGTCGACGCCCTGTTCGCCAAGTACGAAAACCGCCCGCTGGGCGAGAAGAAACGCCTGGTCGGTGAGCAGGTGCCGATGGGGCGCATGGGGCGTCCCGACGACTACGCCGGTGCCGCCGTGTTTCTGGCGAGTGGCGACAGCGATTACGTCGTTGCCCAGACCCTGAACGTCGATGGTGGCAACTGGATGAGCTAGTCGCCATGCCAGGCTCGCCGCCTCACACGGCGAGGCCCGCCGCCCCACACGGCTAGGCTCGCCGCCCCACACGGCTAGGCTCGCCGCCCCACACGGCTAGGCCCGCCCGCTGGGGCTGGTGTGCTAGGGCTTAAGTGCCAGGCCCGGAGTACAAGATCCCGGCCGCGAGACCGGGGCCGCCGACGGCAAGGAGCATCGCGTCATGATTCCCAGCATTGACCAGATCAACGAACGGATACTTCTCGGCGCCGAAGGCCGGGCCCGTTACATCGTGGCTCTGGCTGGCCCCCCGGGGGCTGGCAAGTCGTTTCGTTCGGCCTGGCTCGCCCGGACCCTCAACGAGCGTTGTCCGGGCAGCGCCGCCGTGGTGCCCATGGATGGCTACCACTACGACAATGCCGTGCTTGAACCACGGGGCCTGCTGGCGGTAAAGGGCGCGCCCGACACCTTCGACGTCGAAGGGCTACGTCAAGATCTGGTGCGTCTGAAGCGCGCCGATGGCGATGTCGCGGTGCCGGTGTTCGATCGCCCTCTGGACCTGGCTCGGGCCGGTGGCCGGGTGATCAGTAAAAGCCACCGAATTCTGATCGTCGAAGGCAACTACCTGCTGCTCGATGAGGGGCCCTGGCCTGCCTTGCGCAGGGATTTTGATCTGACCCTGTTTCTCGATGTGGACGATGACGTGCTCGAGCAGCGTCTGATCGAGCGCTGGCTCGGTATGGGCCAGGACCACGCAGGGGCCATCGCCAAGGCGCGTGACAAGGACATGCTCAATGCCCGCCTGATCAAGGCGTGTTCGGTGAGCGCCGATATCGATTGGCGTTAATGCCAAGGCCAGCACGACGCGCTATGGCATGACGGTTTTCCCACTTTTCCCTAGAGGTTCCCATGAGTCGACTCAACCAGGCCACACTTGGTCAGCTCGATCCGCGAGTCGCGCATCCGAGCTACGATCGCACCGGCGTCACGCCAGGCATCGTGCATATCGGTGTGGGCGGATTTCATCGCGCCCACCAGGCCATGTATGTTGACCGGCTGATGGACGCCGGGTTGGCTCTGGACTGGGGCATCATTGGCGTGGGCGTGATGCCTGGCGATCGACGCATGCAAGAGGCGCTGGCCGGGCAGGATCATCTCTACACGCTTGTTATCAAGCATCCCGACGGGACCCATGAGCCGCGTGTGATCGGCGCGATGCTCGACTATCTGTTTGCGCCCGACGACCCCGAGGGCGTGGTTGAGGCGATGGCCAATCCGGCCATTCGCATCGTGTCATTGACCGTGACCGAGGGGGGCTACAACTTTCATCCGGTCAGCGGCGAGTTCGATCTCGATGATCCCGATGTGGTCCATGACCTGGGCGAACCGACACGCCCCAGGACCAGCTTTGGTCTAGTGGTGGAGGCCCTGCGTCGGCGCCGCGAGCGTGGGCTGGCCCCTTTTACGGTGATGTCATGCGACAATATTCAGGGTAACGGCGACGTGGCCAGGCGCATGTTCACGGCCTTTGCCCGGGCCCGGGATGGCGAGCTTGCGCGCTACATCGAGCAGGCGGTGGCGTTTCCCAACTCCATGGTCGACCGTATCACGCCAGTGACCACGTCCACGGACATCGACGAACTCAGCACGCGCTTCGGCGTCGACGATGCTTGGCCGGTGGTCTGCGAGCCGTTTACCCAATGGGTGCTGGAAGATCACTTCGTCGCCGGGCGTCCGGCCTTCGAAGCGGTGGACGTCCAGGTGGTCGAGGACGTCGAGCCGTATGAGCTGATGAAGCTCCGGTTGCTCAATGCCAGTCACCAGGCGATGTGCTATTTCGGCTATCTGGCGGGCTATCGCCACGCGCATGAGGTGTGTCAGGACCCGCTTTTCGTCCAGTTTCTGCTGGGCTACATGGCCGAAGAGGCCAGCCCGACGCTGGCGCCGGTGCCTGGCGTCGACCTCGACGGTTATCGCCGAACCCTGATCGAACGTTTCGCCAACCCCCAGATCAAGGACACCCTGGCGCGACTATGTGCCGAAAGCTCGGACCGGATTCCCAAGTGGCTGGTGCCGGTGATTCGCCACCAGCTTGAGCACGGCGGGGAACTCAAGCGCTCGGCGGCGATCGTGGCCAGCTGGGCGCGCTACGCCGAGGGCATTGACGAGGCCGGTGAGCCGATTGTCGTGGTCGACCGGCTCAAGGCGCGTTTGATGCCACTGGCCGCCCGCAACCACGAGCATCCTCGCGCCTTCATCGAGAACCGAGAGCTGTTCGGCGATCTGGCCGACGCCCCGCGGTTTCTGCTCGCCTATCTTACGGCCCTGAAATCGCTGCACGAGAAAGGCACACGCGCTACCTTGGAGGCTTTGGTACTGGCGGGTCACGAGGGTGGTCCATAACCGCGGGGGAGACGCCGATGTATCTGGGAGTGGACTGTGGGACCCAGAGCACCAAGGTCGTAGTGGTCGATGTGCAGGCCGGCCGGTTGATCGCCGAGGCGAGCCATCCTCATCGGCTCACAGAGGGCGCGGGCGGGCGCCGCGAGCAGGCCCCCGAGGACTGGGTCGGGGCCTTTCGCGGGGCCTTTCATGAGGCCCTTGCGCGCGCCGGTGCCGGCGCCGAGTCGATTCGTGGTATCGGCGTATCCGGCCAGCAGCATGGCATGGTCGCGCTCGACGCCACAGGACAGCCGCTGCATCCGGCGAAGCTATGGTGCGACACCGAGACCGATGCTCACAATCAGGCGCTGATCGAGCGGTTGGGGGGCGAAGCCGGTTGTCTCGAGGCGCTGGGGCTGGTGCTGCAGACGGGCTACACCGCCTCCAAGATTGCCTGGCTGCGCGATACCCATCCCGAGGCCTATCGGCGCATCGATAGCCTGATGCTGCCCCATGAGTATCTCAACTTCTGGCTGACCGGCGAGAAAGCCGCCGAAGCCGGTGATGCCTCGGGGACCGGGTATTTCGATACTCGCACCCGGCGTTGGAGCAACACCGTCTTCGCCGCGATCGCACCGGAGCTGGACCCTGAGCGCGTGCTGCCGCGACTGATCGATTCCCGCGAGGCCGTCGGGCGAGTTCGGGCCTCGCTGGCGCAAGAACTGGGGCTTGGCGACGGCGTGCTGGTCTCGAGTGGCGGCGGTGACAACATGCTCGGCGCCATCGGCACAGGCAACATTCGCCCCGGCCGGGTGACGATGAGTCTTGGCACCTCGGGCACCGTGTGCGCCTGGTCCGAGACGTCGGTCGATGCCGGCAGCGCCATGGTGGCCAATTTCTGCGCCAGCCATGCCGGCTGGCTACCGCTGGTCTGCACCATGAACGTGACCTCTGCCAGCACGCGCATACGCGAGCTGTTCGGTCTGGATATCGCCGGCTTCAATGACGCCTTGAGCAGCGCCCCAATCGGTGCCGGTGGGGTCACCGCACTGCCGTTCTTCAATGGTGAAAGGGTGCCGTCGTTGCCCCTGGCGACGGCGTCCCTGGCCGGGCTGACCAGCCGCAATACCACCGCGCCCAATGTCTGCCGTGCAGTGGTAGAAGGCGCCACCTTTGGCTTGCGCTACGGGCTGGATCTGCTGGGCCCCCTGGCCGCGGGCGCACGCCAAGTTCGCTTGATCGGTGGCGGTGCCAGAAGCGCTGTGTGGCGCCAGATGGTCGCCGATATCACCAACACCGAGGTGGTATGCCCCAAGGTGGCCGATGCCGCGGCGCTTGGCGGCGCCATTCAGGCTGCATGGTGCGCTGGGGAAGGTGAACTGGACGCGCTTTGTGATCGCCTCGTGCATCTGGACGATGCACTAGGAGCGCTTCCTGCTGGTGAGAATGTCCGTGCCTATAGAGACGCCTATGAGCGTTACCAGGCAACGCTTTTGAATGAGCATGGCGTGGGGTAGCCTGCGCCAGACAAGATGCCTGGTTCGCTGCCTGCTCCGCGCACAGTGCAGGTCAGTGCAGGTCAGTGCAGGTCAGTGCAGGTCAGTGCAGGTCAGTGCAGGGCAGTAGAAAGGGCGAGCCTGCAGCGATGCCAGGATGGCCCCGCGCGGTGTTGGCGCAGGGGCCATCATGCGTTCAGGGGAGTGCTTTTCGTTGTTGGCGGTGGTTAGAGCCCGTTCGGCCAGGAGTACCGTAGCGTCTTGTCATGCGTCATCTTATCGATCGTGGCGGGCCTGCCAAGGCACGTCGGTCTAGCCAATATGTCTAAGGTCTTGCCATTTTTAGCTCAGCAGCATTGACCAACGACGTCGGCATCGTGGATGGTTAGTTGATATATACAACAAGCCGTATTTTGTATTTCTCAACGTCCAGCGCTAGGCGACTAGTAGTTCTTGAGCCTGAACTTGAGCCTGAGCCTTTTGGCTTAAGCGCCGAAGACAGGACCGCGTGGGCAGATAGTCTGCGCGTAGCCGGCTGCTTGGGGGCATGGTGAGCTCCGGCGCTATCAATCTGTGAGGTGTGTCTGTCATGACCGATGCCGTAAGCCCCGATCACCGCGTCGCCACGATCGTCGATTGGGACGCCTCGACGCTGTCTCATGCCATTCACACCCGAGAGGCGTCCTGCCGTGAGGTGATGACGGCGTATCTTGCCCATATCGACGCGGTGAATCCGCGCGTCAACGCCATCGTGTCCCGGGTCGATAGTGAGCGTTTGCTGGGCCAGGCCGACGAGCGTGATCGTCAACTCGACCGCGGCGAGTCGATGGGCTGGCTGCATGGCGTGCCCCAGGCGATCAAGGATCTGTCGCCGACCCAGGGCATCACCACCACCCTGGGCTCGCCGCTGTTCGCCGACCAGGTGCCCGAAGCGGATGGCTTGATGGTGTCGCGTATGCGCAAGGCGGGGGCGATCATCATCGGCAAGACCAACAGCCCCGAGTTTGGCCTCGGTTCGCAGACCTACAACTCGGTTTTCGGTGCGACGCGCAATGCCTTTGACCATCGCCTGTGTGCCGGCGGGTCCAGCGGCGGTGCGGCCGCTGCACTGGCCATGCGTATGCTGCCGGTGGCCGATGGCAGTGACATGATGGGGTCGCTGCGCAATCCCGCCGGCTATCACAACATTTTTGGTTTCCGCCCTTCCTTCGGACGCGTGCCCCACAGTCCCGTTCCGGAGATTTTTGGTCATCAGCTGGCGACCGAAGGGCCGATGGGGCGTCGCGTCGATGACCTGGCCCAACTGCTGGCTATCCAGGCCGGTCCCGACCCGCGAGCTCCCTTGGCCCTGAGCGATGCTGGCCGGCACTTTGCCGAGCCGCTGCAGCCGCTGTCCGCGCAGGCCCATCCGAGAATCGGCTGGATCGGCGATTGGCGGGGCTATCTGGCGATGGAGGAGGGTGTTCTCGACGTCTGTCACGAGGCGCTCAAGGTCTTCGAAGGCCTGGGCGCCGAGGTCGAGGCGCTGACGCCGGACTTCGCCCCCGAGCGGTTGTGGGAGAGCTGGTTGACCCTGCGCCAGTGGGCGGTGGCGGGGAGCCTTAGTGAGCTGTGGGCGGACCCCGAAAAGCGCCGCCTGCTGAAGCCTGAAGCCCGCTGGGAGGTCGAGCAGGGCATGACGCGCTCGGCCCTCGATGTGCACCGGGCCAATGTGTCGCGCAGCGCCTGGTACCAGTGCCTGCTGGCGCTGTTCGAGCGTTTTGATGTGCTGGCCCTGCCCAGCGCTCAGGTGTTTGCCTTCGACGTCGACACGCCCTGGCCCAACGAGGTCGCCGGGCGTTCCATGGATACCTACCACCGCTGGATGGAAGTCGTCATCGCCGGGTCTCTCGCCGGCTGCCCGGTGATCAGCGTGCCGGCAGGCTTCAGCCGACAAGGCAAGGCCATGGGCCTGCAGCTGATCGCCCCGCACCGCGATGATCTGGCACTGTTGAGGCTCGCCAAGGCCTATGAAGCCGCGATCCCCGAGCTGTTGGGGCGTCGTCCCGCAGGGCGCTAGACGGCGTCAGGCATGGTGGTGGGTGGGGCACTGGGGCACTGGGGCACTGGGGCGCGCTGGGGCAAGGTGACTCGAGGCCACGCTCTCGGTGTCCGCCGCGTGCTTGCTCAGCCGAAGGCCAGTCGCCAACATGCTGCCGTGGCCATGCCGGTGGCTATGGCGGCCAGGGTCTTGCCGGTGGTTAGCATCACCGTGGTGGTGGTCACCAGCGCCAGGCGAGCCGCCGTGTCGCCGTCCAGTGCCATGGGCATGATGACGGCGACCAGCACCGAGCCGGCCATGGCATTGATGAAGCGCTGAACGCGGGGGCCGATCGGCACCCAGGACATGATCAGCACACCGCCCGCTCGGGTTAGGTATGACACTGCGCCCATGATGACAATCGCCAGCATGGCGCCGAAGTCCGCTGTCGGCAGGTTCATGGGGCGTCGTCCTGTGCTGTGCTGGCCTTCGGCGGAATCAGCAGACCCGCCACGCCGCCGGCAATGGCGCCGACGATCACGTGAGTGTTGTCGGGCAGCCACTTCAGGGCGGCCACCGCGGCGACCCCCGCCGCTATCCAGCAGGCCAGGACACGCTGGTCGGGCTTGCCCCCCAGCAGCACCGCCAGCAAGAAACACCCCATGATCACGTCGAGGCCGAAGCGCTGCGGTGATGACACCCCAGCGCCGAAGGTCACGCCGATCAGGGTGCCGAGCATCCAGGCTAGCCACAGCGCGATGCCGCCGCCTACCAATACGCCGACGTTGCGCTCCCCGCGCTGAAAGTCGCCGATGGCCATGGCCCAGTTGGAATCGCTGACGAGTAGCATCGAGGCGTAGCGGGGTGCCGTAGGTAGATCTTTCAACCAGGGGTAGAGGGCGGCGCCCATCAAAAGATGGCGCGCATTGATCGCTAATGTGGTCGCGACCAGGGCGATCAGGGGAATCTCCGGCCCCCAGAGATCGAGCGCCGCGAACTGCGCGCTACCGGCGAAGACGAGGGCGCTCATGGCCAGGGTCTGAAGCTGTGACAACCCGGCGCCGGGGGCGGCGACACCGAAGGCCATGCCGAACACCACGACAAAAAGGCAAAGCGGCGCCATGCGCCTGAAGCCTGACGCCACGCCTGCGGCGTCGAGGCGAGTGTGGGAGGTATTCTGAGAGAGGGGCATCGAGCTGGTCAGCCTCCGTGCGAACAGCGTCTCCCCGCGGCCAAGGAGCTGGCCTCGGGGCAAGACAACGAGTCGGGTGGGTCCCAGACCCTATCCTCGGCGCTTACCGGCTCCTGTTCAAGGAGCCCCCTGCTGATGGCCCCCTTAGTCACTGCGTGCCGCTGGCGATGCCAATACGGGTGGACAACCGGTGTCCAGCATCCAGTGCTCGAGTCTGTCGGCCAGGCGCGTAACGCCGGCACGTAGTGCCCCGCCCCCGGCTCAGGCTCAGGCTCAGGCGCCCCGCCCCCGGCTCAGGCGTGCCAGATGTCGGCGACAAGACGATAGCTTTCCAGGCGATCCTCTAGGGCATAGGTGTCGGTGTTGAGCATTAGCTCATCGGCACCGGTGCGCTCGAGGAATCGCTCGAGGCCTTCTTTTACGGTCTGTGGCCCACCGATCACCGCGGCGGCGAGAAAGCTCTCGACCTGGACGCGCTCCATGGGCGACCAGTCGAGTTGCTCCACGGGCGGTTGGGCCAGGCTGCGCTTGCCGCGAATCATGCCCAGGAACTTGAGGCGTGCGGTGCTTGCCAGGTACTGCGCGTGGAGGTCGTTGTCGGCGGCAATCACCGGTAGACCGACGATGGCATAGGGGGCATCGAGCACTTCAGAAGGGCGGAACTGGTCACGGTAGACCCTCAGCGCCTCATCGAGTTGACCCGGAGCGAACTGCGCGGCGAAGGCGAACGGCAGGCCCTCTCGAGCGGCTAACTGGGCGCTGTAGAGGCTCGAACCCAGCAGCCATAGCGGCACGTGGGTGCCTTGGCCGGGTACTGCGCGCACTCGCTGATCGGGCTTGGCATCGCCCAGATAGCCTTGGAGTTCGGTGAGGCGCTGGGGGAAATCATCGCCCCCCGCGTAAGGGTCGCGACGCATGGCCGCCATGGTGGCCGCATCTGAGCCTGGCGCACGCCCCAAGCCGAGGTCGATACGCCCAGGGTAGAGCGTCTCGAGGGTGCCGAACTGCTCGGCCACCACCAGGGGTGGGTGGTTGGGCAGCATGATGCCGCCGCTGCCCACGCGGATGCGTGATGTCTGGCTCGCGACATGGCCGATCAAGACGGCGGTGGCGGCGCTGGCGATGCCTTCCAGGCTGTGGTGTTCGGCCAGCCAGTGGCGGGTGAAGCCCGCTGTCTCGGCCTGCTGAGCCAGGGCAACACTGGCGTGGAAGCTATCGGCGACGGAGCCCCCGGCGCGGATCGGGGCCAGATCCAGCACGGAAAGTGGTGTTTGGCTGAGTCGAGGCATCGATGTCTCCTTCTTGATATGGGGAATTTCCTACAAAATGGATGTATTCGTAGTGAATTTTATGCCACTCCGGTAAGTGGTCGGCAAAAGGCACTTTTTTTCGATCAAGTTCACTATGATGAGGGCGTGGTTCGTGGGTGGGACCGCGGTCGGGTTGTCATCACGCTTGCTTGGGTGTGGTCGAAAAGCAGCGGGCGAAGAACAGTGGTCGAAAGCCGATCTCGGCGCCGTTCCCTTTAGCGATGTTCGTTGGCCACGGTTGGCTAGCTACGGTTCGCTAGCCAGTGCCACGGCGAACCTTCGTCCTGGCTGCTCAATGACCGGAGCAGATGGTCGAGGGACACGGGCATAGGGCTCGACGGCGCCAAGCGTGCCTCTGGGTCGGATCGACACGCCGATGCGGAGAAGCGGGATACGGCCGTCAAGCCAACGTTTGCGCTGGTGACACCTGACATATAGATAACATGCTAACAGTTATCGCGAAACTTGGTCTGCAAAGGCTGCTCGGCATCCGCGTCACTGCCGGGTCGTCCGACACGGCGCATCCTGGTGGGAGATGGGCGGGAACAGGATGCCGCGGCGGCGCTGCACAGGCCTTCCGAAATGCGACATTGATAATAACTAGGAAGGCAATATGCAACAGAACGATGGACAGCGGGTCTTCTACGTCTCCGCGATTATCATAGCGATACTGGTCGCCCTGGGCGTCCTCTTCCCCGTCGGATTTGGCGACGTCGCAACCGCCGCCTTGAATGCGGTGTCACGCCTGTTTGGCTGGTTCTATCTCCTCTCTGTCTTCGGCATCATGGTGTTCCTGCTGGCGCTGGCCATGGGCAAGTATGGCAAGGTGCGGCTGGGGCCACAGGATAGCAAGCCCGAGTATGGCTTCTTCTCCTGGGTCAGCATGCTGCTGGCGGCGGGGTTCGGCGTGGGGCTGGTGTTCTATGGCATGGCCGAACCGATGACGCACTACATCTCGCCGCCTTACGGTGATGTTGCGCCGGAAAGCGCCGAATCCGCGCGCTATGCCATCCAATACGCCTTCTTCAACTGGGGCGTGCATCAGTGGACGGCCTTTGCGTTGGTGGGGTTGATCATCGCCTACTACCAGTTTCGCAAGGAGCAGGCTGGGCTGGTGTCCGTGGTACTGCGTCCGCTGACGGCCAAGCGCCCAGGGCTTCAGCGCTTCAATGGCGCCCTGGATGTCTTTGCGGTGGTGGCCACGGTGATGGGGGTTGCCACCTCGTTGGGCCTGGGGGTTCTGCAGACCAATGGCGGCCTGCATGCGGTTTTCGGGCTCCCCGAGAACGGCTTCTGGCAGTTCATTATCCTGTTCTGCATGTTCCTGGCCTATATGGCATCGACCTGCTCCGGACTCGACAAGGGCATCAAGCGGCTGTCGAACCTGAACATGATCATGTGTATCGCCATGATGCTCTATGTGCTGTTTACCGGGCCGACGTTGAAAATTCTCGAGACCATCACTTTGGGGTTCGGCGACTACCTGCAGAACTTCCTGGTCATGAGCCTACGCATGTCGCCCTACAACGGTGACAACTGGGCACAGAACTGGACGATCTTCTATTGGGCCTGGGTGATTGCCTGGTCGCCGTTCGTCGGGACTTTCGTTGCCCGTATCTCGCGCGGTCGTACCATCAAGGAGTACGTGTTCGGCGTGCTCTTTGTCCCGCCGTTGCTGGCCTGCCTGTGGCTCGGTGTCTTCGGCGGTACGGCCATCCACATGGAGCTGGCCACCGAAGGGCTCGGCCTTGCCGCCGCGACTCAGGACAACATCACCGTGGCGTTGTTCAAGATGTTCGATCTGATGCCATTCTCCGGGCTACTGTCGGTGATGGCGATGATCTTGATCTTCATCTTCCTGGTGACATCCGCCGACTCTGCCTCTTACATCGTCGCCCAGATGACCGATAACGGTTCGATCAATCCTCCGCTCTACAAGCGCGTACTGTGGGGCGTATTGATCGCCGCCATCTGCCTGACACTGATTGCCTCAGGGGGGCTCAAGGGCTTGCAGGCCGCGGCGGTACTCTCGGCACTGCCCTTTACCTTTATCCTGTACATGATGGTGGTGGTCTTGATGCGTGAGTTGCGCAAAGACCGCAAGCTGATGCTCGACGGGCTCTATCACCATTACAAGGAAATGCCGGTAGGGGCAGACGCCTTCGAGGCTCGTGACCAGGCCAAGGAGGAGGGTATGGCCCCGCCGGAGGAGGCACTGAAGCAGGACGACGAGGATGTCTCTGGCACCCACACCATGGCAACCACGCGGCCCAAGCCTCAGTCCTAGCCATGCAAGCCATGTGAGCCGCGACACGAGGCGAGACGAGCGCGTTAGGTGAGCGAGGCTCAGAAGACTCGCGAGTTCTGTCCCGGTCGTAGCAGTAGCCGCTGAATCCGGCGCCCCCTGGGCGCCGGATTTTTTTGTCCGATACTCGGGCGGGCGCCGTACGGGGCTAGGTTCTGTGCTTACTCGGGCTTGGTTTGCTAGCCTGGCGGCCATTGTTCATCCGAGTTGCCTCACGGCAAGGAGCTTTTTATGAAGGGTCAAGGAGGACCGAGGATTCTGTCGGCGTCCGGTGGCCAGCGCGTGTTTTTTCTGTCGGCACTGATCATCGTCGTGTTGGTGGCCTTCGGGGCGGGCTTTCCGGAGGCCTTCGGACATGTGGCCGATGCTGCACTCGGCAAGATCTCCCACCTGTTTGGATGGTTCTACCTGCTGGCCGTGTTTGGTTTCGTCATCTTCCTTGGCGGGCTCGCGCTGAGCAAGTACGGCAAGGTGCGTCTAGGGCCCCAGGACAGCACTCCGACCTACGGTACCTTTTCCTGGATCAGCATGTTGCTGGCGGCAGGGTTCGGGGTGGGATTGGTGTTCTACGGCATGGCCGAGCCGATGAGCCATTTTGCATCGCCTCCCTATGGCGATGTGGCGGCAGAGACCCCCGAGGCGGCGCGTTACGCGATTCAGGTCGCCTATTTCAACTGGGGCGTCCATCAGTGGGCGGCGTTTTCGTTGGTCGGGCTGATCATCGCCTACTTTCAGTTTCGCAAGGGCCAGGCCGGGCTGGTGTCATCGGTATTGTCATCGGTCACCGCCAGGCGCCCATGGCTGCGCCCTTATACCGATAGCCTCGATGTCTTTGCCGTCGTCGCTACCGTAATGGGGGTAGCGACGTCGCTGGGGCTAGGTGTGCTGCAGACCAACGGCGGATTGCATGCGGTGTTCGGTTTGCCGGAGAACGCCTGGTGGCAATTCGTCATCCTGTTGTGCATGTTTCTGGCCTATATGGCGTCGACCTGGTCCGGGCTCGACAAGGGCATCAAGCGTCTGTCCAACCTCAACATGATCCTGTGCATCGCCATGATGCTGTATGTGCTGTTCACCGGGCCGACGGTACAGATTCTCGAGACCATTACCCTCGGCATTGGCGACTACCTGCAGAACTTCATTGGCATGAGCCTGCGCTTATCCCCCTATGACGGTAACGACTGGGCCAGCCAATGGACGGTCTTCTACTGGGCCTGGGTGATCGCCTGGTCGCCCTTCGTGGGGACCTTTGTCGCTCGAGTGTCGCGGGGCCGCACCATTCGCGAGTACGTGTTCGGGGTGTTGGTGGTGCCGCCGCTGCTGGCGTGCCTGTGGATCGGTGTGTTCGGTGGTGCTGCGCTGCACATGGAGCTCGGTGGGGACGTAGGGCTTGCCGCCGCGACTCAGAACAACATCACTGTGGCGCTGTTTTCCATGTTCGATCAAATGCCGTTCTCGTCGCTATTGTCGGTGATGGCGATGTGTCTGATTTTCGTTTTCCTGGTGACATCGGCGGATTCGGCCTCATTCATCGTCGCCCAGATGACTGACGACGGCTCGATCGAGCCGCCACTCTACAAGCGGGTGTTGTGGGGCGCATTGATCGCGGCGATCTGCTTTACCCTGATTGCCGCCGGTGGCCTTGAAGGCTTGCAGTCCGCCGCTGTGCTTTCGGCGCTGCCCTTTTCGTTCATCCTGTTCATGATGGTCTGGGTCCTGGTCAAGGAATTGCGAGCGGATCGCAAGGCCATGTTGGCGCAGTTATATCGCCGCCACGGAGAAACACCGGTCGGCGCCGATCCTTTCGAGGCGGAAACACTTGCCGACGAGGAGCGACTGCGGCGGGCGCCGAATGTGGTCAACCGCCGAATCAATCACTGAGTCTTTGCCGTCATGCTCGCCAGGGCCGTGGAGGCGAAAACGGCCCCGTGCCGGGCGGAGAAAACGGGAGTTCCTGTGCGTCGCCTGCTACATTAGACGACTTCAGGACTCCTTTTGGGTCAGGCGTCGTTTCGGGTCTACGCTAAGAGGAACGGTTGAAAGGATGTCAATCATGTCTCCCCCTTCCCAGGCTCGCGGTGCTACTCGCCGTGGGTCTCGCCGTCGCCGCAGGATGCCGGCGCTCTCCTGGGCCTCCTTCGACCGATGGCTGGATCGCCTGGTCACGGTGGCCGTCGCCACCGCTGTCGTGGTGGGGATAACTGCGCTCGTGTTATCACTGGTGGTTGGCCGCTAGTGAGCGTCTGCGGCTGAGCCCGTGTGAGAAGCCCGTGTGAGAAGCCCGCCTGTTCCGTAGGCTCCGTCTGTCATCGAGCCGTCGTGTGAAGCCGCGGCGATATGGCTCCCTCCTTCTGTCCTCGTCATGACGTCCTGTGAGACGCTCGCACTTCGGTCAATGGTAATGGCCCTGCGCCAGGGCCATGGCCCTGAGGCTCGTGACGTTTGAAGCGGTCCTATAGCGTGCCGCCGTGGCAGACCCGGTCGCTCGACAACCGCGTTCGGATCGCCGGATGGGGGCAGGTGACGCGCCACACCGACTTTCGATGGCATGCGGGCGAGCGGACGAAGGCCGGGCGCTAGGGGAGACACATGATGCGACTACGCTGGATTCTTGTGCTGGTGGCGGTGGGTGTGGCCATCGACAAGAGTGACTGGACGCCTCCTCCGGCCTGGATTCCTTGGGCCCCCCTTGCGATCGATGACCCCGTCACCCCGCTGACTACCTTCAAGTTGGCGCGGCTGAAGGGGAATCCCGAGGCCTGTCGGGCGACGCTTGCAAGCGCTCCCGATCTGCGCTTCACAGCGCTTGCCGATACCACCGTGGCCGGTTGTCCGCTGAGCAACATCGTGCGGGTCACCCGCAGTGGCGTGACGTTCTCCTCGAGTTATCTGGCGTCGTGTCCGTTGGCCGTGGCCTGGGCGCTGTTCGAGCGTCATGGCCTCGAGCCGGCAGCCCAGCAGGAGCTGGGCGCCTCGGTTGAGCGTGTCGATCATCTCGGCAGTTTCGCCTGCCGCAATATCTATGGTCGGGCCAATGCCCGGCGCAGCGAGCATGCCAGCGCCGAAGCCCTCGATGTTGCCGGGTTCGTCCTCGACGACGGACGACGAGTATCCTTGCGTCAGGACTGGGGGGAGGGGGCCGAGGGGGTGTTCCTCAAGCGTGTTCAGCGGTCTGCTTGCGACGTCTTCGGTACCGCCCTGGGGCCCGATTACAATGCGGCACACGCCGATCATTTCCACCTTGGGGTGGGTACCGGTCTCGGTGTGGGGGGGATCTGTCGCTAGGGCTGGGGCGCACTTGTGGACCCCGTGTACGGGCCGAGGTCGGGGGAGCAAAGCCGAATTCAAGCAGTAGCTGATGCCGTGGCTCGCCTGGCGCGGCCTGGTCTGGCGCTGGCCAACCAGCGCGAATGGATCGCGGGTGACGAGCGGTGAGGCGTGGGCTTCGACACGACGGCGGGCCCCCGAAGGCGCCCGCCTGTTTCGTGCTCGGCCACCGCGCCAGCGCCGGCCTCGCCCCATGATGGGCCTCACCGGCTGCTCCTTGGCCATCGACTGGCCTGGAGAGTGGCGACGGGACGGTTACCGGTTGAGGTCGATGTCCTCTGAGTCGGTGGCGGCACCGGTCGCAGCACCCACACCACCCCCGATGGCGGCGCCTTGGCCGACATCGCCGCCGGTCACGGCGGCCGCACCGGCCCCTACGGCCGCGCCGACCCCTGCGCCGCTGAGAGCACGTTCACCGGTGCCTGTGCCGCAGGCGGTGAGGCCAAGTGCCATGGCGCCAGCGAGAAGGGTAAGGGTAACGCGCTTGGTGGAAAGGCTATGCATGATGTATCTCCAATATTCGATATGTTCTCCATCGAGCCTAGAGATCCCCTGGCGACTGTGCAATGTCGGGGAGGTCGCTCGAGTGTCTCCTTTGGCAGACATGGGGCACGACCCTGGGCTGTTGCTGAGTGATACAGTGGATGTTGCCCCCGCCGAGCAAGATCTCACGGGCCGGCACGCCCACGACTCGGCGCCCCGGGAACAGCTCGCCGACGGTGGCCATGGCAGCAGCGTCTTTTTCCGGGTCGAGCAATGGCATCACCACGACCGTGTTGCCGACGTAGAAGTTGACGTAGGAGGCCGCCATGCGATCACCGGGCTGACGCGGGTGTGAGCTCGATAGACGGTCGATGCCACTGGCCTCGTCTTCGGCGATGTGCAACGGGCCTGGTTGGGGCAGACGATGCACACGAATCGCGCGACCTTTCGCGTCGCGAGCCGTTTCAAGAACCGCGAGGGCTTCGCGGCAGATGGCGTACTGGGGGTCCGTGGCGTCGTCGCACCAGGTCAAGGCAACTTCGGCCGGCGCGACGAAACAACACAAATTGTCTACATGGCCATCGGTTTCATCGAGATGGCAGCCCCGGGGCAGCCAGATAACCTGACTCACCCCGAGGTAGTCACACAGCAGTTGCTCCATCGCGATGCGGTCGAGCCCCGGGTTACGGTTCGGGTTGAGCAGGCACTCTTCGGTGGTGATCAGAGTCCCTTCGCCATCCACATGGATGGCGCCGCCCTCCAGCACCACACCGGCGGTGAAGCGCGGCACGTCGAGAATCTGGGCGATCTTCTGACGAATGCGGCGGTCCTTGTCCCAGGGGAAATAGAGCCCTCCCTTGAGGCCGCCCCAGGCATTGAATTCCCAGTCGACCATGGCCAAGCCGTACTCGGCGTGGGTGAGAAAGGTCGGGCCGACATCGCGCATCCAGGCGTCATTGCTGGACAGCTCTACCACCCTGATGTGCTCCGGTAGCTGGAAGCGAGCGTTCTCGTACTGGTCGTCGTTGACGCCAACGTAGACCGTCTCGCTGTCGCTGATGGCGGTGGCCACCTCGACGAAGGCCTGCTGCGCGGGTTTCGCCCCCAGGCGCCAGGTGTCCGGGCGCTGGGGCCAGAGCATCCAGCAGGCATCGTGGGGGGCGAATTCGGCGGGCATGGACCAGCCGAGTTCGGCGGGAGTCGGGGACGCGCTATCGTTTGTCATGGCAGGCTCACAGAAATCCGATCAACAGAAATACACCGGTGGCCAGGGCCGCGGCAATCAGGACATAGGGCAATTGGGTCAGGGCATGGGCCATCGGGCTGCAGCCACTGCCCTGGGCAGAGAGCACCGTGGAGTCACCATAGAAGCAGGCGTGGCTACCGAAGGCGCTGGCGGAAATCAGGGCCCCGACGACCAGCGGCATATTGGCATCCATGCTCTGGGCCAGCGGCAGCACGATGGGCATGGCCACCGCGAACAAGCCCCAGAAGGAGCCGGTGGCGAAGGCCAGAAACGCCATGGTGACGAAGACCACCGCCGGCAATAGCCCCGCGGTCATGAGTGGTTCGACGGCATCGATGACGACCTGGGTGAGACCGAGCACATCGTTGACTTCCTTGAGCGTAAAGCCTGCCACCAGAGTACCCAGCGGCATGATCATCGCCTTGAAGCCGTCCAGTGCCGTATCGAAGGTGGCGTCGAAGCTTAATAGCCGCTGTGCGGCAATCAACACCAGCGTGACGGCCAGGGCCACGATAACGCCGCGGAGGATATCGATGTCGAAGTACCAGGTGGCGAGGATGAGGCTGGCGATGGGCAGCAGGAAGTTGATCAGGTGGGGCGTCTGGCCGCCCTCGCTAGCCTCGAGGGAAAGGGCATTGTCTTCGCCCCCGTCGGGTACCGGTTGGCCGCCACGGGCGCGTGCCTCGGCGGTCTTCATCGGTCCGATGTCGGGCAACCAGCCGAGCGCGACCAAGGGGACGATGGCCGCCGCGACCCAGGCGTAGGCCATGTAGGGGATCGACTCGATGTACAACGACATGCCGTTGGCGGTGACATGGTTGTCTTCGAGCAGGCCGGCGAAGAATACCGCCCAGGTGGAAAAGGGCACCAGTATGCACACCGGGGCCGCGGTGGAGTCGACGATGTACGCGAGCTTTTCCCGGGATACGCCATAGCGGTCGGTGATCTTCTTCATCGAGGCACTGATGGTCAGCGCATTGAGGTAGTCATCGACGAAGATCACCAGACCGAGCACCCAGGTGGTGATCAGGCTTTGACGACGCGACGCCAGGCGCGTGGTCATGGCGTCGCCGAAGCTCAATACGCCGCCGGTCTTGACCAGCAAGGCAATCAGACTGCCGAATAGTCCACAGACCAGAATGATCCAGGTGACCGTATCATTGCCGAGGACCTCGAGCAGGATGTTGGAACCTCGAGTGATGACCTCGGAAGGGTCGATCATGAACAGGCCGACGAGGCAGCCGGCGAGCAGCGATTCGATGGTTCGGCGAGTCATGATGGCCATGATCAACACCACCAGGGTGGGGACCAGGCTCCATATGCCATAGGTTTCCATGCAGGCTCCGGACTATTGTTGCGGCCTGTAGAGGCCGAGCTGTTGTGTGAGGGAGCGAAGGAGAACAGACGACCCAGGAGCTGCCCCCGGGGGCCGAGGCCTCCACGGGGTGTTCGGGTCGCGCTGCCGGCACGTGCGCAGGCCTACAGGAAACCGTCGGCCTTGAGCGAGTCGGTGGTGGCCGCGAGCGCCTCATCCAGGATCGCGACGGCGGTATCGACGGTCTCTCGGGTCCAGATCAGAGGAGGAGAGACGACGTTCAGGTGGCCCACCGGACGAATGATCAGGCCGCGTTTCTGGGCCTCGAAGGCGACGCGATCGCCGACCCTGGCGTCGACCGGGAACAGCGCCTTGGTCGCTTTGTTGGCGACGTTCTCGATGCACATCATGAAGTGGCTTCCACGCACATCGCCGACCGTTTCGTGGTGAGCCAGCCCCTGCAGAGCCTGCTCCAGGTACGGGCCAACGTCGCGCACATTGGCACAGATCGCTTCACGCTCGAGGATTTCGATATTCATGAGTGCGGCGGCGCAGCTGACGGGGTGGCCCGAGTAGGTGAAGCCGGTACTGAGGACCCCGCCCTTGCCCTGGGGAGTTCCCAGCACGTCGTAGAGCTCGTCGGAGATCAAGGTGGCGCCTAGAGGGGCATAGCCCGATGACAGTCCTTTGGCGATATTGATGATGTCCGGACGGGTGTCGAAGACGTCTTCGGAGGCAAAGAAATGTCCGAGCCGGCCGAAGCCCGTGACCACTTCGTCGGCGATAAACAATATGCCGTTGGCCCGACACGCTGCCTGCATGCGGGCGTGGTAGCCGCGGGGAGCGACTAGAACACCGCCGGCGCCCATGATCGGCTCGGCGATGAAGGCGGCGATGTTGTCGGCGCCAATATCGGCGATGGTGGCCTCGAATTCTTCGACCAGATGGTCGCAGTAGGCGTCTTCGCTCATGCCATCGGGGCGACGATAGAGATTGGCTTCGCTTACGTGGGTAACCAGGTGGTCGAGCGTATCGAATTCCCAGTTGTTGCTGGCGATACCGGTCAGGCTGGCGGCCAGATAAGTGGTGCCGTGGTAGGCGTTGTTGCGCGACAGGATGCGCTTCTTGGTCGGCTTGCCGAGGCGATTGAAGTAGTAGTGCACCAGACGAATGGTGGCATCGTTGGCGGTGGAGCCGCCGCAGGTATAGAAGACGTGGTTGAGATGGCTCGGCGCCAGTTCGGCGAGCTTGGCCGCGAGCTGGGCCGCCGGTGCGTTCGACAGGTTGTTGAACGTCGAAAAGTAGGCCATGCGGGTGGCCTGGTCGGCCATGGCCCGGCCGATTTCCGCACGGCCATGGCCGACGTTGACACACCAGAGCCCCGCGATGCCATCGATGAAGCGGTTGCCGTGCACATCGGCGACGTAGATGCCATCGCTATCGGTGATCATTTCCGACCCCTTGTCATGAAACTGACTGAAGTCGGTAAACGGGTGGATGAAGTGATCCTTGTCCTGTTGCCACAGGGCCTCGGCGTCGAGTGCCGGGCGGGCGGTGACGGATGTCGTGGTGGTCGATGTGGCCTTGGCGTGGCAAGAAGGGGTCGATGTTGTCATTGGTTGGCCTCCTGTTGAGATGAGGCCAGTCTGCGTAGGTCGGCTGTGCACGCGACATATCCTTATGGGGGTATGTCGGATCGTTGGCGCTACGTCGTGGACGCGTCGGTAGTCCGGGCGCCCGGCGCAGCACTGTCCAGGCGTGGTAACGGCATCTCGCCGTGTTCGGCGCTCAGGCAACAGGCGCTGGTCCCGGTGACACGGTCGCGGCCTGCGGGGAACCGCAGGCGTCATCGCGGCGCGCCCCGGTCGGTGGTAATCTTAAGCTGAATTAGCATAGATTTGTCTCGCCAAGGCTACGGCGGTCAGACAGTTTTCATCGTCCTCTCTTCCGGATCACTTACATGTTGTCGCGTGCTCTGCCCCTGCCTGTGGGCATTCTTCTTGTCGGTTTGATGGCCTTCTCCGCGCCTGCTCTCGCGGCCAAGTGCAGTGGTTCCGGTGGCCTGGCTTTCATAGGTACCACCAACGACGCTTCGCGTTCGGTATGGCTATCGGGCACGTCGGGCGGTGATTTCGGCCTCGATGCTGCCCAGGGCAATCAGAGCATCGATCGCTGGACCAAGAACCCGGGGGGCCTTCACCTGACGCTGTCGCCGGTGGTGTCCAATGGCAATGGCGGGGTGCATAAGCTACTCGACCTGAATGGCGGCAAACCCTGCCAGCTCGATACGCAAAACCAGAAGGGCGGCTTTACCTTGCCCCCCGCGGGGCAGATTCAGCTGCCGAGCCGTCCTGGGATCACGCCGCCTATTGGTGAGATCTTTCCTGATTTCTCCCGCCCCGGAGGCATCACGCCGTCGCTGCCCCAAGGCGTTCGGCCACCGATTGGCAGCTTGCCGCCGTCAGGGGTGATGCCGTCGCGGCCGCCGGGCGTTACGCCGCCCGTGGGAACCTTGCCGCCGTCTGGGGTGATGCCGTCATTGCCCCAAGGCGTTCGGCCACCGATTGGCAGCCTGCCGCCGTCCGGGGTGATGCCGTCGCGTCCTCCGGGCGTCACGCCGCCCGTGGGGACCTTGCCGCCGTCCGGGGTGATGCCGTCGCGGCCGCCGGGCGTCACGCCGCCCGTGGGAACCTTGCCGCCGTCCGGGGTGATGCCGTCGCGTCCACCGGGCGTCACGCCGCCCGTGGGGACCTTGCCGCCGTCCGGGGTGATGCCGTCGCGTCCACCGGGCGTCACGCCGCCCGTGGGAACCTTGCCACCGTCCGGGGTGATGCCGTCATTGCCCCAAGGCGTTCGGCCACCGATTGGCAGCTTGCCGCCGTCCGGGGTGATGCCGTCATTGCCACCGGGCGTCACGCCGCCCGTGGGAACCTTGCCACCGTCCGGGGTGATGCCGTCGCTGCCGCCGGGTGTCACGCCGCCCGTGGGAACCTTGCCGCCGTCCGGGGTGATGCCGTCGCGGCCGCCGGGTGTCACGCCGCCCGTGGGAACCTTGCCACCGTCCGGGGTGATGCCGTCGCTGCCGCCGGGTGTCACGCCGCCCGTGGGAACCTTGCCGCCGTCCGGGGTGATGCCGTCATTGCCCCCAGGTGTCACGCCTCCGCTCGGCTCCCTGACGCCCGAGGGCGGCCGTCCCGGTCAGGGGGTGACCCCGGAAGTCCCGGCGGTGTCGGTGCAATCGGTGGCCTCGGGGCAGGCGCCCCCGGGTTGGGCGCCGCTACCGCCGGGGCGCTGTATCGATCCGCGGTACGACCCTCGCCTCGGCGGACAGCCGCTGGCGGATGGTAGCCTGCCGACGATCAGCTGTCCCCAGTCCGAGCTCCAGAGGCTGGCCGGCCAGCGCTCGATGACGGCGCTGGAAGCGGCGGTTCGCTCCCAGGTCCCTGTCACCCAAGGGCGGCAGGGCGAGCCGTCCTCACCGTGGAACACCTGGGTAGACGCTCGACATCTTGATATCAACGATCGGCGTGATGGCCAGGACCTGGACGGCAAATCCAGCGTGGTGGCCGTCGGGGCAGACCGCTGGGTCGCTGAAGACACCGTTGCCGGGGTCAGTGTCAGTGTCGATTCGAGCCGCAGTGATGGCTTCGGTGGTGCCTGGGAAAACGCCTCAGACGGGTTTAGCGTTTCCCCTTATGTGGCTTATCGGTTGTCACGTGACTGGGCGCTTGACGCTTCCTTGATCTGGCGTTTCGGTGACAATGAGACCGATATCGCCACCCTCGAAGGGGACTACGACACCGAGAGCTTTGGGGGTGCCATCAATGCCCACGGCCAGTATCACTGGGGGGAGGCGCTGCTGCGGCCGACGGTCTCCGTGTACTACTCGCATGAGCGTAGCGACGACTATGACCTGTCCGGAAACGTCTTCGGAGCGCCAGTTCGCGTCGAGGTGCCGGGGGATAGCTGGAACGTCGGCGTGGCCACGCTCAGTGGCGAGGTCAGCCGGCTGTGGACGATCGACCAGGAAAATCTCGTCATGCCCTACCTCGAAGCCGGGGTGGACTGGGCCTTCGAACGTCCCAACGACGGGCGTTACCTGAATGCCGACCTGCAATGGGAGGAGCCGTCGGACTGGACCGGGACTCTGCGTGGTGGTGCTCGTTGGCTGATGGGCGAGGCGACCCTGCTGGAGGTCAGCGCCGGCTATCTCAGCCTCGGCCACGACGACCTGGATGTCTGGGAAGGCCGGCTCTACCTGTCGTACGGTTTCTAGTGCCCGACCCCGGGCCGCGAGTGCCGCTAGTCGCGGCGCTGGCGTGAGATCAACGCCACGTGGTCGAGAAAACAGCGAAACAGCTGGGCCTGACTCGATACGTCCAGGCGCTGGTAGAGGTGCTTGCGGTGGACCTTCACGGTGCCGTCGCTGATGCCGAGCTCGCGGGCGGCGGACTTGGTGGAGTGGCCTGCCAATAGCAGGCGCACGATTTCCTGCTCGCGGGGGGTGAGCTGGCCTTGGCCGAAGCTGGTGAAGGCGGCATCGACGGGCTCTACGGCATCGTTGTCGGTATCGAAGCGCGGGCGCTGCCAGGTCCAGAACTGGGTGAGCAGAGCGGCCGCCACCGGGGTGATGTGGCGCAGGGCCTGAAGAGCGCGACGCGTCAGCGCCGGGGCCTGGTCACCGAACCCCAGCGATACCACGAGCACGGTATCGTCTGCGACCCGAGCGAAAAGGCCCACCTCGTCGCGCAGCCCCAGGGCTCTGTAGTAGTGGGCGTGGTACTCGCTGGCTTCGAAGCGGTCCGGCGCCAGGTCCCTGAGCCGGTGGGCGCCGTTGTCGAGGCCGGCTTCGGTGGCCTGGAACATGGGGTCGAGCAGATAGACTCGACTCAGATAGCGGTCGATGCCCTGTTCGCGCCGATGGGGGGGATAGTTGTCGTGCACCACCAACGGGCGCCCGCGGCCCCGGTAGGCGTGGATGATGACGGTGTCGAAAGGCACCAGCTGACCGAGCGCCTGCTCCAGATGGCGAGGAAAGTCGGCGTCGGCGGCGGTCTGGATCAGGCCGGCCAGGCGCAGGTGCCAATCCTGGCCGGTGGCACCGGCGAGCAGATCCGTGGGAGTCATGGGCGGGTCACATGGTAAAAGCCTGAGGGTAGCACCGCCGCCGTCGGGACTTAAGTCGTTTGCCGGTTCTCGACTCCGCGCATGGCGTGGCGCGGGCCGCGCCAAGGCTGGTATCTTGAGCGTCCCTACGCCAACAGGACGGCGCGATGAGCGTGACGAGTGCAGAGCGAGCTGTGGCCCCCAGTGCCTCACGCCGTGAGATCTTCGGCTGGGCGATGTTCGATTTCGCCAACCAGGCCTATACCCTGCTGATCATTACGGTGGTGTTCGGCGAGCTATTCACCACGGTGATCGTCGGCGACCGTGACGACAACTTCCGGCTAGCCAATCTGCTGTGGAGTCTGGCGCTGGCCGTCAGCTATCTGCTGGTGGTGGTGACCGGGCCGCTATGTGGTGCGGTCATGGACTACCGCGCCGAGAAGAAGCGTTTCTTGTTCGTGAGTTACCTGGCCACCGTGGCGACGACGGCCATGCTCTATTTCGTCGAGCCTGGTTATGTGGTGCTGGGGCTTTTGTTGATCATCTTCTCCAACTACGCCTATTCCATGGGCGAGTCCTTCATCGCGGCTTTCCTGCCGGGCCTCGGACCGCCGGAAAAACTCGGTGGAATCTCCGGCTTCGGTTGGGCACTGGGCTACATCGGTGGGCTGGTGGCGGCGGGTTTCACTCTGACGGTGCTGGGTGAGGCGACCGAGGATAACTTCGAGCGCATTCGCTGGGTGGGTCCCTTCGCCGCGGGCTTCTTTCTGGTCGCGGCCATTCCCACCTTTGCGTGGCTCAAGGAGCGCGGCCAGTCACAGCCGGTGGCGGTGTCCTTCACCCAGATCGCCTGGCGCCGGGTATCGACCACCCTGCACGAGCTGCGTCATTTTCGGGACCTGGGGATCTTCCTGGTCTCGCTGCTGTTCTCGATGGCCGGGGTCTACATCGTGATTGCCTTCGCCTTCATCTATGGCGCCCAGGTGATCGGCTGGGATGCCACCACCCGCAATCTGATGTTCATCATCGTTCAGCTCACCGCCGCCGCCGGGGCGCTCGGCTTTGGCGTGATACAGGACCGCATCGGCACTCGAGTCACCTACCTGTTCACCT
The DNA here is from genome assembly GCF_052645355.1 of Halomonas sp. V046. NCBI lineage: Bacteria > Pseudomonadati > Pseudomonadota > Gammaproteobacteria > Oceanospirillales > Halomonadaceae > Halomonas > Halomonas sp. V046. The sequence goes on from NZ_JBQXYF010000017.1 coordinate 48,903, forward strand.
TGGTGCTATGGGTGCTGGCGATTCTGTCGATCTGGGCAACTCCCCAGGTCACGGAGTGGCTCAATGCGACCTTCGGACTGGCCTGGGAGGCGCAGCAACTGTTCTTGGTGGTGGGGTGTCTCGCCGGTCTGAGCCTCGGCTCCAGCCAGTCTGCGAGTCGCGTGCTGGTGGGGCTGTTTTCACCGGCGCAGAAGTCGGCGGAGTTCTTCGGTTTCTGGGGCCTGGCCAACAAGCTAGCCGGCGTGGTAGGGATCGTCGGGCTTGGGCTGTTGCAGGCCGTGGTCGGCCTGCAGGCCTCTATTCTGCTATGCGCAGCCTTTTTCGTTCTCGCCATCGTGATCTGTCTGAAGGTCAACGAAGCCCGTGGACGGCAAGCGGCTCGAGACTGGGAGTCGCGCCGTGAGGGCGGGGTCTGATGGGGCTATCACTGGACGCTGCCGGTCTGGCCATGGTCACGGCCATCTTCGTGCTGGCAGGTGTCGTCAAGGGCGTCCTCGGCATGGGAATGCCGACCATTTTGCTGGCGCTGTTGACCGCCACCCTGGGCTTGCCGGTAGCCATGGCGCTGATGCTGGTGCCCACGGTGGTCACCAACCTGTGGCAGGCCCTGCGCGGCGGCCATCTGCTTGCCCTGTGTCGGCGTCTGTGGCCCTTTCTGCTGACCGCATCGCTGGCGGTGTGGCCGGGGGTATGGGTACTGGCTAGTGTCGATGCCCGTTGGTTGTCGCTGTTGCTCGGCGGCTTGTTGATGCTCTATGCGGTGATGAACTTGCGCCGCCGGTCGCTGCGTCTCGTCGGCAACCCTGTTCAAGCCTGCGTGACAGGCGCACTCAATGGTGTGCTGACGGGCATGACTGGCTCCAGCGTCTTTCCGGGCGTGCCGTATCTGCAGGCTATCGGGTTACCGCGAGATGCTCTGGTGCAGGCCATGGGCCTGCTGTTCAGTCTCTCGACGTTGAGTCTTGCCCTGGCGCTCAACGAGCGTGCGCTGCTCTCGGCGGAGTTGCTCGGTGGCTCGCTGGTCGCCGTGGTGCCCGCCTTCATTGGCATGGGCCTCGGGCAGTGGTGGCGCCGGCGCCTGTCCGAGGCGAGGTTTCGGCAGGTCTTCCTGGTCGGCTTGCTGGTACTCGGCGCCTATCTGTGCCTGCTCTCTCTTCTCAGGCCTTCCATGGGGTAGGCGCTTGCTGCCACGGCACGCGAGTGATGATCCGCCTCGAGACCGTGGCCGCTGTCTCGAACGTGGCCGCTGTCTCGAACGTGGCCGCTGTCGCTCGGCCAGCGTCAGCCGGGTGTCGCCCTTGCCGCCGCCACCAGTGCGTCAGTGACTATCTTGTGGCGATGGTCGGGCAGGGGGCTTCCCGTGGCTAACAGCGCTTCGCTACTTCGGTCGCTCGAGGGCGAACAGGTCCGTGCAGCGGATGTAGTCGCTGCCCGCCATGCGGCCAATGGGCTTGAGCGCCTCGACCCCCACGTGGCGCCCGTCCCAGACCTCGGGGGCGGCGTGTATCACGGTGACCTCGGCCAGCACCAGATTGCCGGCCAGGGGGGAGTCGCCGAAATGGAGGATATCTCTAAGCTTGCAACCAAAGGCGATCGGGGCTTCGGCGATGCGCGGCACCCGCAAGTCACCGAGCGGGGCCTTGGTCAGCCCCGCGTGCTCGAACTCGTCATCCTGGGGTGGCAGGCTGGCGCTGGTGGCGTTGAGCGCTTGAGCCAGGGCCTCTCCGCCGATATGGACCACGCATTCGCCGACATCCTTGAGGTTGGCGATGGTGTCTTTGGTCGCTCCTTCGCCGTTGAGCAGCGGCGAAAACGCAAGAACAGGAGGAGCGACGCTGGCGACGGTGAAAAACGAGAAGGGGGCCAGGTTGGCGTGGCCGTCTTTGCTGATGGTGGAGACCCAGGCGATGGGGCGCGGGGCAATAGCACCGGAGAACAGGCGGTAGAGAATGCCGCTGTCGAGCTCGCTGGCAGTGAGAGTGGCGTCGTCGTTCACAGAGGTTCCTCGTGATGGGCCGTCAATTGGCGGCAGGTTGGGACGATACGGGTATCCGAACACGCGACGCCCGTCGCGTAAAGTCGCTCGCCCAGGAGTCGCGCACCGCTGGCGTCGCCTGCCGTTCGCGCACCAGCGTTACCTTCAGCGCCCGACCCATGGCCGCGAGCGAGCCACTCGCGCAGCGCCTGCGCCATTACCGTGTGATGGCGCAGGCGCAGGCGCAGAGGAGGTGGTGGGGTCAGGGCGATGGGACCGGGGCGTCGAGGAAATCCCCGATCCTTTTCGCCGCCTGGGCGATGCTGACCACGCCGTCGATGTGGCCACGATCGCCCTTCAGCACCTCGAGGTCCACGGGAGTACCATCGGCTGCGATCAACCGGGCCGTCTCGCGCACCGACTCGGGGGCGAAGACCAGGTCGTCCTCGCTGTAGAGAATCAGCGTCGGTGCCTCGATGGCGGCAAGCCCGGCAGCCGCGTCGCCGGCGTGGCCGGGGGTGAAGGTCTGGTTGGCCTTGACCAGGTAAAGCAGGTGATTGGCGTCAGCGGTGCTGGCCCTTGCCGCGGAGATATCGTCCAGCGTCGCCTCGACGGCGTATTCGGCATCAAGATCGCCGGCGGGATCTTCCTCCGGGGTGGCCCAGCTGAGATCGAAGGCAGCATCGGCCCAGCGCCAGTGATTGGCCTGCAGCGTCACCAGCCGCAATGATTCGGCGAGGCCATCGAGCGGCGGTTCGCTGGCGTAGTAATCGCCGCCATTCCACTTGGCATCGAGGCGGATCGGCATCGCCCAACTATCGAGGCTCGCGATCAGCCAAGGATCCGCCACGCCGGATCCGATGACCGGAATCAGCCGCTCGACCCGCTCGGGGTAGGCGCTGGCCCATTCGTAGGCCTGCAGGGCGCCCATGGATGCCCCCATCACCGCGTGTAGTCGTTCGATGCCAAGCTCGTCGAGCAGCGCCGCCTGGACGTTGACGAAGTCTCCGATGGTCACTACCGGGAAGTCGGTGCCCCAGGGCTCTCCGGTCGCTGGATTGAGGGTGGCGGGGCCTGTCGTCGTGACCCGAGGGTCGTGGGCGTTGAGGTTGACCAGGGTATCCGAGGAGATGACGTAGTAGCGATCGGTGTCCACTGCCTTGCCGGGGCCAATGATCGCATCCCAGTAGCCGGGGGCGGCATCGTCTTCGGTGTAGCGTCCCGCCGCATGGCTGGTGGCGGAAAAAAAGTGGGTGATCAGGATGGCGTTGTCCCGGGCGGCATTGAGTTCGCCATAGGCTTCCCAGCCGACTCGGACCGGGGCGATGGTTTTCCCGCCGAGGGTCGTGTAGCTCGGCATCTCGAAGACCTGTTTCTCGACGCCATCGAAGGCCTGTGCCGCAAATGCCGGCAAGCCAAGCAGACCCACTACCAGGCCGCTGGCGACGGCGGTGGCCGCCAGCGAGGTGCCGCGCGGGAGGAGGTGCCGCCGAAGGCTGGAGCGTGGGTCTGGTCGGCGACGAGGGCCGTGGGTCATTGGCGTTTCGTGACGTAAGGCAATGCTGTCGCGGTCGGTGTGACACGGGCGCGTATGGAGTGAGCTAGTGGAAACTGTCATGATAAACCGTCCCTGGATTGGCAGATGGCGATGCTCGTTGCACCGTGGCTGTCAGTACAGTCGCCATCACCGCAGCCCGCCATACGGCGTTGGTCGTCTGGCGTACCCCAAGGAGAGAGGATGACTCGGCGACACGCCACCCGCCGCCCGGGACTCGCCATGCTGATTCTGTTCTGGGGCCTGTTCATTGGCCTGGGGGCCTGGTGGGCTCAGGGCTGGCTGGACGAGAAGATGAACCCCAATGCGCACCTGCAGAGCGTCGCGCCGGGTGAGCCGTTGACGCTCAAGCGCGGCCCGGGGGGCCATTTTGTTGCGCCGGGCAGGATCAATGGGCAGGAGGTCACGTTCCTGCTCGATACCGGCGCGACGCGAGTGGCACTGCCGGACAGTCTGGCCGACGAGCTGGGGCTAAAGAGCGAAGGTAGCGCCTGGTTTCGTACCGCCAACGGACGAGTACGTGGCGACTTGGCGACGCTCGAGCGGGTCAGCCTGGCCGGACTCGAGGCTCGCAACGTGCCGGGCTCCATCAGCCCGGGCCTTGAGGATGATATGGTGCTGCTCGGCATGAGCTTTCTTGGACGATTCGATATCGCCATGCGCGGCGATACCCTGACCCTGTCGCCGCCGGCCTCGGTGAATTCGCCGCCGCCTAGCGCGACCAAGGGCAAGGACGGTCGCTGATTCACGTTTGACCTATTTCCCAGGAGAACCCGACACATGTCTCTGATGCGCCGAATTGGCCTTCGACTGCCGATCTTCCAGGCCCCCATGGCCGGCTCACAGGACCAGGCTCTGGCCAGCGCGATTACGCGGGCAGGCGGCCTCGGGGCGCTGCCTGCCGCGATGCTGTCCGTCGAGGCGCTGGATCGTGCCCTGGCGGAGCTGAAAGGCGACGGTCCGCTCAACGTCAACTTCTTCTGTCATCGGCCGCCCGAGGCGCAGGCGGAGCGCTTGAGCGCCTGGCACCGGCTCCTGGCGCCCTTTCATGAGGAGTTGGGTATCGCGCCGCCACCGCCCTCGGACGATCCGGGGCGACGGCCCTTCGATGCCGAGGCCTGTGACCTGGTCGAGCGCCATCGACCGAAGGTGGTGAGCTTCCATTTCGGCCTGCCAGAGCCCGCGTTGCTGGGGCGGGTCAAGGATAGCGGGGCGCTGGTGGTGTCCACCGCGACTACCGTGGACGAGGCGCGTTGGCTTGAGGCCCATGGGGCAGATGCGATCATCGCCCAGGGCATCGAAGCGGGGGGCCATCGTGGCCATTTTCTGTCTGACGACCTTGGCCTGCAGCTCGGTACCCTGGCACTGGTGCCGCAGATCGTGGATAGCGTGACGGTGCCCGTGATTGCCGCCGGTGGCATCGGCGAGCCGCGCGGGGTCGCCGCGGCCCTGGCGCTGGGCGCCGAGGCGGTGCAGGTGGGAACGGCCTTCCTGTGCTGCCCGGAGGCCACCACACGAGCGGTCCACCGGCGTGCGCTGCTCGAGGCCGAGGCGCCAACGGCGTTGACCAACCTGTTTTCGGGGCGTCCGGCCCGCGGGATCGTCAATCGGCTGATGCGAGAGCTTGGCCCGATGAACGACCGGGTCCCCGATTTTCCCCTGGCGCCGGCAGGCCTGTGTGAACTGCGGGCCGCGGGAGAAGCCAACCACAGCGGTGATTTTTCCCCGCTGTGGTCGGGGCAGAACCGCCGAGGGTGCCGTGAGGTGCCGGCGGCGGAACAGCTGGCCTGGTTGGCCGAGGGGCTGCACTAGGCCTCGCGGGAAGGCTTGGCCGACGCCATCATCTGCGACCAGGGCAGTAGGCCAGAATGGCCCTTTGTCCTGGCATCGGCCTATTCTGGTCGCTCTTCCTTGGCCTGCTCACTTGGCCAGCTCACTTGACCAGCTCATGTGGCCTGCTCAGGGCGCCGGTCATAGCACCGGCTTCTTTGCCTCTCGGTCGACCCGGACCGAGAGGACGTCGGGGCGGGCGTAGTGGCCGACGGCGTCGAAGTCGAGCTTACTCTTCACCAGGCTGGCCCGATCGATGTTGGCGTAGATCACACAGCTGCGGTCGAAGATCGGTCCCGCCACGACCTCCCCGAGCGGGCCGACGATCACACTGCCACCTCGCATCAGCACGTAATCGGGGTCGTCGGAAAGGACGCAGCGATACTCGTCGTCAAAGTCGCCCCGTCTGAGGTACTGGCAGGCGCTCAGCACATAGCAGCGGCCTTCCATGGCGATATGCTGCATGGAGGGCAGCCAGGTGTCGCGGCTGTCGGCGGTTGGCGCACAATAGAGTTCGATGCCCTGGTCGTACATGACGGCGCGCAAGGCCGGCATATAGTTTTCCCAGCAGATGACCGCGCCGACTTTGCCCAGGCTGCAGTCGACCACGTCGAGTGTGGAGCCGTCGCCAAACCCCCAGACCAGACGTTCGGATCCCGTCGGCATCAATTTGCGGCGTTTGCCGATAATGCCACGCACCGGGTCGATGAAGACGACCGTGCAGTAAAGTGTCGCGCCACCCCGTTCGATGATGCCAATCACCACGAACACGTTGTTGTCGCCGGCAGATTTCTCGATTTCGGCAAGCTCGGGCCCCGCCATGTCGATGGCGCCATCGTAATAACGCAGATAGTCGTCACGTCCCTCGGGCAGGCGCGTGCCCACTGGGGCATCGAAGGTCATCCCCTTGGGGTAGGTACCGAGAAAGGCCTCCGGAAAGACAACCAGTTCAGCGGCCTCGCCGGACGCCTCCTCAATAAGTCGCAGGCACTTTTGCGTCGTGGCCGCGGCATCGAAGGGCACGCTGCTGTCCTGCACGACGGCGACTCTGATCTCGGGTTTCATGGTCTCATCCTATCGGTATGGGGAGTCAGGCGGGGCCGCCTGGTGTCCCGGTCTTGGGCGAGTCACTGGTGTCGACCAGAGCACCATCGTCGCCTGGCCGGTCAAGGTTGTTGCGCAAGTAGGTGTCAAACATGTCATGAAACTCCCGCAGGGATGTTTCCGGTACCGAAGGGGTGCGCCTGCTGACCACCCAGGTCACCGCAATGTTCAGCAAAAAGCCGCTGATCCCGGGACCCAAGGGAATCTCTGGGCGAAAGATCGCGACGATGGCCATGACCGAGGTGCCGCACACGAGACCGTAGAAGGCTCCCTGTTCGGTGATGCTGCGCAGATGAAGAACGCCCAGCGCCGAAGGAACCAGTTGTAACCCCAGGCCGAAGCCAAGGGAGGCGACCGGCACGAGAAAGCCGGTGCCGCCGGGAAGCAGGGCAAGAACGAAGACGAGGGCCGTCAGGCTGGCGACGACCAGGCGCGTGACTCGCGTGATGCCGGCGCTGCTCAGGGGCTGCTGGCGCCGCGAATCGATGATGTCCTCGGCGACCAGGCTGGCAGACGACAGCAATTGACTGTTGATGGTAGAGATAGCCGCCGCCAGGATGCCCGCGACCACCAGCGCGCCAAGCAGCGGGAGATGCGCACTGAAGATCAACGGCAGTATGGTATCGCTCTTGGCATCACTGACACCGGGAGCCACTCCTGGCAGCACGGCGGCCATACCGACGAGCAACGGGATGATTGCCATCATCCAGGAGTTCCAGAAAGGCGTCATGATTGACACCTTGCCGAGCACTTCGGCGGAAGATGCCGAGTAGAATTTTTGCCACATGTGCGGCAGTACCCAGGCGCCGAACCCGAGGCTTAGCCATAGCTCCATCATCTTCAGGGGATGGCCGGAGTTGACCACCAGGCTCGGTTTGAGCTCTGCGATGCGGATGAACATCTGGCTACCACCCGAGAGATTCACCACGTAGACGGCGGTAAAAATGAGGATGGACGCGAAGAAGATGCCCATGAAGGAATCGGTCCAGGCGGTTCCCTTGAAACCCGCCCAGAGGACGATGACGCCGACCATGACGGAGGTGACGCTGACCCCTATGAAATAGGGGATACCGCCGTCTGTCAGGGCTTCCAGCGCTCTGGCGCCACCACTCACCTGAATCAGCATCACCGGCACCATGGCGACAATGCCTGTCAGTGCCACGGCGATTCGAAGGCGACCGCTATGGTAGTAGCGCTCGATCATCTGGCCCGGGGTGATGAAGCCATAGCGCTTGCCGGCAAGCCAGATACGCGTACCGAATAGCCAGACGAAGATGCCATGGAAGATGGTCCATACGGCAAAACCGACAAACCAGACCCCTTCCCGAAAGTAGGAGCCGAAGGCACCCAGTAGCGTCCAGGTGGAAAAGTAGGTCGCTCCCATGGAGAGCAGCAGCACGATGGTTCCCATCGACCGACCACCGATGATGAAGCCTTCGCTAGAGGAATTGGAGGACCCACCGTCGCTGCGTTTTGCATAGAAGGAAATGACGAGAAAGGCCACCAGAAAAGCCAGCAGCGTGGAAATGGTGATGGCGTTATTCATGGCCATCTTCCTGTATGAGCGGGCGTCGCCGAAGGGCGTTGATCAACGGGCGGAAGTAGAGCGGGTAAATAGCGATAGTGCAAAGTGTCAGAATGACATTGCAAGCAAGGGTCAGGGCCAAGGGCTGGGGGAGTCCCGCTATCATGGTTTGATCATTGAAGATGCCGAAGTACGGTAGCCACGTCAGAGACAGACAGATTGTTATTAGAGTCCAGAGCATCTTTCTTGCGATGGTCATGGCGTCCCTCCCAGATGTTTTCGATGTGCCGTGGTCTTGTTTCGTGGAGCGTGTTTCGTGTTGGAAACGCTATTGTGGCTTGTTCGGAAGTCGAGTGATCGGAAGTCGATTGTGCCGAGATGGCGTGGTTATAAGAAATCCAGTCTCTCGATGACATTGTAGGATGTTGGATAATGGATAGGCAGCGTGAAATGGTTTCTTTCTATTGGCTGTCGAGCATTCCGGCGATGTTTTCGTGGAATTGTGGGGAGAAGCTTTGTTGTTGAATTTAAATGATATTTATTCTGTGATGACGGGGTGTGTTGAGCGAGCGAATATGCATTCGGGTTGTCAGGCTGTTTTTGGGCAAAGTCACGTAATGTATCTGTTTTTTGGCATACTCCGTGTGTCGTTGTTGATGGCTCGTTTGTGTCGAGGGAGGAATAAAAAGGGCCACGAATTTTCTCGTGGCCCTGGGGAGCTGATCGGCTGCTTCTGTGAAAATAATCGTCAAGTGGAAGGAGCGTGAGGCGACCGTTGGACCGCAGTACCCCTCATCCACTCTATCCTCAGACTGACGTCGATCAGCACTCACCTGCGGTGCATTTTTCCGGCTCGGCGAGGTCTGCAGCGTAGATGATCACGTCGCTGCTGGTCTCGTTCTTCCACCAGTGCCAGATCTCATTGTATTCGGCGATTATGGATGGCGCCTTGTGGGTCCGGGGCTGCTCATGCTTGGAATTGTATTCGACAATCTCGCCTTGGAAGACGAACAGGATGGCAGGACGATTCTCGTGAGAGTGGTAGGGCACGATGCCGCCTGGTGCTACATCAACGCGACGAAAGCGCAGATGCCGTTTCTCCAGTGGATCGCTCCCTTGCGGCAGTTTGACGTCGGCGAGGTCGATGAAAGCAAGTGTTGTATCGACTTCATCGACTGGCTCCATAGGCGGATTTTTTTGATGATCGAACATGACGTAGCTCCCTATAGGAAAGAGTGGGCAGTGCAAAAGGTGGATGGAATCAGGATGCTGGGTACACTTCCTTTACTGCGAGTACGGCATTGATCGTCACCGGGAAACCCGCATATGGCGCAAGTTGCATGAACAGCTCGACCAGTTCGTCGCGGGTAAAACCAAGAGAGTGAGCAATGCCGATGTGAATGCGCAGTTGAGCTTCGTGTCCGCCGCAGGCAAGTGCCGTTAACGTGGCAGCCTGCCGAAGCTTGGGACCTAGGCCTCCTCGCGCATACATGTCGCCGAAGGGAAATTCGGCAACTAGCCGCACCAGGTCTGGCGCGATATCCGATAGCTGCTCCAGCAGTGCCTTGGCGGCGGCCGGATTATGCTTGCGGACGAAGGCCAGGCCGCGCTCCATGCGGGCATCGTCGTGGGCCGGGGGATTCTGAGTATTCATGTCGGGCGTCCTCGTTGCCTCTGTTGCAGTGAACCCTTGTGGGTCGCTTAAGTCGTGGTAGGTTTGCTTAGGTCCGTTTGCTGGGACATGCCTATGTTTCCTTGTGCAAGGCTCCGGCACCTAGGGCGATGGGTCTGATCATTTTCTCTCTCGGTACCAGTGCCCAGCGAACGGATGAAACGGTAGGAAAGTCATCGCGCCCTACCGCACAGGAGGCCCGGCGGTGCCGCGCTTGAGCGTCCCGCCCAGGCCTCTTGTCAATGGGTGCCATCAAACATGGCGCGCAGGTCGACGCTGTCGCGCTTGCCGAGGTCGTCGTAGTGCATCTCGATCCACTGTTGGGCACGCTGGCGCCCCAGATCACGCAAAAAGCACAGAAATTCCCATTCGGCATTGAGCTTGGAGGAGGCTCCCAGCGGCTTGAGAAGGTCCTTGCTGTCGATGATATGGACCAGCATGTCGCGGTAATTCTTGGGGTCGAGATGGCCGTCGTGGATGAGCCGCTTGACGAAGGCCAAGGCACGCAACTCCTTCAACAAACTGGCGTTGAAGGTGATCTCGTTGGTGCGATTCATGATCTCCTGAGCGCTTCTTGGCTCGCCTTCGCGCTCCACCGGGTTGACCTGAACGATCAGAATGTCCGAGCTCTCGGTGCTGTGATAGAAGGGAAACAACGGTGGATTCCCCGAGTAACCGCCATCCCAGTAGGGAACGCCGTCGACTTCTACCGCCTCGAACAGGAAAGGCAGGCAGGCCGATGCCATGACCATGTCCGGGGTCAACTCGGCGCGGTCGAATATCTTGACGCGCCCGGTTTCGGCGTTGGTCGCCGCCACGAAGACCTTCATTTGTGCACAGCCGCAGACGTTGTCGAAGTCGACATGCTCGATGAGGATGTCGCGCAGCGGGTTGTACTTCATCGGGTTGAACTGGCTCGGGGAGAAGAATCGCGTCATCAGGTCGAAGAACACATGACCGGGCGACTGGTCCAGGCTCCAGTTGCCGTTCATGCGGTCCCAGGGGGTGCGCTGCAATGGACTGAATCGGGCAGCCTTGGAGACGGCATGCCAGAAGGTCTCGAGTTTCTCTCTTGCGGCTTCAGGCCCGCCCTGGACGAGACCATCGGCCAGAATGACCGCGTTCATCGCGCCTGCCGAGGTACCCGAAATGGCTTCGATCTCGATACAGGGGTCGTCGAGCAGTGCATCCAGCACGCCCCAGGTGAAGGCTCCATGAGCGCCTCCACCTTGCAGTGCCAGGTTGATCTTCTTGGGGGGCTTGGCCATTGATGGCTCCTGATGCTTGGCACGTCTCGCACGAGCCTTGGGGAGTGAGGTAGCGGGAGGTGGGCTCAGTGGGCGGTCCAGCCGCCGTCGACGGGCAGGGCGATGCCGGTCATCGCGGCGGCGCCGTCGGAGCATAGGAAGAGGGCGGTGGCGGCCAGCTGCTCGGTAGTGACGAACTCTCGGGTTGGCTGGTTGGCCAGCAGTACATCGCGAATCACCGACTCCTCCGAGATGCCACGGGCCTTGGCGGTGTCCGGGATCTGCTTCTGCACCAGCGGGGTCAGGACGTAGCCTGGGCAGATGGCGTTGGCGGTGATGCCTTGCTCGGCAACTTCCAGGGCGATCGTCTTGGTCAAGCCGACGATGCCGTGCTTGGCGGCGACGTAGGCGGACTTGAAGGGAGATGCCACCAGGCCATGGGCCGAGGCGACGTTGATGATGCGGCCCCAGCCGCGTGCCTTCATGCCGGGCAGCGCGGCCTTGGTCAGGTGAAAGGCCGAACTCAGGTTGATGGCGATGATGGCGTCCCACTTGGCCTCGGGGAACTCATCGATCGGCGCCACGTGCTGGATGCCGGCGTTGTTGACGATGATGTCGACGCCACCGAATTCGGCCTCGGCGCGCATCAGCATGGCGCTGATTTCGCCAGGATCCATCATGTTGGCGTTGTCGTAGATGACCTTCACCCCGTGTTTTTCCAATCCGGCACGTACCGCTTCCACCTCGGCGGCGGGTTCGATGCCGTTGATGACGAGGTTGATGCCGGCCTGGGCGAAGCCCTCGGCAATGCCAAGGCCGATGCCGCTGGTCGAGCCGGTGATGATGGCGGTCTTCTTGTCGGACATTTGGTGCTTCCTCTGGCAACGGGAACGTCTTGCAACATCAGCCGGCAGCGCCGGCCGAGGTTGGTGGGTCCGCGTGGGTCGAACGCGGGGCAGGGGGCCTCGCTGGCATCGATCGCGGACGCAGTGTCCCCATCATAGGCATGTATTTCGCATACGACTTATGCAGCATCGGCTTTTGCGCGCTGGGGTACTGATTCGCTGTGCAAGAACGAGATTTCGGTGGCGGTGACGATTTGGAACGCTGTTTGTTAACTGGCGATCTGGGCGCTCGGGACATACGTCTGATCGTCGCTGTCGATGGGACTCCTGCGGCTTGGGCCATGGGCCCTGTTCGATCCTTTTCAAAGCCTGGTACCATCGATGCATGAATGCTCCTCAGACCGTGGCGCTCGTGGATTTACGCGACGATCCCCGCTATTACCTGCGTCATTTCCGGCTCGTGCTCGACTGGGTTCACTCGCGTTATGAGGACCTGCTGGCGCCCCCCGAACGCGACTTCCTCGACCGCTTTGCAGCGCTGCCCGATGACTCCCAAGCGCTGCTGGTACGCATGATCACGCGCAAGGGCGAGCTGTTTCGCGTGTCACGATTGGCCTACGACGAGATCGGCGACAGCGCCGCTGCGATGGCGCCGTTGGCTGACGCCGGATTCGTCGAGATCGATCCCCGGATTGGGCTTGATGAACTGTTTGCTCAGCTGCGCCTGCCGGAACTGCGCGAGGCCTTTGCAGAGCGCATGCGACAAGACGGATTAGGCGGGGCGGTATCCAAGGCTCGGCTGCGACAAGCGCTTGATCCGACCCGCTCCAGCGACATGGAAGAGGCCGGTGGCGGTCCTGTCCCAGGCGTTCATGAGGCACGAGCCGACGACGGCCCGAGAGCGGGCGATGGCACTGGTGAGGCGGAGCGCGGTGGCGGTTCCCGACGAATGAGCGCTTGGTGGCCGCAGACGCGGGATACGTTGGCGCGGCTCACGGTCATGCCGGTCTGCGATCGACTACGGCTGATGTTCTTCGGCAACCTGCGCCAGACCTGGTCGGACTTCGTGCTGGCGGAGCTGGGCGTGACGCGCTTCGAGACGGTGGCTTTCGATGAGGCATCGAAGGCGTTTCATCGGCGTGCCGAGGTCGATGCCTACCTGGCCTTGCAGGCATTGCGAGAGCGATTGGACGAAGGGCTGGTACCGGCGTTGGCGCTGGCCATGCTACCCGAGGTGCCGGAAGGCAACCTCTGGCTGGTGCAGCGCCGCGCACGGTTGTTGCTGAGCCTGGGACAGGTCGCCCAGCGCCAGGGGGATGACGCCACGGCGCTGGAGTGCTATCGCCGTGGCGGGAACGGTGAGCCGAGGGTCCGGTGGCTACGGTTGCTGGAGCGGCGAGGCGACCATGACACGGCCATGACGTTGGCCGAACAGGCTGTTGCCGGTCCCGTCAGCGAGGCCGAGTATCAGGCGCTGGCGCGACTGCTGCCAAGACTGGCGCGCAAGCTTGGACGCAAGGCGGCGCCTCGTGAGCCCGAAGCCGCCACCGAGACGGTGGTCCTGGCATTGCCGCGTAGCGACTTCGAAGCCTCAGGGGGCGTCGAGCGTGCGGTGCGTGATCATTTGTACCGCGATGACGCGCCGGTGTTCTACGTGGAGAATGCCCTGATCGCTGGCCTGTTCGGTCTGCTGTGCTGGGACGTGGTGTTCGCCCCCTTGCCGGGGGCCTTCTTTCACCCTTACCACCATGCGCCGGCAGATCTTGGACGCGAGGACTTCACGGCCCGACGTCGACAAGGGTTCGAGCGTGCCCTGGCGCAGGTCGAAAACGGCGGCTATCGCGAGAAGATTCTCGCGACATGGCGTGCCAAGCAGGGCCTGTCCAACCCCTTTGTTCACTGGGATGGTCTCGACGAGGCGCTGATCCGGATGGCTCTCGACTGTCTACCGCCCGAGCACTGCCGGGCCTGTTTCGAGCGGCTGCTGATGGATCCGAGCACTAATCGAGCGGGCCTGCCCGACCTGATCCAGTTCTTTCCCCGTGCCGAGCCCGGTGAGCTGCGCTATCGGATGATCGAGGTCAAGGCGCCGGGGGATCGCCTGCAGGATAACCAGCGACGCTGGCTGACTTTTTTTGCACGCCAGGGGATGCCCGTGCGGGTCTGTCACGTGGTGTGGACGCCTTGAGAGACGGCGGCGTGGCATTGCCGGCCTCACCGCTCAAGGTGGCGGTGAGGACCCTGTGCGAGTTCACGGCGCGCCGCGGCGATCTCGATCATCGCTTCACGCCTGCGCCTAGCGCCCGTGAGGGCATCGCGGGTCACGTGCGAGTGCAGGCCGGGCGCGGTGATGCGTATCGCTCGGAAGTCGCGGTGAGCGCCGAGGTTGCGGGTCTGCGCGTCCAGGGGCGGATCGACGGCGTCGCCGATGGCGGTACCTGTATCGAGGAGATCAAGACCCATCGCGGGCGACTCGAGCGCATGGCGGATAATCAGCGCGCTCTGCACTGGGCGCAGGCGCGTGTTTATGGCGCGCTGTGGTGCCGCGAGCAGGGCCTGCCAGAGGTGACGCTGACGCTGGTCTATCTCGATCTGGTGACGGGGCGTGAAACTCGTCTGACCCAGCAGGCCGACGCCGATCATCTGTGGCAGGAGTTGGAGCAACACGCCAAGCGCTACCACGACTGGGCGCACCGCGAGGCCGAGCATCGTCGTCGGCGGGATGCCGCGCTCCGGGGGCTGGCCTTCCCACATGCCGAGTTTCGTCCTGGCCAGCGTGAACTCGCTGAAGCGGTCTACAAGGCCGCAGCCACCGGCCGTCAATTGCTGGCCCAGGCCCCTACCGGCATCGGCAAGACCCTGGCGTCGTTGTTTCCCATGCTCAAGGCCATGCCGACTCAGGGCCTGGACCGAGTGGCGTTTCTGACCATGAAGACGCCCGGGCGTCGGCTGGCCCTGGAGGCGCTGGTCAGCCTCGGTGTCAAGGCGGCGCTGCCGCTTCGTGTCATCGAACTGACCGCGCGGGACAAGGCTTGCGAGTACCCGGACCGGGCTTGCCACGGTGACTCCTGTCCCTTGGCCAGTGGGTTCTATGATCGTCTGCCTGAGGCGCGTCGCGCTGCCGCCGAGCGGGCCTGGCTGGACCGTGAGGGCCTGCGAGATGTCGCTATGGAGCATGCCATCTGCCCTTATTACCTGGGCCAGGAGATGGCGCGTTGGTGCGATGTGGTGGTGGGAGATGTGAACCACTACTTCGACGCCAGTGCCATGCTGCACGGCCTGGCACTGGCCCAGGGCTGGAAGCTCGGGGTGCTGGTCGATGAAGCCCACAATCTGGTCGAGCGTGCCCGTGGCATGTACTCCGCGGATCTTGAGCAGCGACGGCTCAATGCCCTGCGCAAAGAGGTTCCGGCGGTGCTGAAACGGTCGCTGGACCGGGTTGGCCGCGAATGGCAAGGCTGGGTGCGTGAGGTCGCTCTGGCCCACGGCGACGAGGAGCCAGGCTCTCGTCAGGCGCCACGTTGGTACGGGCTGGATCGCCTGCCCGAGGCGCTGGTCGGTGCGCTCAATGGCGCCACCGCGGCGATCGGCGATCATCTCGGCGAGTTCCCCGAGGCGACGACCCCGGCATTGACCGACTTCCTGTTCGATGCCCTGGCCTTCACGCGCCTGGCGGAGACCTTTGGCGCTCATTCCCTGGTGGAGCTGACGCGCAGCGGTCGGGGGCGATCGCGGATTGCCATTGCCAACATGATTCCTGCCGACTTCCTGGCGCCGAGGTTCGCCGCCGCCCAGGCGACGGTGCTGTTCTCGGCGACCCTGGCGCCGGGCCAATATCAGCGTGACCTGCTGGGCCTGCCGACGACGGCCGTGTGGCAGGAAGTCTCGCCACCGTTTCGTCCCGATCAACTCAAGGTCCGGGTGTGTCGTCATCTGTCGACACGCTACCGGGATCGGGAACGCTCATTGCCGGGCATCGTTGCCACCCTGGCCGACCAGTACCGGCGACAGCCGGGGCACTATCTGGCCTTCTTCTCTAGCTTCGCGTATCTCGAGAGGGCGCGCGAAGCGCTGGCCGAGTCCCACCCGGATATCCCGCAGCGCAGCCAGACCCGAGGCATGGGCGAGGCGGACCGCGACGCCTTCCTGGCAGCGTTTGTTCCTGGCGGCAAGGGCATTGCCTTCGCGGTGCTCGGCGGGGCCTTCGCCGAGGGGATCGATTTACCCGGCGACCGGCTGATCGGCGCCTTTATTGCCACCCTGGGGCTGCCGCCGAATGACCCGCGCCAGGAGGCCTTGAAGGCGCGTCTGGAGGCTCGTTTCGGGCGCGGGGACGATTATGCCTATCGCATTCCGGGCTTGATCAAGGTGGTCCAGGCCGCTGGCCGGGTCATTCGCGGCCCGGAGGATACCGGCGTGGTGGTGCTGATGGACGACCGCTTCGCCACGCCGGAGGTCCGAGCCCGGTTACCGCACTGGTGGGCCCCGGCGTCGTGAGCGGTCTGGCCCTCGATGGTCAGTTCCTGCGGGGGGCCTCTTCGACACGGGTCGTGATGTCCTCATCGGCTTCGTACAGGGCCTCGAGCTCCTTGGCGGCCTGTTGAGCGGTCTGAATCTGCTTCTTCTCGTTGCCGAACACCTCGAGCTGGCGGCGCAGGGTGTCTTCATCATGGGGGCGGAAGGTGTCGATCGTCTGCTGGGCTTGATCGCGAGGAATGCCGAGACCGATAAGGACTTCACGGGTCATCTCCAAGCTGGCCGGCAATAGTTCGCGAAGGATGTAGCAGACATTGGCCCGCATCAGCAGGTGGGCGTGGTGGCGGTTGCGTGCTCGGGCGTAGATCTTGAGATGGGGAAAGCGTTTCTGCACGCGATTGACGATCCCCATGGAAACATCGGGATCTCCCACGGCCACCACGAGTACCTGAGCACGGTCGGCGCCAGCGGCCTCGAGCAGGTCGATACGGGTGGCATCGCCGAAGTAGACCTTGTTGCCGTAACGGCGCACGAACTCGACGTGGTCGGCATTGATATCGAGCACCGTGTAGGGAATCTCGAGCCCTTGAAGGGCACGGCCCATGATCTGCCCGAAGCGGCCGAAGCCCGCCAGAAGGATGCGCGGCGAGTCGTCGTCGGTCGGGGTGTCGAACTCGCGACGCGGCTTGGCTTTCTTGAACCGAGGGCGGATAAGCCGTTCGTGGCCGAGGAACAGTATCGGGGTGGCGGCCATCGACAGCGAGACCACCAGCACCAGCAGGTTGACGAGGGACATGTCGAGCAGGGCCGCGCTGCCGGCAGCCGTCAGCACCACGAAGGCGAATTCCCCGCCCTGGGACAGCAGTACGCCGAGGTTGAGCGATTCTCGCCAGCCGCAACGGTAGGCTCGGGCCGCGGCGATCACGCTGATGCCCTTGGCGGCTAGCAGCAATGCGGTCAGGCCGAGAATGAGCCCGGGAGAGGCGGCCAGCAGTTCGATCTTGGCGGTCATGCCGACGGCCATGAAAAACAGGCCCAGCAGCAGCCCGCGGTAGGGCTCGATATCGGCTTCGATGCTGTGGCGATACTCGGAATCGGCCAGCAGAATACCGGCGATAAAGGCGCCGAGAGCCATCGATAGCCCGGCCAGCTCCATCAGCAGCGCGGCGCCGATCACGACCACCAGCGAGGTGCCGGCGAAGACTTCACGGCTGCCGGTGGCGGCGGCGAGGCGAAACAACGGACGCAGCAGCAGTCGCCCGCCGCCGATCAGGCCGACGAAGGCCGCCACGGCGACGACGACTTCCTTGAGAATCGGGGCGGCGCCGTCTTGCATCAATGAGTCGGCGGCGAGAATCGGAATCACCGCCAGCACGGGAATCGCGGCCATATCCTGAAACAGCAGCAAGGCAAACGCATGCCGTCCGTGACGAGTGGACAGTTCATGGCGCTCGCCCAGCAGGTGCAGTACCAGCGGTGTCGAACACAGGCCCAGGCTGAAGCCGACCACTGCGGCCGCCACCGGGGGCAGGCCGAGGGCGAGGGCGGTCAGGCCCAGTGTCAGCGTGGTGATGGTGACCTGGAGACTGCCGAAGCCGAAGACGGCTTTGCGCATCAGCGTGAGACGCGAAGGCTTGAGCTCCAGGCCAATGATGAACAGCAGAAAGACGATGCCGACCTGCGAGAATTGCAGCACTGCATCAGCGTCAGGCACCAGGCCCAGGGCGGAGGGGCCGATGGCGACACCGGCGGCCAGATAGCCGAGGACTTCGCCCAGGCCGAGGCGCTTGAATATCGGAACGATCAGCACCGCCGCAGCGAGGAAGATCAAGGCATTGACGAGCAAACTGACGGCCACGACCGGGAGTCCTTATGGAGGGAGAACGGCGAAGGTGGCGGTGCGGCAGGGCAGCGACCACGAGAACACTAGGGTAGCGCAGGTGCCAAACTATTCCTTTCACGTTGATCGGATGTCACACCCGGCAGAGGCACCATGGTGTCGCCGACGTCGGTCATTCGCGGCGCCCCGGGCCGCCCTTGCCGGTCAATCCTCGCCCATGGCCTGGTAGCCCGGCAGCGCAGCGATGCGGGCAAGCCAGGCCCGGATGCCGGGGTAGCCCGAAAGGTCAAAGCCTCCCTCGTGGGCCACGTGGGTGTAAGCATAGAGCGAGATATCGGCAATCGTGGGGTGGAGTCCGATCAGAAACGGCGTACTGACCAGTTGGCGTTCCATGACTTCCAACGCCCGGTGGCCGCTGGCCTGCTTGGCCTCATACTCGGCGCGCTTGTCGTCCGGTAGCCCGAGGTAGAGGTTGATGAAACGGGCGACGGCGATATACGGCTCGTGGCTGTATTGTTCGAAATATTGCCACTGGAGCACCTTGGCACTCTCGAAGCGATCGGTCGGCAACCAGTCACTGCCCTCCGCCAGGTAATGCAGGATGGCATTGGACTCGGCCAGAAAGCGGCCGTCATCGAGTTCCAGCAATGGAATCTTGCCGTTGGGGTTGCGCCCGAGGAAGTCCTCTTCTCGAGTGTCGCCGGCCATGATGTCGATGCCGATCCAGACCAGACGCAGGTCGAGCAGAGAGCTTAGCAGCTTGATCTTGTAGCAGTTGCCCGAGCGGGTATCGCCGTATAAGTTCATTGGCCGGTCCTGGAGTCGACATTTGAGCCTCTATACTGCCACGTCGATGACCGACTGACAGCGGCCTGCGTGACACGGCAAGGGAAAGTCGGGGGGCTCTTGAGCAGAGTGGTCGCTGTCCGGCGCCAGAGGCGACGCTAGGACCGCTGGCGGCGAGCTGGGGGCGGCCTGCCGAGGTCGCGATAATCCAGGTCGCAGGCCTGCGGTCGGCCATCTATTCTCATCTTTGCAAGAAGGCTAATGGGTTGACTCCGCGGTGTGGTTCGGCGAGTGGCGCCCGTGCTTGTCATCGGGATCGCGTTGCGTGTAGCCCAGCATCAGTACGCTCCCGTCAGGCCGCGTCGTTGCGATGCCAGCCAGGTGTCAGGGACCGAACAAGGGGAATCACGATGGACGCTAGACGCGCAAGCAAGTGGCCTGCCCGGCTGCTCGGTGCACTTATCCTGCTACTGGGCCTTGCGCTGTTAGCGGGCGGGGGCTATCTGCTGATGCTGGGAGGCTCCCCCTACTACCTGCTTGCCGGCGCTGGTTTGGTACTCTGTGGCGCCGTGCTGATGGCACGCCGCCACGGTGGACTGATGCTGTACGCTGTGGTGCTGCTTGGCACCACGCTGTGGGCGGTCTGGGAGGTGGGGTTCGACTGGTGGCAACTGGTTCCTCGAGTCGCGCTGCTGTGCATGATCGGCATTGTGCTGTTGTTGCCCTGGTGGCGTCGGGGGACGTCGATACTCAGCAGTCTGGCCTTGGCATTCTCCGTGATGGTGGCCATCGGTGTCGCCATCGCAAGCCAGGTCATGGCTCCTACCGGTATCGATACTCCCGTCGGTGCCAGCAGCCTGCCTGGGCCGCTCAATCCCGATCAGGCGGCCGGTGATGACTGGGTCGCCTATGGTGGCACCAATGCAGCAACGCATTATTCGTCGCTGGATGAGATCACGCCGGACAATATCGCGCAGTTGCAGGAAGTCTGGCGCATTCGTACCGGCGACACGGCGACGCCGACCTCGCCGCCGGAAATCACCAACCAGAACACGCCGCTCAAGGTCAACGACCGTCTCTACATTTGCACGTCCCACAGCCGAGTCAAGGCGCTGGATCCGGAAACCGGCGAGACCGAATGGACCTTCGACCCTGAGCTTAGCACCATGGGCGCGGAGGACTTTTCGCACTGGGCCCACATGACCTGTCGCGGCGTGACTTACTACGACGTGGCCCGCGTGGCTGATGTCGAACGTCAAGAAGAGGTCGGCAACGCAACCGATGCACCCATCGATGCCGCCGAAGCCGCCGCCGGGCACGAAGGCGATCCCGGGCTGATGATCAGCGAGACCGACGTGATGTGCCCGCGGCGGATCTTCGTCCCCACCGCCGATGCGCGTTTGATCGCGCTGAACGCGGACAGCGGCGAGCGCTGCACCTCCTTTGGCGAGGATGGCGAAGTCGACCTGACGCGCAACATGGGAGAGATTCCCCCCGGCGGTTACTACTCCACCTCGCCGGCCGTGGCGACTGCCGACCTGATCATCGTCGGTGGCCACGTGACCGACAACAGCTCGATGGACGAACCGTCTGGTGTGGTGCGTGCCTTCGACGTTCGCAGCGGCGAACTGGTGTGGAACTGGGACAGTGGTAATCCGACCCAGACTACCCCCGTGAGGGACGACCAGGCCTATACCCGCAATTCTCCCAACGTCTGGGCACCGATGAGTGTCGACGAGCGTCTTGGCCTGGTGTACCTGCCCATGGGCAATGCCACGCCGGACCAGTGGGGCGCCGAGCGCAGCGAGAACGACGAACGTTACAGCGCAGGTCTGGTGGCGCTGGAGCTCGAGACCGGCCGCGTCGCCTGGGTGCATCAGTTCGTCCACCACGACCTGTGGGACATGGACACGCCGGCACAGCCGGTGCTGATCGATCTCTCCGTGGACGGCAAGAGCGTGCCGGCGGTGATTCAGCCGACCAAGCAGGGTAGCCTTTTCGTGCTCAACCGCCAGACCGGTGACGCCATCGTGCCCATCGACGAACTGCCGGCGCCCCAGGGCGCCGTGGACGGGGATTGGGCCGCGGCCACCCAGCCCCGCTCGGCGCTCAATCTGGTGCCCCCACCGCTGACCGGCCGAGATATGTGGGGCGGGACGCCGCTGGATCAACTGATGTGCCGAATCCAGTTCCGCTCCCTGCGCTACGACGGCCAGTACACGCCGCCGTCGCTGCAGGGTAGCATCATCTACCCGGGTAACGTCGGGGTCTTCAATTGGAGCGGTATCGCCGTGGACCCTCGGCGACAGGCAGTCTTTACCACCCCCAACAGTTTGGCCTTCGTCTCGAGACTGATCCCGCGTGATCAGGTTCGCGCCGCTGAGGGCCCGGCCAGCGAGCAGGGCCTGCAACCCAATGCCGGAGCGCCCTACGCAGTGGAGTTGGGACCGTTGCTGTCGCCCTTGGGCATTCCGTGTCAGGCGCCGCCGTGGGGCGAGGTTGCCGGCATCGACCTGGCCACTGAAGGCGGCCCCAAGGTGGCCTGGCGCCACCGCAATGGCACCACCCGGGACAGCATGCCGTTTGACCTGCCTGTGGCACTCAAGCTAGGTGTGCCGGCTCTGGGAGGACCGACCACTACCGCCGGGGGCGTGACTTTCGTGAGTGGCACTCTCGATCAGTACGTGCGTGGCTACGATGTGGTCACCGGTGAGCAACTCTGGGAGTCGCGCCTGCCCGCTGGCGGCCAGGCGACGCCGATGACCTATCGGGGTGATGACGGTCGCCAGTACGTGGTCGTGACCGCCGGAGGGCATGGCACCTTCGGCAGCACGATGGGGGACTATGTGATCGGCTATGCCTTACCCAAGTGACGACCTTTCCGCGACAGCCTCAACGCGGTGTCTGTCTACGCCGGGGGCCGGCGGCGGCGCGTTGATAACGGCGGGGGGGCGTCGCGGCGCGGTGCCAGGGTCCAGACTATGCTGAAATTTCTCAACTGCTGGAAATGAGGCCAACATGAGAATGCTGCTGATCATCGCCATTGGCGTGGTCATTGTCCTGCTGCTGCTACGCTTTTGTCCCAAGTCGCGGCAGTATCTTGCCATGTGGATCTTTAGCTTGGCCTGGATGGCGCTATGCGCCTGGAACTTGAACATCGGGCTTTCGCAAGGCTACGCACTCGGTGAGGAGCTGCTGGTGCATGCTTTTCTCTATGGCATTCCGGTAGGGCTTGGCTGGTGGCGGGTGTGTCGCGCCATTTCTGAGGCCTGAGGCCGTGGCCTGTGGGCGTTGGGCCAGGGAAAGAGCCAGCAACGCCAATCGTCTAAACCGTCTGCCCGCACGAAAGGCCGCGCTCTGAACGCGCGGCCTTTGCCTATCGAGAAGAACCAGCGAAGTCGGGTCGCAAGACGGAACATCACCTTCAGCGGGGCGGCGGGGTCTTGTAGTGACCGGGGACGGTGACGCGGTCGCCGTTCGGCAGCTGCTTCACATGAGTTGGCACGTAAACCCTCTTGATCACGCTCTTGTCTTGCGCCATGACTGGCCTCCTGCAGACAGTGTAAGAGACGACACTCATACGCTACGCCGCCGTCGCGGCCGTCGCAATGCAAATGAAAAGCGATATTCTTCCAAATCGCGCGGCCGTTGATCCATGTCACGGCGTACGAGGAAAGGACAAGCAAAGGACAAGGAAAGGACAAGGAAAGGACAAGGAAAGGACAAGGAAAGGGAGAACGCCGCAGACAAGCCGCAGCGGGGCGCAGGTTTTTTTCGCGATGGACGAACGGCCCCCCTGACATGACACACTACAGCTCCTGGTCGGAGGCGATGGTCGCAAGATGCCCGAGTTGAACGTTCCCATGGTCGAGCCCCGTGCCTATCCCGACCGGGTGCTTTGTGACCGCCACGGATTTCATCAGCTGTTGCTGGGCCTTTCGGGCGGCGTGGAGCTCGAGGTGGAAGGGCGCTCGAGCCATGTGACCGAGGGCGTGTTGGCCGTTGTCCCGGCGCTCTCATCGCACCATTATCTGGCGCCGTGCGCCAACCGAATTCTCGTGCTGGATCTCCCGCAACGCTGGTGTGAAAGCCTCGAACTGAATGCGTTGTTCGACGGCTCCGCGGGTGGCTGGACGCGGCGCTTGCCCGCGGACGTGGCCGCCCAGGCCCCTGCACTGCTCGCCCATCCCGGTGGTCTGGCACGCTGGCTGTCCCGAGTCGAGGATAGCGTTGCTCGTGGCTTGGGTCGCCGCGTGGGAGGCCATCGGTTGCGGCTGATCGAATTGCTTCCGCTCGTCCGCACCGACCTGGCAAGCCCCTGGCGAGTTGCCGACATGGCGGCGCGCTGCCATCTTGCCGAAGCCGCCTTCGCCCGTCAGTTCAGTGCTTTGGTGGGGTGTTCCCCATATGCCTGGCTGACTCGCGAGCGCCTGGCCCTGGCTCGTCGCTTGATGCAGGACCGGCATGCGTCATTGACCGATATTGCCCTGGCTTGCGGCTTTGCCGATTCTGCTCACTTCTCCCGAGTGTTTCGGCGCCAGCACGACCTGTCTCCTCGTCAGTGGCGGGCCGAGCGCAGGGCAGCTTGCCTGAGCGAGGAGGGCAATGGTCAGGAATCGACAAGTCTCAGAGACCTGGCACGAGCAGACTGAGGGCAGGTTTTCTCGATGGAGTGTCTCCCGTGATCGATACCCCCGGACGTTCGTCCGATCAGCACCCTCAGGGCCAACGGCCAGGCACCGATGGCGCTTCGTCTCGAGCCACGGAGAGCGCAAGCGCCAGGCGCGCGACCCTGATCGGAGCCACCACGGTAGTGAACTGGGCGCTGTTGGCGGCGTTGACGCAGCTTTCGGGGCCGGTTCCGCCGTTTCTGTTGACGGCCCTGGCCTTCACCGTCGCCTTCGCATGTTTTCTGGTCTGGCTTGGGCTGCGTGGCCAGTCGCTCGTCGACACCCTGCGCCAGCCTCCCAGGATCTGGGCGCTTGGTGTCGGTGGCCTGTTCGGCTATCACGCGCTCTATTTTGTTGCCCAGCAAAACGCACCGGCGGCCAACGCCGGGTTGATCGCCTACCTTTGGCCGCTGTTGATTGTGTTGTTTGTGGCACTGCTGCCCGGTGAACGATTGCGGGTATTCCACGTCGTTGGCAGTCTACTCGGGTTCGCCGGCGCTGCCTTGTTGGTGGGGGGCGATGTCAACGCCGGCGGCAGCCTGGTGGGCTATGGCGCCGCCTTCGCCTGCGCCTTCGTCTGGAGTGGGTATTCGGTGTTGTCGCGGGCGGCGCGCCATGTTCCCACCGCCGCGGTAGGGGGCTTTTGCCTGGGCACGGCGGTACTCGCGGGCGCTTGTCATCTGGCCTTCGAGACCACGCGCTGGCCCGAGGGCAGCGCCTGGCTTGGCGTCATCGGACTGGGCCTAGGCCCGGTGGGCAGTGCCTTCTTTACCTGGGATATCGGAGTCAAGCAGGGTGACCTGCGCCTGCTCGGGCTGTTGGCCTACTTCACGCCGCTGCTCTCGACGCTGGTACTGGTCGTTACCGACTACGCCGAGCCTACGCTGTGGCTGGCCCTTGCCGCGGGGCTCATCACCCTTGGCATGCTGGTGGGCAGCGGCCGGATCGGCCGATGTCAGAAGAAAATATCGACGACCTAGTGCTCGTCCGCGCTTCTACGTCATCGGGACAGTGTTGGCGGAAGGCGTCGACGAGCCAGACTGGGTGAAACATCACCTAGTCACCGCGGAAGGTGCCTTCAACCGGCCACCTTGGCCCCGCTTGTTGTGGGCGAGCGCGGCTCATGGAGGAAGCCAGACCATGTCGGAACACGATTTTGAACTGACGTTCACCCTGCCTGAGGGCTTGTCATCACAGGCATTGGCCACGCTGCTGGAAAATGCCGGCTGTCACGACGTATTGGTCGGCGGCAACCTCAAGGGATTGGCCGCACTGCACTTTTCTCGCCAGGGCGCCTGTGTCGGCGAAGCCATGCGTAGCGCCATGCATGATGTGATCCTGGTCGAGCCACGGGCGCGCCTGTTGGTCTCGCGTTAGGGCCAACCAGGGCGTCGAGCCCGGCTGGCTGGAATACACTCGGCAAGCTATACGAACCAGAACGACCTACGCAGGACCAACGCATGGCGACGGCCAGACGCACGCATTGCCAGCCCTGACCACACCTTGCTGGCTGTGGTCAGGGGCGTTATTGCCGGGCTCCATCGCGGGGCATTCAAGAGCCTATGGCGCACCTCCAGCGGACGGACGTGTCAATGGCTGGTGAACTGTCCGCTCGAGCGTGCTAGGCGTGTGAAGCGAATCGGTGGCGTGCTCGCCGCACCCATGCGTTCGGTGTCTGGCTGGGCCCGCCAGCCGCGATACAGCGCCCAGCGCTTTAGCGCATCCAGATTCAGGTGAGGGTGGGCCTCGTCGCGAGGATCGTATTCCGGCGCGGGAAAGGCGTGGGCGAGGTGATCGTAGCGGGCCAGGGCGCGTTCGCCGCCGTGGGCGGTGAGTGCCTGGTCCAGGGCCGACTGCCAGGCCCGGGCGTCACGAGGATGATGATCAAATTCAGGCATCTTGATGCCCTCCTTGGGTGACTCGCGTGGATGGACGCTTCAACGTTGTGCTATCGACGGTTCCTGTGATTTCTACCACTGCTCGATACGGCTTGGTCGGGTGCTGCTGGGACTGCTGAGCGGATCTACTGAAGGGACTGTGGGGATGCTGTGTCGAGAGGCAGACGCAAAACAGGCTCTGCCATGACGGCAGAGCCTGCAATTTCGGGAACGCGACGAGAGGCGCGTGTAGGGCCTCGCGCCGGCAGCAAACCGATTCAGCAACCTGGCCGAGCGATAATCCATGACGCCCTCCCGATACAACGGTGTGTTGCTTTGTGCCGAGAACGTACGCTGCGCCGCCGAGCGGTTCGCCAGGAAGGCTCGGGGCGCAGCGACGCTCACCTTAATCCCAGCTCAGTGCGCCACCCACCTGATACTCGGTGACGCGGGTCTCGAAGAAGTTCTTTTCCTTGCGCAGATCGATGATCTCGCTCATCCACGGGAACGGGTTCTTGGCTCCCGGGAACTGCTCCTTCAGGCCGATCTGGGCCAGGCGGCGGTTGCAGATGAAGTGCAGGTACTCTTCCATGATCGCGGCGTTCATGCCGAGCACGCCACGGGGCATGGTGTCGCGAGCGTAGTCGATCTCGAGCTCGGTGCCCTCGAGGATCATCTGGGTGCACTCGTCCTGGAACGCCGGCGTCCACAGGTGCGGGTTCTCGATCTTGATCTGGTTGATCATGTCGACGCCGAAGTTCAGGTGCATCGACTCGTCGCGCAGGATGTACTGGAACTGCTCGGCGACGCCGGTCATCTTGTTGCGCCGGCCCATGGACAGAATCTGGCTGAAACCGCAGTAGAAGAAGATGCCTTCGGTGACGCAGTAGAACGCCACCAGGTTGCGCAGCAGCTCCTGGTCGGTCTCGTCGGTGCCGGTGTGGAAGTCCGGACGCGACAGCGACTGGGTGTGCTTGAGGCTCCAGGCGGACTTGGCAGCCACCGACGGCACCTCGCGGTACATGTTGAAGACCTCGCCTTCATCCATGCCGAGTGACTCCACGCAGTATTGATAGGCGTGGGTGTGGATCGCTTCCTCGAAGGATTGGCGCAGCAAGTACTGGCGGCACTCCGGGTTGGTGATCAGGCGGTAGACCGCGAGCACCAGATTATTGGCGACCAGCGAATCGGCGGTGGAGAAGTAACCCAGTGAGCGCTCGACGATGCGGCGCTCGTCGGCGGTCAGGCCGTCCTGGCCTTTCCACAGCGCAATGTCCGCGTTCATGTTCACTTCCTGGGGCATCCAGTGGTTGGCACTGCCGTCCAGGTACTTCTGCCAGGCCCACTCGTACTTGAACGGCACCAGCTGGTTCAGGTCGGCGCGGGCATTGATCATCTTCTTGTCGTCGACCTCGATGCGCGCCGCGCCCATCTCGAGCTCTTCGAGCCCGGCGGCCACGTCGAGCTCTTCGAGCGACTTGCGCGCCCGGGCCATGCGGTCTTCGTCGGCGACGCCGTAGTTGCTCGCTCTGTCGTTGCCGGCAGTGTAGTTGCCGGCGCTTTCCTCGACGCCGGCGCCTTCCGGCTGAGGCTTCGACTCGGCCTTGGTCTGCGGCGCACTCTTGGCCTGAGGCGCTGGGGCCGTGGCGGTATCGTCTTCGTGGAACTCGTCCCAGTTCAGCATGTGTTCTCTCCCGATCGTCTTTCAGACGGGGCCGGCGGCCTGATAGGAAGGTGCCGGCATGAAATTGAGGGGGCGTCACGGCCCGCTAAAGCGTTGTTCATCAGCCAAGTCACCCAGGGCGCTCTCTCTAGGCGCTCTCTCTAGGCGCTTTCCCTAGGCGCTTTCCTGTGGCGCTCTCCCAGGGCTTTCCTGAGAAGCCCTGGTGAAGGCTGCTGGCGGCCCGGCCGTCAATCGGGACGGGCCGCTTCCAGCGTCAGGCTTTCCGCCAGTTTATTGGCAGGCCTCGCAGCCGAGCTCGTCGATCTCGCCGGCCGACGGCGGGCGCTGGCCGCCCTTGCCGGTCAAGAAGTCATCGATGCCGCGGGGCTCTTGTGGTGTCGAGTGCGTTGTCGGGCCGGCGTCAAGCTGGGGCGCCGGTGCCGCGCTCGGCGTCGGGGCGGCAGAGCCGTTGCTCACGGCGTTCAGGTTGCCGCGATCGACGGTGGATTTTTCCACCGAGGTGGCGCCGAGGGCACGCAGGTAATACGTGGTCTTGAGACCACGGAACCATGCCATGCGGTAGGTCACGTCGAGCTTCTTGCCGGACACACCCTGGATGTAGAGATTCAGCGACTGAGCCTGGTCGATCCACTTCTGGCGACGCGAGGCGGCCTCGACCAGCCATCTCGGCTCGACTTCGAAGGCGGTGGCGTACTTGGCCTTAAGGTCCTCCGGAATGCGATCGATGGGCTGGGCGCTGCCGTCGTAGTACTTAAGATCGTTGATCATGACCTCGTCCCACAGGCCGCGCTCCTTGAGGTCATTGACCATGTAAGAGTTGACCACGGTGAACTCGCCAGACAGGTTCGATTTGACGAACAGGTTCTGGTAGGTCGGCTCGATCGACTGGGTCACGCCGCAGATGTTCGAGATGGTCGCGGTCGGGGCGATGGCCATCACATTGGAATTGCGCATGCCCTGGGCCACCACCTTGTTGCGGATGCGGTCCCAGTCCTGGGTCTGGCTGGTGTCGACCTCGATGTACTTCTCGCCGCGCTCGGCCTTGAGCTTGTCGATGGAGTCGATGGGCAGCACGCCCTGGCTCCACAGCGAGCCGTCGAAGCTCTGGTAGCTGCCGCGTTCGGCGGCCAGGTCGCTGGAGGCTTCGATGGCGTGGTAGCTGACCAGTTCCATGGAGCGGTCGGCGAAGTCCACGGCCTCGTTGCTGGCGTAGGCGATGCCCTGGGCGTAGAGCGAATCCTGGAAGCCCATGATGCCAAGGCCCACCGGACGGTGCTTGAAGTTCGAGTTCTTGGCCTGGGGCACCGCGTAGTAGTTGATGTCGATGACGTTATCGAGCATCCGCACGGCGGTGCGTACGGTCTTCTTGAGCTTGTCGTCGTCGAGTTTGCCGTCGGTGATGTGCTGCGCCAGGTTGATCGACCCCAGGTTGCACACCGCGATCTCATCGACCGAAGTGTTCAGGGTGATCTCGGTGCACAGGTTGGAGCTGTGCACGACACCGGCGTGGCTCTGCGGGCTGCGGATATTGCACGGATCCTTGAAGGTGATCCACGGGTGGCCGGTCTCGAACAGCATCGAGAGCATCTTGCGCCACATGTCCTTGGCCTTGACGCGCTTGAACAGCTTGAGCTGCCCGTTGCGCGTCATCTCTTCATATTCCTGGTAGCGCTTCTCGAAGGCGACACCGTACAGGTCGTGCAGGTCCGGGCAGGTGGACGGCGAGAACAGGGTCCAGTCGCCATCGTCGAAGACGCGCTTCATGAACAGGTCCGGCACCCAGTTGGCGGTGTTCATGTCGTGGGCGCGGCGGCGGTCATCACCGGTATTCTTGCGCAGCTCGAGGAATTCCTCGATGTCCAGGTGCCAGGTTTCGAGGTACGCACACACAGCGCCCTTGCGCTTGCCGCCCTGGTTGACGGCCACGGCGGTGTCGTTGACCACTTTTAGGAAGGGCACGACGCCTTGGGATTTACCGTTGGTACCCTTGATGTAGGAACCGAGGGCTCGCACCGGCGTCCAGTCGTTGCCGAGACCGCCGGCCCACTTGGACAGCAGGGCGTTGTCGCGGATGGCGCTGTAGATCTGGTCAAGGTCGTCAGGCACGGTGGTCAGGTAGCAACTCGACAGCTGGCTTCTTACCGTGCCGGCATTGAACAGGGTCGGCGTCGACGACATGTAGTCGAAGCTCGACAGCAGTTCGTAGAACTCGATGGCACGGGCTTCGCGGTCGTCTTCGTTCAGCGCAAGGCCCATGGCCACACGCATGAACATCACCTGAGGCAACTCATAGCGCACGTCATCGCGATGGATGAAGTAGCGGTCATAGAGGGTCTGCAGGCCCAGGTAGGTGAACTGGTTGTCGCGGGTATAGTCGAGGGCTTCGCCGAGACGCTCGACGTCGAAGTTGGCCAGTTCGGGGTCGAGTTGCTCGAATTCGATACCGCGCTCGAGGTAGCGCACGAAGGCCGGCTTGTAGAGCTCGGCCATGTCGCCATAGGTCGCGTCTTCGGCGATGTCGAGAAACGACAGGGCTTCGCGGCGCAGGTTGTCCTGCAGCAGGCGAGCGGTGACGTAGGTGTAGTTGGGGTCTTTCTCGACCAGGGTCCGGGCGGTCATCATCAGCGCCTGGGAGACGCCGTCGATGGTCACGCCATCGTACAGGTTCTTCAGCGAGTCCTGGACGATCTTGTTGGGATCGACGTTTTCCAGGTCCGAGCAGGCATCGAACACCAGGGTCTCGACCCGGCCCAGATCGAGCGGACGCACGCTGCCGTCGAGAGCGGTCACGTTCAGGGTCGGGTGGGGCTTCTCGATGCCGCTGGCGTCCTGGCGCTCGCGGGCACGGGTGTGCTCCTCGCGGTACAGGACATAGGCGCGGGCGACCTTTTGCTCGCCGCTACGCATCAGCGCCAGTTCGACCTGGTCCTGAATGTCCTCGATATGGACAGTTCCGCCGTCGGGCATGCGTCGAGCGAAGGCCCTGGCGATGGCATCGGCGGATTCCTTGACCAGATCGCGAACGCGGGATGACGTGGCCGCGTTGTCTCCTTCCACCGCAATGAAGGCCTTGCTCATGGCTACTGCGATCTTGCCGGCGTCGAAGGGCGCCACGTCGCCAGTGCGCTTGATGACGCGCAAGGTCTGAGGTGCAGTGACGGAGACGGACGAGCGGTCCGGGGATGCGAGGGTGTCCATGGCGCCGAGGCTCCTTCCTGGGGATTTCTACGCTGCCATCCGCGCCGAAAAGCGGTGGTTGACAGTCGTGGGAGTGATTGCTAGAGGCACATGATGTGGTGCCTCATTTGATTTGGAACACAAGATAGTGTGGTTTTTGGCACTCATCAAGTGGATAACCTTGTGGATGGACTGTGTTCAAACTGGGGTCAAATGGGGGCTCCGCCGAAGCGCCCGTGGTGGCGCGGTTGTGGCAGTGTGCCGAAGGCGCAGGCGCAGCGAGAAATTTCGGGTATCCTTATGTGAAAGCTTGTGACATTGCTCGCCCATAGCGGTGTGGCTAGTGTGGATAGCGCGTCGAGACCGCTGAAGGAATGAAGACCCTATGGAAGATCGCCTGGATCAACGTGAGCAGGATCATGTGCTGATCATCGAAGATGATGAACGCCTCGCCGGCCTGACCCGGGACTACCTGGAAGCCAATGGCTTTCGTGTCTCGCTGGAAGATGACGGCGGCAAGGGAGTGGAGCGAATTCTTGCCCTACAGCCGGATCTGGTGATTCTGGACCTGATGCTGCCGGGCGAAGATGGCCTCTCGATCTGCCGTCGGGTACGCAGTGACTACCCGGGCCCGATCTTGATGCTGACCGCCCGCACCGATGACATGGATCAGGTCCTGGGCCTCGAGATGGGCGCCGATGACTACGTGCCGAAGCCGGTTCAGCCCCGAGTGCTGCTGGCGCGCATGCGCGCCTTGCTGCGCCGGCTGGATGCCAGCGACAACGGTGGCGACAGCCGACTGACGTTCTCCGATCTCGAGGTCGACAATTCGACTCGGGAAGCCTGGCTCAAGGGCGAGCGGATCGAATTGACCAGCGCCGAGTTCGACCTGCTGTGGCTGCTGGCCAGTCATGCCGGACGGGTACTGACCCGCGAAGAGATATTTTCCCAGCTGCGTGGCATTCGCTACGACGGCCAGGATCGCTCCATCGACGTGCGCGTGTCTCGCATCCGTCCCAAGATCGGCGACGATCCTCATCATCCCCACCGCATCAAGACGGTGAGGAGCAAGGGTTACTTGTTCGTCAAGGACCACTGAGTCGATGCGTAGAACCCTGGCTGACAGCACCTTTCTAAGGGTCTACGTGATGTTGGCGGCGACCCTGGTGCTGGCGCTTGGTGTGGCCATGGCGGGGCTCGCCCTGATCGACAAGATCCGTATCGAGCAGTACCGGGAGTCGCTGGCCTCCGCCCCGCTGCGGCTGTTGACCGAGATCGTCGACGACTTGCCGATGGATCAGCGCAAGACCTGGTTGCATGACCGTGCCGAAGCCCTCGACATGTCGTTTCGGCTGGTCCCCATGGCGGCCCTGTCGCCTAGCTATTTCACTCGGATCCGCCTGCAGCGTGGCGGCGTGCTGGTGCATAACGACGGCGAGCATGGCTGGCGGTTTCAGCGCATGATTCCCAGCGGGGAGGCGGTGCTGGAAGTTTCCATGGTCGGACTTTCGGAGCGCCAGTTGCGTGGTTTGACCCTCTTGGCGGGCACTTGGCTGACCAGCGTCAAGGCCGAACATCGCATGGAACGGCTCGACTTCCTGGCCGAGTCTGGACTCAATATTGCCTTGAGCCGGGAACCGCCGGCCGAGCTCGATGCTCGTCAGCTCGAACGACTCTCCAACGGGGAAGTCCAGTTGCGGCTGTTGCCCGAGCGCTGGTCGGTGATGCTGTTCATGGAGCTGTCACCCCCTGGCGAGCCGATCTGCTGGCTGACGGTCGGGCCGATGGCCGCCTATGAAACGCTGCCGCCGGCCCTGTTGGTATCGTTGCTGGTACTGCTGATGGCGGCACTTGCCATCGTCATCTACCTGATCGTGCGTGGTATCGAGGCGCGCATGTCACGCCTGGAGATGGCGGCTACCCGGCTGGCCAACGGCCGACTGGACACGCGGGTCAAGGTCGAGAGCGGTGATTTTCTCGGACGGGTGGGCATGGCGTTCAACGGCATGGCCTCCCAGGTACAGACACTGCTGCGCGCCCAGCAGGACATGATTCGTGCGGTCTCCCACGAACTGCGTACGCCGGTGGCCAGGATTCGCTTTGCCGTGCAGATGGTCGGCGACATGTCTGAAGACACCCTGGTTCAGCGCCAACTTCAAGGCGTCGATGGTGATATCGACGAACTCGATGACCTGATCGATGAAATCCTGACCTACGCCCGGTTGGACAGTGAGACGATCAATGGCGTCGATCCGACGCCATCGCCGGTGGCCCTGCGGGAGACCTGCGAACGCGTGATCGAATCACTGATGCCGCTTCATGGGCACCTCGACGTTCAGCTCGCCGCCGGAGCCGAGATCGACGTGTCGGCCGATTCGCGTTATCTGCAGCGGGCGATCCAGAACCTGGTCGGCAATGCCTGTCGGCATGCCCATGGGCGGGTGAGGGTCAGCCTGCATCGAGAGGCGCGGTTGGTGCGCGTGGAAGTGG
This sequence comes from Halomonas sp. V046, assembly GCF_052645355.1. Classification (NCBI taxonomy): domain Bacteria; kingdom Pseudomonadati; phylum Pseudomonadota; class Gammaproteobacteria; order Oceanospirillales; family Halomonadaceae; genus Halomonas; species Halomonas sp. V046. The sequence continues at coordinate 81,656 of NZ_JBQXYF010000017.1, forward strand.
AAGACGACGGAGAAGGGGTGCCTGCGGGGTCGCGCCAGGACATCTTCAAGCCTTTTGCCCGACTCGATGACAGCCGCACTCGGCGCTCTGGTGGCTATGGCCTTGGCCTTTCCATCGTGCAGAAGATCATGGCCTGGCACGGCGGCAGCGTCATGGTCGACGAGAGCCCGACGCTACACGGTGCGAGGTTTACGCTGATACTGCCGCGACGCCGAGACTGAGGGCGGCACGCGCCGTGGCGCCCAGTCAGGCCGGCTTGATGCCTTCGAGCACCGCGAAGGACGTTTCCCTGGCGGTACGCAGAAAGTCCTCCATCCAGGGGGCATCACGCGTCTCCTCACGTATCGCCGCAAACAGCGTGCTCCAGACCCCGCTCTCGCCAAGTCCTACCGCCTTCACATAGTCCCTTTCCAGGTACTCGGTCAGCGCCCAGTTGGGCAGAGCGCAGACCCCGCGCCCGCTGGCCACCAGCTGCATCATCATGATGGTCAGCTCGGCGGTACGCACTTCCTTTGGCGTGACCCCCTCAGGGTCCAGAAACTGGGTAAAGACATCCAGCCGCGTGCGTTCCACCGGGTAGCTGATCAGGGTCTCGTCGGCGAGATCCTTTGGCGTTACATAGGGCCGGCCCGCCAAGGGGTGCTGGCGAGCCACCGCCAATAGCCCCTCGTAGCGGAATAGCGGCTCGTAGTGAACGCCGGACAGCGGCTGAGGGTCGGCGGTGATGACCAGGTCGAGGTGTTCCCGGGCAAGCGCCGGCAACGGATCGAAGTGGTGGCCGCCGGGGATGTCGATTTCCACCTCCGGCCAGTGGTCGCGGAAGTGATCCACCGTTGGCATCAGCCACTGAAAGCAGCTATGGCACTCGATCGCCATGTGCAGGCGGCCCTGCTCGTTGCCGGCGAGCCTGGCCAGGTCACGCTCGGCCATTCGCACAGTGGGCAGGACCTGCTCGGCCAGTGCCAGCAGGCGCAGGCCGGCCCGGGTGAACTCGACCGGCCGCGTCTTGCGCAGGAACAGCGGGTTGCCCAGGCGCTCCTCCAGATCCTTGAGCTGATGGGAGAGGGCGGACTGGGTCAAGTGGACCCGCTCGGCGGCTTCCACCAGGGAGCCGGCGTCGCGCAGTGCGACCAGGGTGCGCAGATGGCGGAGTTCAAGCATGATCGTGAGCTGCTTTCATAATAAAGATTAGTAAGTTTAGTTTGATTCACCCCCTCCTGGCCAGCGACACTTCGTCGTATCATTCATGGTCTCAAGGGTTAATCATGACTATTTCTCATGTTCTCGGCTATCCTCGCATCGGCGCCGACCGCGAGCTCAAGCGCGCCACCGAGGCGTACTGGAAGGGCGACATCGATCGCGACGCCCTTGAGCAGGCGGGCCGCGAGCTGCGGTTGCGCCACTGGCAGGACCAGCGTGACGCCGGCCTGGACATGATCACCGTGGGCGACTTCGCCTTTTATGATCAGGTCCTGAACGTTTCCACCCTGATCGGTGCCGTGCCGAAGCGCTTCGCCGCCGAGGATGAAGTCGCCCGCGGGGAGGTCGATCTCGACACCGCCTTTCGCATGGCCCGGGGGCGGGCGCCCAGCGGTGAGCCCGCCGCCGCCTGCGAGATGACCAAGTACTTCGATACCAACTATCACTACCTGGTGCCGGAGCTACATTCCAACCAGGAGTTCTGCCTGGCCGGCAGCCGTCTGTTCGACGAAGTGGAAGAGGCCAATACGCTCGGACATCCACTGAAGGTCGTGCTGACTGGCCCGCTGACCTGGCTGTGGCTCGGCAAGGAGCGCGGCGAGGCGGCCTTCGACCGGCTGACCCTGCTCGATGGCCTGATCGGCGTCTATGGCGAGATTCTGGTGCGTCTGGCGGATCTTGGGGTCGAGTGGGTACAGCTCGATGAACCGGCCCTGGCCCAGGACCTTCCGGCGAGTTGGCAAAACGCCTATGAACGCGCCTACCACAGTCTCCAGGCAGCCCCGGTCAAGCTACTTGTCGCCAGCTATTTTGGGGGGCTGGGCGACAACCTGTCGCTGGCGGTGGGGCTGCCGGTGGCGGGGCTTCATATCGATGCCGTGCGTGCCCCCCAGGACGTCGACGCCCTGATCGACCGCCTGCTGCCCCACAAGGTGCTGTCGGTGGGCGCCATCGATGGCCGCAACATCTGGCGCGCCGACCTGGTTCGGCTGCGCGACGAGCTTGCCTCGGCCCAGGCACGTCTCGGTGAGCGGCTATGGATCGCACCGAGCTGCTCGCTGCTGCACGTGCCCGTCGACCTGGAACGGGAATCCGAGCTCGATGCCGAGTTCAAGAGCTGGCTCGCCTTCGCCCGCCAGAAGCTTGATGAGACCGTGACCCTGGCCCGAGCGCTGGGCGGCCGCCTCGGCGCCGAGGATGAAACGCGCCTGGCGGCGGCCAGTCAGGCACAGGCGTCGCGCCAGGCCTCGCCGCGCATCCATCGCCCCGAGGTCGCGACCCGCCTGGCGGCACTGACCGATGCCGATGCCCAGCGCCACAGTGCCTATCTCACGCGTGGCGAAGCGCAGCGCCGGGTGCTCGGGTTGCCGCTGTTTCCGACCACGACGATCGGCTCCTTTCCCCAGACCGCCGAGATTCGTGCCGCGCGCCGTCGGTTCAAGGCTGGCGACCTGCCGGCAAGCGATTACGAAGCGCAGATGAAGGCCGAGATCGAGTACGCGGTCAAGATTCAGGAAGCGCTGGGGCTCGACATGCTGGTCCACGGCGAGCCCGAGCGCAACGACATGGTCGAGTACTTCGGCGAACAGCTCGACGGCTACGCCTTCACGCGCTTCGGTTGGGTCCAGAGCTATGGGTCGCGCTGCGTCAAGCCGCCGATCCTGTTCGGCGATGTCGCCCGCCCCGAGCCGATGACCGTGGCCTGGAGCCAGTACGCTCAGTCACTGACCAACGCGCCGATGAAGGGCATGTTGACGGGGCCGGTGACCATGCTGCAGTGGGCCTTCGTGCGCGATGATCAGCCGCGCTCGGTGACCTGCCGCCAGATCGCGCTGGCCCTGCGTGATGAAGTCTGCGATCTCGAGGCCGCCGGCATCCACGCCATCCAGATCGATGAGCCGGCACTGCGTGAAGGCCTGCCTCTGCGCCGCGCGGCCTGGGGCGAGTACCTGGCCTGGGCGGTGGAAGCCTTCCGTCTGTCGGCATCCGGCGTGGCCGATGCCACCCAGATTCATACCCATATGTGTTATTCGGAGTTCAATGACATCATCGAGTCCATCGCCGACCTGGATGCCGACGTCATTACCATCGAGACTTCGCGCTCGGACATGGAGCTGCTGGATGCCTTCCGCGACTTCGATTACCCCAACGAAATCGGGCCGGGCGTCTACGACATTCACTCACCGAATCTGCCCGACGTCGACTGGATGGTTGCGCTGATGGAGAAGGCCGCCGAGCGGATTTCCCTGGAACGGCTGTGGGTCAACCCCGACTGTGGGCTCAAGACCCGTGGCTGGTCGGAGGTCGAACCGGCGCTGGCCAACATGGTTGAGGCCGCGCGGATTTTGCGCCGTCGCCATGCCTGAGTAACGGCATGCGGCCAGGGCTGGTAAGGTAGCGGGCGGGAGGGCAAGTGAGCCTCCCGCCCGCTTCTTGTGGTAGTTCATCGTCCTCTTACTGTGTCGTCAGGAGCTCGTCATGTCTCGATCCTTGTTGCGTCCCCTATCTGCCATTGTCGGTGTGCTGTGGCTCACCGGCTGCGTTTCGGCGCCGAGTGGCTCGCCGACGCTAGAGGATCGAAATGCCTCGGCCGGGGGAGCGTCCAGCACGGTATCTGGGGGCGAGGCCAAGGCGCCGCTGTTGCCATCGCTGCTGTTTATCGGCGATGCCACCAGTTTCGTCGGCTGGAGCTGTGCACCGTCTCAGGACGTGATCACCGCCGCGCAGCCTGAAGCGCTGCGCCTGTGGAGTGCCCATGGCGCCGAGCAATTGCCCCAGGCCGTGGTCGCCAGTGGCAGCCATTACCAGAAGGGCGAGATCAGCGCCTGGGACAAGGGCGATGAACTGGTGGTGGAAAGCTCTCGCGGGCGTCTGGAATGCCAGGCCAATACCCGGCGCGACTCGCTGCGTCGCAGCGACAAGCCCGGCGTGATGTTCTTCGCCCGCGGCAACGAACCCGGCTGGCACCTGAGCCTGGCCAACGACGTGCCGCGTATCGACCTGACCCTGGACTACGGCGAGCGCAAGGTTAGCCTGCCGTACCGGGTCACCACGCTGGATAACGGAGAGGGCCGGGTGATCCTGCAAAGCGGTCGCGCCGACGCCCCATTCAAGTTACGCGTCGAGTCCCGGGCCTGCTTCGACGACATGGCCGGCACGCCATGGCCGGCGCGGGTCACGCTGGACATCAACGGCCGCCAGTTCAAGGGCTGTGGCCAGGGCATCGCCCCCTGACGCGACGCCAGCGGGGCCGACGATTGGTCGCAACGATAAGGGCAGGCGCCGCGGCTATCGCGGGCTCGACCGTTCTACCGAGGGCAATATGGCCAGGGGCGCCCGGGCCTTGAACCACGCCGGCAGGGCAGAGGAGAGGCGCCGCGAGCGTCAGGGGCGAGCGCGGCGACGTGTCGACCGGGGGCGAGCTTTGGTCAACTTTATTCGTTTTTTTCGAACAAACTCCTCGGTTATTTGCGCTTTTTGTCGAAAAAATTAGCGGATAAGATGCGCGTCATGGTTCAACAACGGCCCAGGAGGCCCATGATGACTCGCATTCTACTGATCACCTCATCCATTCTCGGCGACAGCGGTCAGTCCATCGGCCTTGCTCGTCACTTCCAGCGCCTGGCCAAGCGGCGAGACGATATCGCGGTGACCACGCGTGATGTGGTGGCCGACGACTTGCCGCACCTGGGCATCGACGAGTTGGGTAGCTGGCAGGTCGCCGCCGACGAGCGTACACCGGCTCAGGTCGAGCTGGCCGCGCGCTCCGATGCGCTACTCGAAGAGCTGCGCGGTAACGACGTGATCGTGCTTGCGGTCCCCATGTACAACCTGGGGATTCCGTCTCAGCTCAAGGCATGGTTCGACCGTATCCTGCGCGCCGGCGAGACCTTCCGCTACACCGAGAAGGGTCCGGTTGGGCTTTTGGAAGGTAAGCGTGCCATCCTGCTCGGTGCCCGCGGCGGCAAGTATGCTGGTACCGCCATGGATACCCAGACGCCGCACATTACCCACATGCTGGGGCTGATCGGCATCAAGCAGCTCGACAGCGTGTTCGCCGAGGGTCTGAACATGGGGGAAGACGCCAAGGAAGCGGCCCTGACCCAGGCTCACAGCGATATCGAGGACCTGGTGAAAGCCCTGTAAGAGATATGGCAATCTTCCGCCCAAAGAGCGATGTCATGACGGGCGCCCTTCACGAGAAGGGCGCCCGTTTCGTGTGCGGGGCTCCAGTACTCGACCGGCCCATCGCGGCCTGATGAGTTCGTTCGCTGATGCCGGTGAGTTTGTGGCGTGGGGAAGGAGAGTCTGATTTGATGATTTACGGACTTATCGCTCGGACGCCGACATCGGCGGCGCATGGCTCTTTGACCCGCTTGTAGATGCGCCGGCCGAGGCCATCGTAGGCGTACTGGGCCTGGGTCACGGGCACGGCATCGTTGCCTGCGGCGGGGGCCTGGTGGTAGAGGCTGGCCTCGGTCAGCCGGTGTTCGGCGTTGTACTGGGGTTGTTAGCTCAGTGGCTGATCAGTCGAGACCCTACGCTTAGTCATAATATCCCTTCTCAAAAACAATAATGCTTTCAATTTCACAGGACTCTTCCTCAATGGCCTTTGGTGCGTAAGCTCCAATTCCGAGAGCATGTGAAATTGATGAGCACCCATCAGTCTCAAGGTTGTTGTCGTATTTTTTAAGAAGTTTTTTTAAGTCCTTGAAAGTCATGCTTAGTAAGGGGCTGCAGTCTAGCTCTGGAGATGCCGGGTGTGTGAGTTCTATAGCCTCAACGACTCCGGGGGACTTGTAGTAGATGAAAAGCCCTTTGTCTTTGTAGTAGTCGCACGGAAATTCATCTGTTACGTTTCGTTTAAAGCTAGTATAGTCTTTTCCTATTAGCATCCTGACGGAAGATGCCTGCATGCCAAATTCAATTGCACCCACCCCTTCTAAAGGGGATATTAAGTATGGCATATTCGAATTCCTATAGCCCTAGTTTGGTGGTGTATTGTTGCATTTGACTAATTCATTCATCGTATCGGTCGCCAAATTTCGATTGCATGTCATCTATATCCATCTGCTGCGCACCTCGGAAATTTCCTTGCTCAATTAAACGGCCTTGCTGTTCACGGTACGCCCTAGCTCCCTTTGAATTTCCCCAGCTAGCCGTTTGCCTATGATCGTCTTGCCGCATTGAAACAGCTGGACCCCGGTTCCTTGAGATAGGGCTCACTGAGTCAGCAGGCATATGGTGTGATTCATTACCTGGGGTGCCGCGTACATCCCTGTGAGCACCACCTGAAGCCCGAGAACAATCACAGTTTCCACTCAACCCCAGCGGATCCACCCATCCGGTGGGATTCGGCGCGTATTGATACAGGTTGGTGCCGCCCGCGAGTCCTATCGGATCCTGGGTGGTGAAGCGCCCTATCTCCGGATCATAGTAGCGGAAGCGGTTGTAGTGAAGGCCTGTCTCTTCATCGTGGTACTGGCCCTGGAATCTGAAGGGGTTGTCGGTGGTGTTTGGGTCGCCGTTGCCGTCGGTGGCCTTGGTGAGCTTGCCCCAGGCGCGGTACTGGCCGATCCAGGCGAGGTTGCCGTCGCTGTCGGCGAGCTCCAAGGGCGTGCCGAGGTGGTCGGTCTGGAAGTAATAAAGCGCCTGGTTTCAGGTCAATGACTGATCATCCGAGACCCTCCATTTGGGTTCGGCAACTAGACCGTTACTTTGAATTATATATGTCATGAAGGTCGTTGTTTTTGTTTATGTTGGTTGTTGCTCCGTTTTTTTTATAGTTTAGGATTATTTCTCCTTTTTCGGCTCCTGATTCTATTGCTCTAACACCATCCAGAACACACAGTGCTCCAAAAGAAGCCCCTTCAGCGACATGTTTTATTATTAAGTCAACCATCTGTCGGCCCTCGTCATCCAAATTGTTGTAAAAGTGTGATGCTTCAACAATCTCCTTTGCTGGCTTCCTCCCCGGGGGGGACTGTAAGACAGCGATTGAATCTTTGATTGCGGCATCTTTTACCGCCACTTTGAAGGCGTTGACAAATTCATCAGAAGTCATTTTTTTACCACTATTTATTAAGAGTTCCGGGGTGCATCTCTTTGTTAAGAGATATTAGATCTTGGATTGATGAGTTTGGAGCGTTTGTGTAGTTTCTCAAGTCTCTGGCATCTTTAGCCAAAAGCTCTCTGGGGGGCGGAATATTCGCCTCTGAGAGTCGGTATAGATCTGTGTTCTGCACTCGGCACAGCCATTGATGGCGCCGTTTTTTGGTCATAACCTGGAACTACCTGTCCAGCAGGGTGCTTTTGAACAGCATGATGAATATCTAACCCATCACCAACTTGAGATCGATTACGCAAATCGTCAAAAGTCCCAACCTCGTACGCTGTTGTGCTTGGACATTTGCACAGCCCCAGCGGATCCACCCATCCGGTGGGATTCGGCGCGTACTGATACAGGTTGGTGCCACCCGCGAGTCCAATCGGGTCCTGGGTGGTGAAGCGCCCTATCTCCGGATCATAGTAGCGGAAGCGGTTGTAGTGAAGGCCTGTCTCTTCATCGTGGTACTGGCCCTGGAATCTGAAGGGGTTGTCAGTGGCCGCGTTGCCGCCATTACCATCGTTGGCCTTGGTGAGTTTGCCCCAGGCGCGGTACTGGCCGATCCAGGCGAGGTTACCGTCGCTGCCGGCGAGCTCCAAGGGCGTGCCGAGGTGGTCGGTCTGGAAGTAATAGAACGCCTGATATTAGGTCAGTAATTGATCGTCCGAGGCCCTGCGTGTAGTTACCTGAATGGTATAGGTAGGCGGCAGGTTAAAGGACGAATTTTTTCTCTGTCATTCCATAGTCCGGGGAATATTTCGAACTTTAGATCATCCCGATCAATTCCTGTATCAAAGAAACGACACAGTCGATCGTTGAGGCTGGCACTGCTCCACATGTTTGTCAGTTCAATTCTCTCGATTAATTCACGATCAGTAGGGAGTGTGAGGTCTTCTTGTATTACTGGTGCGCGGGTCGTGCTTATTTTACCGCTTGTTCCCAGGTCGACTATTTTTCCGCCTAGAAAGGGGAAGTCTCCTTGTTTTCCCTTGTAGTGGTCTCTATCCATTGTTAGGGTGTATGGTTTTATCCATAAAGAGTCGTATTTTAAGTCCGCTGAGTTAAATTTTTCCTTAGGCAGTCTTTCAACAGCGAGATCTTTTATAACATCTTTTGTTGAGATGAAGGCTTTGAATAATAAATCGTCGTTTCTGAGGGAGGTTTCTCCCCAGTTTCCATCATGGTTAAACTTGTCGAAAAACTGCATCGCTGGCTTGTTTAGCATTTGACCTATAGTATATAGGTTGCTGCGAAGCTTTAAGCTGACAAAATCTTCAGGATTCCAAGTGATTCTTTTTCCCATATGTTAGCGGCTGCGGCAGCAGCTTCCTCCATTCTCTTTAATGCCTAGATACTCATCTGCACTTGCTAGGTAATCGCTTCTTCTCGGGTTTTTCGGTCCCACGGGATTTTGTCTGTTAGCAGTGCCATCCAACCCTCCAAGATTTTCGAATGTTCGTTGCTCTAGGCCACGGGCTGTATTTTTTCCTTCTTGACCATAACCGTCGTACAGAGCTTCCGGCGGTTCGCCACTAAATCGGGCATAGTCTCCACTATACCTGTAATCAATTACTTCTTGGGATGTTCGCTGACCTTGCATGCTGGCATAGCCTACGTATGGTTTCCCTGTCGTTGCATCGAGTCCTTGGTAAGCGACATGAGTTGCAGTCGACGGGCTACCACTCAACCCCAGCGGGTCCACCCACCCAGTGGGATTCGGCGCGTACTGATACAGGTTCGCACCACCCATGAGCCCGATGGGATCCTGGGTGGTGAAGCGCCCTATCTCCGGATCATAGTAGCGGAAGCGGTTGTAGTGAAGGCCTGTCTCTTCATCATGGTACTGGCCCTGGAATCTGAAGGGGTTGTCAGTGGCCGCGTTGCCGCCATTCCCATCGTTGGCGTTGGTGAGCTTGCCCCAGGCGCGGTACTGGCCGATCCAGGCGAGGTTTCCGTCGCTGCCGGCGAGCTCCAAGGGCGTGCCGAGGTGGTCGGTCTGGAAGTAATAGAGCGTTTGTTCGGCCAGTCGATGGTCGGTGTACAGCACGGTGCCGCTGCCGGTTTTCTGTTCGATGGCCTTGTAGTGCGCCTCCAGCTTGGCCGCGGGGATAAAGCTGCCGGGCTCGAACAGGTAGCTGACGCGGCGCTCCGGGGTGATGTTGGGGAGCGTGGCCAGGCTGTGCTGTCGCTGGGCGATGGGGATCGAGTGCTTTCGCTCGGGGTTCTCGCGGGTGAGCTCGGGGTGCTCTGACGGCGAATAAAAGTAGGGCGTGGGCGGTAGTTCGCCCCGAAAGCTCTCTTCGCTCTGCAGCAGGTCGCCGTCCCAGGTAAAGACGGTCAGCCTGTCGGCGGCGCCTGGCGCTTTGACCCGCTTGTAGATGCGCCGGCCGAGGCCGTCGTAGGCGTACTGGGCCTGGGTCACGGGCACGGCATCGTCGCCGGCGGCGGGGGCCTGGTGGTAGAGGCTGGCCTCGGTCAGCCGGTGCTCGGCGTTGTACTGGTAGTGCCAGGTGTGGCCATTGGGCGCGATGCGCCGGGTCAGGTTGCCGAAGGCGTCGTAGTGGTAGTGGGTGCCGGCGTAGCGCTTGAGCAGGTTGCCCATGGCCGGCGACAGCTTGGGGGCGTTGGGGTAGTCGACCCAGCTGCGCTGACCGGTTTCTCGGCCGCTGGCCCAGCGCGTCGCCAGGGAGCTGTCCTCGTTCTTGTCCGTGCCCTCGTTCTTGCCGGTGCTATCGTCGGGGTCCACCAGGTTGCCTGCGGGGTCGAAGGCGAAGCGTTCGTCGTGGGTGGGCGAGACGGCCTGACGCAACCGCCCCAGCGGGTCGTAGCCGTAGCGAGTGGTGCCGCGCAGGCTGTCGTCGGTGGCCGTCAGCAGGCCATTGTCGGCGTAGTGCCATTGGCGCTTGGTCTGGCGGCGCCTTGCGTCAGGGGCAACGTCCTTCCCGGGTAGACGTTGCCAGCTGTGCTGCTGTATCAGGCGCCCCACCGGGTCATAGCGCGACTCGGTCTCACGCCCTTGCTGATGGCGATGCACCTCGCGGTGCAGGCTGTCACGCGTAAAGCCGAAGAGCTCCTGGCCATCCACGGCCATGGCCTGCACGTGGCCGGCGCCATAGCGCAGCCAGCTGATCTGCTGGCCGCTCGGCAGGGTGGTGGTCTCGCGGTTGCCCAGGGCATCGTGGGTGTGGCGGGTGACGCTGCTGTAGCCGCTGCCCCCGGGGAGCCGGTGGCGCTGGACCTCGGCGATCAGGTTGTCTTCACCGTCGAAGTGAAAGCGAGTCTCGCTGTCGAGATTGGCCGCGCGCACCAGGCGCCCTTGGGCGTCGTAGGCGAACGCTGGCGTGCAAGTTGCGAAGGCGCCAACGAGCGCAGTGAGCGCGCCGCCCGCCAGGAGAGCGGGCGGATCGCCGGGAGAATCTCGAACTCAAACGCGAGCTTCGCCGCAAGGACGCGGCTCTCGCTGAAACTGCCGCACTGCTCACGCTGAGAAAAAAGGCTCGAGCGATCTGGGGGGACGAGGACGAATGATCAGCACCCCAGATCGCCAAGAAGCCATCCAGCTGATCAATAAGGCGCGTGCCCGAGGAGCCCGCCTACAGACCACATGCGCAGAGCTTGGCATTGGCACCAACACTTACCGCCGCTGGGCGCGTGGGAATCAAGACCGCCGTCCCAAGGCCGAGCGTCCTGTTCCAAGCCATGCGCTGATGCCGGAGGAGCGACAGCAGGTGCTGGATATCTGTCATCGCCCTGAGTTTGCCAGTCTGCCGCCGGGGCAGATCGTGCCGCGCCTGTTGGACGAGGAAGGCCTCTACGTGGCATCTGAGTCCAGCTACTACCGCATCCTCCGAGATCACGATGAGCAGCATCCACGTGGCCGAGCTCGTGCGCCACGCCCCAAAGGTGACCCTCAGCGCCACCGCGTCACGCGTCCCAATGCCTGCTGGACGTGGGATGTGACGTACTTGCCAAGCCCGGTACGTGGCCAGTTCTACTATCTGTACATGATTATCGATATCTTCAGCTGTAAGATCGTTGATGCTGAGGTATTCGACCAGGAGTCCATGGCCAACAGCAGCGAGGTGATCCAGCGCGCCGTCCTGCGTGCGGGATGTATCGACCAGCCGTTGGTGTTGCACGCCGACAACGGCCCTGCCATGAAAGGCTCGACGCTCCAAGTGACGTTGCAGCGGCTGAACATCACGCCGTCATACAGCCGGCCACGGGTCTCCAATGACAACGCCTTCTCGGAGTCGCTGTTTCGTACCTGCAAATACCGCCCGGATTATCCGGTAGAAGGCTATAGCGATCTGGCGGCGGCTCAGCGCTGGGTGGCCGGTTTTGTGCAGTGGTACAACTACGAGCACCGCCACAGCGCCATTCGCTTCGCCACACCGGCCGAGCGGCATGCCGGCCAAGACGGGGCTATATTGGCCAAGCGGGATGCCATCTATGCCGATGCCAAGCGACAACATCCAGGGCGTTGGAGTGGCACCACTCGCAACTGGATGCCTCGTCGCACAGCCTGGCTGAATCCCGATCAGGAAGATCCGATCTTTATGCAGAATCAGCAGTTAGAAACGGCGTGATCCGATGTTCCAACAAGCTTGACAGGCATCGCTGTTGCTGGGTGGAGGGTGTCAATTTCCATCAAATATTTGGATAAACGCATCGTTTTCCATATAGAAGTTGAATGCTTTCAAAAAATCCTCATCACTGGGTAAGCTAACCTGTGATTTTAGGTTTTCACAGATATCATCAATATCTTGCATCATGAGCGCATACTGCATCCCCAAGTCCTTCGCTTCTTGGGGATCCGCATCTGGGTCGGTTGGGTCACCAACATCATCAGGATCCAGCACTAAGGCTTTTGTGTCAGTCTTCCAAGGCCTTGCCGATAGGAATAAAGCATAATCGAGGTCGAAGTTCTCGGTGTTCTTCAGCACGTCGATAAGAGCGTGAGTTTTGTTTTCCATATGAGCTCCCGTCCCAAAGTGGTTATCGTCCACCACCCCAATTTTCCATTCCGCCACGTCCACCAGGGTGCAGAACCTCTTGAACACTTCCCTTCGCCTGGTGCTGGGCTCTTGGGACCAATTGCATCACACCTTCTCGGTCCGGATGGTGGTGCCATGTCAAGCCTTCTCTACCCGGATATGGCGCAGCTCTAGTGTGCGCCCCCATTGGTCCCGGCTTAACTCTATCAACTATTCCGGGATACTGACTATCCATGGAGGCTGCAAAATTGGGGTTAGATTGGAACTGTTCATGTAGCTGTCGATTCCCTTCTTGGAAATGCGCCCGGTCTGAACGTCCAGGGTAGTGCTCTCCGGGTGTTAGGTTTGACTCCGCATAAACGGAGTATTGGCGACTACTGAGAGGCCTTCCGGTGGTATCAAATTGCCCCCCACAACAGCTTTTACTCAACCCCAGCGGATCCACCCATCCGGTGGGATTCGGCGCGTATTGATACAGGTTGGTGCCGCCCGCGAGTCCTATCGGATCCTGGGTGGTGAAGCGCCCTATCTCCGGATCATAGTAGCGGAAGCGGTTGTAGTGAAGGCCTGTCTCTTCATCGTGGTACTGGCCCTGGAAGCGGAAGGGGTTGTCGGTGGTGCTTGGGTTGCCGTTGCCGTCGGTGGCCTTGGTGAGTTTGCCCCAGGCGCGGTACTGGCCGATCCAGGCGAGGTTACCGTCGCTGCCGGCGAGCTCCAAGGGCGTGCCGAGGTGGTCGGTCTGGAAGTAATAGAGCGTTTGTTCGGCCAGTCGATGGTCGGTGTACAGCACGGTGCCGCTGCCGGTGTTCTGTTCGATGGCCTTGTAGTGCGCCTCCAGCTTGGCCGCGGGGATAAAGCTGCCGGGCTCGAACAGGTAGCTGACGCGGCGCTCCGGGGTGATGTTGGGGAGCGTGACCAGGCTGTGCTGTCGCTGGGCGATGGGGATCGAGTGCTTTCGCTCGGGGTTCTCGCGGGTGAGCTCGGGGTGCTCTGACGGCGAATAAAAGTAGGGCGTGGGCGGTAGTTCGCCCCGAAAGCTCTCTTCGCTCTGCAGCAGGTCGCCGTCCCAGGTGAAGACGGTCAGCCTGTCGGCGGCGCCTGGCGCTTTGACCCGCTTGTAGATGCGCCGGCCGAGGCCATCGTAGGCGTACTGGGCCTGGGTCACGGGCACGGTATCGTCGCCGGCGGCGGGGGCCTGGTGGTAGAGGCTGGCCTCGGTCAGCCGGGACCCGACAGGTGCTCGGTGTTGTACTGGGGTTGTTAGCTCAGTGGCTGATCAGTCGAGACCCTACAGTTACTTATATACTCCTTGGTCTTCGGCCAAGGAGATAAGCTCGTCCTGCAATGAGCCATGAATTTTTTCACCGTCGTACTCCAAGGAAAAATCCCTATCGATATTCTCCGGAAAATGAGAACCGTCGATGGTTCCGAATATGACGGAAGAGGTATCTACCATCGCCAATCTGATGAAGTCGAAAATAGCTTGCTTGTCTTCGGTAGACAAGTCTCGGAGAGCGTTTCTGGCTCTGGAGTATGGATCGCTCCCTTGCTTGTCGGCATCATCGGGCTTCGACAGATTTTTCTTATAGCTTTCAAAAACCTCCCCGAGAAGCTCAGAGAAGATTGACTCAATCACGTGGATGTCTGTGCTCATTGTTTTCTCCATCATCTAGGGCAACGACACCGCCGCATTTCAGGATACATTTCTTTGTTCTGACCGATAAGTTCTTGCAGCTGATTGTTAGGAGCTTCTGGGTAAACCCTTCTCAGCTCCTTCACATCTCTAGCCAGCAGATCTCTTGGGCTGTCAAAAGGTTGCCCTGTTGTTGGATTGATTTTGCTTCGAGAAACAATGCCAACGCCTTCTCTCGACAAGGTGTGTCCTTCCTTAGGAACCAGGATTGCGGGTGCTGTATTGAGATCATAGCCGGAAACTAGATCTCTCATGATCGCCTTCTGGCCTGCGTGATGGGCATCTAATCCTGTGCGCCCACCCCGTACAGCCCCTCTCAGGTCGCGATAACTCCCCACATCAAATACATCCAACCCCAGCGGATCCACCCACCCGGTAGGATTCGGCGCGTACTGATACAGGTTGGTGCCACCCGCGAGTCCTATCGGGTCCTGGGTGGTGAAGCGCCCTATCTCCGGATCATAGTAGCGGAAGCGGTTGTAGTGAAGGCCTGTCTCTTCGTCGTGGTACTGGCCCTGGAAGCGGAAGGGGTTGTCGGTGGTGCTTGGGTCGCCGTTGCCATCGGTGGCCTTGGTGAGCTTGCCCCAGGCGCGGTACTGGCCGATCCAGGCGAGGTTTCCGTCGCTGCCGGCGAGCTCCAAGGGCGTGCCGAGGTGGTCGGTCTGGAAGTAATAGAGCGTTTGTTCGGCCAGTCGATGGTCGGTGTACAGCACCGTGCCGCTGCCGGTTTTCTGTTCGATGGCCTTGTAGTGCGCCGCCAGCTTGGCCGCGGGGATAAAGCTGCCGGGCTCGAACAGGTAGCTGACGCGGCGCTCCGGGGTGATGCCGGGAGTCGTGGCCAGGCTGTGCTGTCGCTGGGCGATGGGGATCGAGTGCTTTCGCTCGGGGTTCTCGCGGGTGAGCTCGGGGTGCTCTGACGGCGAATAAAAGTAGGGCGTGGGCGGTAGTTCGCCCCGAAAGCTCTCTTCGCTCTGCAGCAGGTCGCCGTCCCAGGTGAAGACGGTCAGCCTGTCGGCGGCGCCTGGCGCTTTGACCCGCTTGTAGATGCGCCGGCCGAGGCCGTCGTAGGCGTACTGGGCCTGGGTCACGGGCGTGGCATCATCGCCGGCGGCGGGGGCCTGGTGGTAGAGGCTGGCCTCGGTCAGCCGGTGCTCGGCGTTGTACTGGTAGTGCCAGGTGTGGCCATTGGGCGCGATGCGCCGGGTCAGGTTGCCGAAGGCGTCGTAGT